>JAJDZE010000076.1 GCA_022824805.1 Acidimicrobiia bacterium | reverse complement strand
TGGCGGGCGTGCGCCAACGCTTCGGTGAACGTCTTGCGATAGGGACCCGACAGGTCCATCACGCCCCAGCGGACCTGCTTGCGCCACCGCGACGATCTCGCTCGGATCCATGCGGTGGCCCCGTCGGCGCTGCGACCGGGCACGATGTCGAGCAGCCTGCCGCGGCGGGTGTCGACGATGGTGGTGCCCCAGTGCTTTTCGCGGTACCGGCCGCGGCGGAACATCAAAATCTCGTCCAGGCCCAAAGCAGTGACCCCGTCGAGGCGTGCCGAGTCGGCATCGAGCAGCGCCGATCCCCACCGGTGCACAGCAACCATCGCGGTGTGCCACCCGCAGCCGATCTCCGCGGCGATCTCGCTGACCGCCCGACCGGCGCCCGCGCGGCGGGTCGCGTGACGCGCCGCCCTGCTGGCCATCCGCGCCCTGGGCGGCGCGACTGCGGGGTCCTGGTCGGTGAACGTGCCCACCGCGCAGGACTCCTCAGGGCACCGCCAGCGGCGCTTTGCCCACCCCAGCCGCACCGGCCGCCCGAACGCCGCAAGATCGGCCAGCCTCACCGTGCTGGCGCTGTGCGCCCACACCGTCCCCCCGCAGCCCCCACAGCACGGCCGTCCGGTCAGCTCGATCCCGATCACCAGCGGACCTCCGCGACGGTCCTCGACACCGGTCACCGTCACGCCGGCGCCCAAACCGACAACCACATGCAACGCGCGAATAGCGTCAAGCCTCACGGGGATCCTCCAGAACTCAGAGATGTCGAACACCTCCGATTCTGGGGGATCCCTCCCACTCAGACCGTGACCCTCACACAATCACCCCACGCGCAAACGCGAAGCGCCACTAAACCCTTGGAACTAACCATCTAGGTCTCGGGCGGGCATTTGCGTCGCTTCGATGTCAATTCGGGCACTCGCCACTTGGCAAGGGAGCGTCTGACAGTCCCCAGCCTCGGCTGCCCAACACCCGACGAACACGAAGCCCACTATCGTCACACCGCGGGAACCAGCCCCACCGTGACCGCCTGACGGGCCAACGGGAAGAAGTGCCGAATGCCGAGGAACACGCCGCGCCAGTCCCGCTGCGCCGGAAGGGTCGAGCAATGACCGCCCACTACATCGCCAACGACGAGGACAGGACAGCACGGCTCGCCGCGAGCCTCTTGGAAGGGATAGCACGTAATGAACTGGCGATCCTTCACGCAGACTACGCGGGCACGGTAGACCGGGCCATCGCCTTCCTCTTCGCACGCCGACCGACGGCCCCCGGGGCCATGCCCGCCCCGGCACTCGCCGCATGGCTCCGGTCCTGCGCTGACGACCTCGAAAGCCGGGCCATCATCGCTTCTATGGATTGGGCCATCGCTCAGAACGAACCGGTGCGCACCGACCGCCTGCCTCCGGCCCGCTAC
This sequence comes from Acidimicrobiia bacterium, assembly GCA_022824805.1. Lineage (GTDB taxonomy): Bacteria > Actinomycetota > Acidimicrobiia > Acidimicrobiales > Poriferisodalaceae > Poriferisodalis. The sequence goes on along the minus strand of JAJDZE010000076.1, from coordinate 18,072 downwards.
GCCCCTACCCACGGAGACGACCGCGACACCGACTTCACTGAATACCTCAGCCAAGTCGTCAGCAGGAACGAACCGGCGCTCTTCTACCTCCCCTCCGATCGATATGCCCCGACCGCCGCCGCCCTCCTCATGCCCCGGCCGAGCGCCCTCGAATCGATGCCCGCTCCGGTGCTCGCCGCATGGCTCCGGTCCTGCGCTGACTGGCTCCGGTCCTGCGCTGACGACCCCGGAGCTATGGCCGATGAAATCGAGCGCCAATGTCGCATGATCGAGGAAGTCACCGACGTGTTCGAGCAGCCCTTCTCGGACGATCCCATCTTGGGCGAGCCACATCAACTATGTCGTGATCAGTTCGCGGGTGAGCGCTCGCAAGATCTGTACTCCCGGCTACTCGAGGAGAACATCATCTTCCTGGGCACGCCCATCGACGATGCCGTAGCCAACCTGGTGTGCGCGCAGATGATTCAACTTGAGTCGGAGAATCCCGACAAAGACATCAACCTCTACATCAACTCGCCGGGCGGCGGCGTCAGCTCGTTGTTCGCCATCTACGACACCAGCCAGTCCATCCGCAACGACATCGCGACAATCTGCTTGGGAAAGGCCTCGGGAGCGGCTGCCGTGCTGCTTGCAGCAGGCACGCCGGGCAAGCGGATGGCGCTGCCCAACGCGCAAGTGCTATTGAGTCGGCCCTACGGTTCGATGATGGGCCAAGCGGCTGAAATTGAACGACGGGCCCGGGAGATCGACCAACTACGTGGGCGGATCGAGCGGGTCATTGCCCACCACACTGGCCAAGACCTTGAGCGTGTCCGCAGCGACACGGAGCGTGACTTCATCATGGATGTCGACGCTGCTATGGAATACGGGATCATCGACGAGGTGATCACCAACCGCCAAGTGCTCGACGACGATCCCAGCCGCGCTGCCCAATGAGCCAATGAGATGCGCCCTCCACTCGACGAGTGAACAGCAATCCGACTGGGGGGTGTCACAGGGATTGCCGGATCTTGAGATCCGTCGTGGGCTAGGTGGCCCGTCCCGACACATTGAGCCCCGGGCTGCTGCATCGAACCTGAGCCGGCAAGCGGTATCGCCGTGGCGATCAGCCGTGACAACCATGCGTGCGCACTGAAGTCGAGTGGTTGCTTCTCAAGCCCGCGCGGCCATCGAGAACACGCACGCCAGCCGTGTCAATTTGCTCCGAAGCTCGACATGCGGCATCGTGTCATAGGCAGACCTATTGGAACGCAGGCTCACTGCTGTGGTTTCGGAAGCCCTCCAATAGCACTTCGAGGACTTGATGCATGTCGTCGTTAGCAGGCTGTAGGCCCCAAGACTCGGCGACCCGAGCGAGGCAAGGCTGTAAGGTCGTGACCGCCATGGCAACGGGCAGCAAGAAGCGATCCACGCGGACGTTGAAGTCTTCCATCATTCCATCGCCTTGATGGAGATTTCGCAGACCGATAACTCCACCGTGCGCCAGGTCAGAGAGGTAGCCGTAATGAATTTCACCGATGCCAGCTTGCGATGAGAACGCAGCGACGGCATCATCAACCACTCGGCGTTTGCTGGGGTATTGCTCCTTCGAGTTGGGGGGAAGAGAGTTCCGGGCAACCGATAGATCGCGCTGAATACTGTCGAGAATCTCGGCGAGTTGGGCGATGCCTATGTCAGCCTGAAGGGAAAGATCCTCCGTCAGACCCGACTGGCGGTGCCGTCGCTGATTCTTGAGACTCTCTTTGGCGCTTGCGTGGTGATCGAGTGCTCCGCGGCATGCACGCTGCTCGGCACTGATGTCGGGTTCCAGAATCCAGGTGACGTATGCGGCATTCTCGATGGATGCGCGCGACAGTGGAAACACTGAGTAGACCGACTCGGCGCTGTGCATCAAGAAAGCGATTCCGCCCATGAAGTCCATCGCGGCTAGGAGACGGAACTGGCAAGCCATCTGGGCATGGGCCAAGATCGTCCCCACACCGGCTCGGGCGCTCAGCGGCAACTGTTGCTTCTCCGAATCAAACCGTGATCCTTCTTGGGGTCCGATCGTAAAGGCGGACATGTCGCGACGCGCGAGGAAGTCTCGTATGGACTGGCTCGCTCCCGCGATAGCCGGATGTGGATTTCTGTTGCGATTCAAGCTGGTCCCCCCGGACATGCCGTATAGCAAGATTCTGCTTGCAGAAGATCGTCGCTGCCGACCTCGGAAACAAGCGTTACCGATGCGCCAAGAGGTCAGAGTTCGAGCCAGTTACCAGCCGTCGGGACGGCGACCGATCACCGGGCTGAGCTGTGTCAGATGTTGATGCGGTAGAGATTGGCGGCGTTTAGGGACATGATTCGCTCGATGTCGGCGTGGGGGATTCCTTCGAGGGCTTTGGCCAGGTCGTGGTCGTTGCGGGGGTAGAGGCAGGTGGGGTGGGGGAAGTCGGTCTCGAACATGAGTGACTGGGCGCCTACGTAGTCCACAGTGGGGCGCACTGTTGAGCGTTCGAACCAGAAGCAGCCGAAGAACTGGCGGCGGAAGTAGTCCGAGGGCAGCATCGAGAGGTCGGCCAGCTCGTTCGGTGCTGTCTCAGCCATCTGGTGGTCGAGCACTTCGAGGAAGAACGGCAGCCAGCCCACCCCGCTCTCTACGGAGACGAACTTCACGTCGGGGAAGCGCTCGGGCACGCCGGAGTAGATCATGTTGCCGACCACCCGTGCATTGCCCATGAACAGGTTCGCCGAGCCCACCGCCAGCCTCCGCTCGGGGCCGAACGACGGCCACGGCGCCTTGCCGTAGTAGTCGAGGTTGCCCTTCGACGAGCCGATGTGGAAGTTGACCGGCATCGCGAGGTCTGAGCACACCTGCCACACCGGGTCCCAGTGGGGCATGGCCATGTCGGGCAGACCGGCTTCCTCAGGGTTGGAGCAGGTCACGATGCCCCGCAGGCCGTTGGCGTGGCAACGCTCGATCTCGCGCACCGCCGCGTCGAGGTCCCACCAGGGCAGCAGCGCCATGCCGAACACCCGCTGCCCGCTGGCCTCCTGGAACTCGGCGAGGGCGTCGTTGTAGATCTCCACCGAGATGAGCCGCAGGGCGTCATCGGGCGACTTCAGGAAGTTCTGGTTGCCGAAGCCGGCCACGTTCGGGTACATGATCTGCGCGTCGAGGCCGAGCTCGTCGAGCATGGCAACCCGAGCCTCGGCGTCGTAGCTGGCGCGGTGCACCATCTCGTTGTCGAAGTCGAAGAACACCGTGCCGGTGACCTTGTGGCCGTCGGGACCGACCACCGACGACGCGATCGGCAGCCCAATCGGAATCGAGTCGTCGAACCACCAGCGGCGCTTGCCGTTGCGCTCGGCCATGCGCGGCACGCGGTCGCGGTACTTCGCCGGCGCCCGCGATGTCCACAGGTCGTACGGCTCCGACCAGTGGCTGTCGGTGTCGATGATCTTGAGGTCGTCGAGAATCGTGCCGGTCATCGACGCAGTGCTCCTGTTGCTCGGGATGGCGCCGGGGCCGCGGTAGGCGGTGCGGGTCTCGGTTGGATGCGGTGTCTGTCGGCGGGGAACCTCAGCCGACCGGCGGCACGGTCACCGGGCGCTCGCCGAACTCGGGCCGTTCGGTGCGGGTCTTCTTCAGCTCCCAGAAACCGTCAATGTCCATCATGGCCACCATGCCGTCCCACAGCTTCAGGGCGTCTTCGCCCTTGGGCGCCCGCGTGATGACCGGGCCGAAGATGCCCACCCGCTCGCCGTCGCTGCGGTTGAGAGCGATGATCGGCGTGCCGACATCGGTGCCCACGAGCGCCAAGCCATCGTCCATGCGGGAGCGGATCTCGGCATCCCACTTCTCGTCGCTGGCTGCCTTGGCGTGCTCGGGATCGATGCCCAACTGCTCGAGCGCTTGCGCGATGTCGAAGTCGCGGTCGCCGTCGTGGTGGATACGGCTGGCGAAGTCCCAGTAGACGCCGAACACGGCATCGTCGCCCTCGGCGGCCCGGATCGATTCCATCACCCGCAGCTGGCCGTGCGTGACGACGACCGCGTCGTAGTACGGGCTGTCGGTCGGGGGCTCGTTCTTGAAGAGCAGGCTGATCGGCTGCCATTTCACCTTCAGGTTGCGCTCTGAAGCAACGTCATCGACGACCCACCTGGCCGTCACCCAGCACCAAGGTCAGATGGGGTCTACCCAGAACTCGATCTCGGTTGCTTCGGTTCGCGTGTCAGTTGCCATGCGGGCAATCTACCCGTGCTGCGCGGCCCCATCCGGGGCGCCGCCGCCGCGGGCTCACATGGAGGTGCCGTCGGGGTTCAGGTAGTCGCGGGTGATGTGGCCCTCGTCGCACAGCGCCTGCCACTCGGCGTCGTCGAGTCCCAGCAGGTCGCGGTAGACGTACTCGTTCGCATCTCCGAGGATGCCGATGGGCCGCCACGGCATCTCGGGGCCGTCCCAGCGCCATTGCCGTCCGGGAAAGCGGTGCCAGCCCTGCTCGACCGAGCCGTTCTCGCGGAACCAGCAGCGATCGCTCATCTGCGGGTCGGCACGCAGCTGCGATTCGCGCAGCACCGGCCCGGCGGGCACGCCTGCTTGCTGGCACAGGCGGAAGACCTCCGTGGAGGTGCGCGTCGAGGTCCAGGCGCTGATGCGCTGGTCGATGCGGTCGTGGTGCTCGAAGCGCCCGGCCAGCGTTGCCAGTCGTTCGTCGTCGGCAAGAGCGGATTGACCGGCGTTGTCGGGCGCCCGCGCCGCTCCGTCCGTGCCACTGTCACGGACATCTCCGACCAGTGAGGATTGGTCTGTTTTGCCGCCGTCGATCAGCCGCGCCAACCCACGCCAGTGGTCGTCGGTCTCGCAGGCGATCACCGCCCACTCGTCGTCGTGGTCTGGCCGGGCGGGGTCGACAGCGCACGGATAGCAGCCCTGCGGGGCGCGCGCGATCGAGCGGTTCCCGGCGGGCCGATGGCGAGTGCCGGTGGCCGCAGCGTCGATGAAGTACTCCCCGATGTGCTGCATGACGTTCTCCGATTGGGAGAACTCGATCAGCTCGCCGACGCCCGTGCCTCCGTTCCCGTCAGCGCCGTCGCGGCGCCGCAGCACGGCCAGCAGCGCGAACGCTGCGGTCGCGGCACTGGCGGGGTCCATATGGAAGACAGACGTCAGGCTCGTGGGGTCCTCGTCGGCGTAGCCCCGCAGCCCGGTCAGCCCGCACAACGCCTCGAAGTTGGCGCCGAAGCCGACCCAATCCGAGTACGGCCCTTCGAGGCCCATCGGTGGCATCCGCAGCACGATCGTCCGCGGGTTGACGGCATGCACGGTGTCCCAGTCGAGGCCCAGCTTCGGCAGCACGCCGAGCGAATTGTTCTCGACGATCACGTCGCACTCGCGCACGAGGCGGTGCAGCGTGGCGCGTCCGAGCTCTGTCCGAGGATCGAGGGTGCAGCTCAGCTTGCCGCGGGCATGGGCGCTGAACAGGTTCTGGCGGTTCCAGGGGCGACGGCCCGGGTCGTGATCGGGGTAGCCCGACAGGGGGCCCAACTCCGGATTGATCTCCTTGGGCGGACGGGGCATCAGCCCCCGGGTGGCGGTGGGAAACACGAAGGGGTTGTCGACGCGGATGACCTGGGCACCGAGGTCTCCCAGATACATCGTGCAGGCGGGTCCGGCCCACACCACTGTCAGGTCCAGAACGCGGATGCCGTCCAACGGCAGCCCGGTGGGCCGGCCCGGCGACGCGGGCGCGGTCGCAGCGCTGTCGCTGCCAGCGGGCACCGGGCTCACCGCTGGCGCCGCTGCATTCGCTGCGTCGGCGGTCGCTTGGCGCATCTCGGCGTCGTGCTCGCCCAGCAGGGGCGCGGGTCGAGGGGCGACGCGCTCGCTGCTTCCGTCGACGGCAACAGGCCCGATGTCGCGGTGGACCCGGAACGGCGCGTCGAGCTGGGTGACGCTGCCGGCCACCGGATGTTCGACAGGCACGAAGAAACCGCGGGCAGCGAAGTGCGGATCGTCGAGCAGATCGATGGGCGCGTTCAGCGGCGTGACGCCCCATTTGTTGACCTGAGCCGCGGCGGCCACCGTGTCCTGCGTGTGCCCTGCCAGCCAGACGAACAGCGACGTCTCGACGATGTCGGGCAGATCGGGGTCGGCGATCCATGCGGGGTTTGCGAATCGCTCGGCCAGCGAATCGCCGTCGCCCTCATCGCCGCCCAGGCCGGCCTCGGTGAGCGTCTTCACCATGCGCGGCGCCCACGACGGCAAGGTGAACACCAAGGCCCAGCCATCCGAGGTGGGGTAGAAGCCCACCGGCGATGCCCGCTGCGGCTGCCGGGCGTCGCGGCCCACATCCGAGCCGGTGTATGCCTCGTAGAGCAGGTACGACGCGCGGCGGTCGATGGTGCCTGCCTGAGCTTCGAAGGCCGACACGTCGATGTGGGCGGACCGCCCCGTCCGCTGGCTCATCATGAGCGCGGCCAGTGTCGGCACCGCTGCCAGGTTGCCCACTTGGTAGGAGGTGACGTCGCCGCTGAGCTTGACTGGCTCGCGCTCCTCGATTCCGGTGCCCCACATCGGCCCGCCCATGGCGTAGGTGACGATGTCGCTGCCGCAGTAGCCGGCCTCCGTATAGGGACCGGTCTGTCCGAACGGCGTGATGGAAGTGAGCACGATGCCCGGCCGCAACTCGGTGAGCGATTCGTAGCCCAAGCCGACACGGTCGAGATGACCGGGCGCGAACGCCTCGATCACAATGTCGGACTCGGCAGCGAGCGCCCGGACGAACTCGATGTCGTCGGCACTTGGCGCACTGCCGCCGATGTCGGCCACAACGCTGCGCTTGTTGGTGTTGAGATGCAAGAAGAGCGGCGACTGCTCGAGGCTGTCGGCACCTTGCGGCGGCGTCGCACCGTCGCCCCAAGGGCCGTGACGGCGGGCTGGGTCTCCGCCGGGCGGTTCCACCTTGACGACATCGGCGCCGTGGTCGGCGAAGAGCTTTCCCAGGTACGGGCCCGAGATGCCCGATGCGAGCTCGAGCACCCGGATGCCGGTCAACAACTGACTCACTGCTGCCCCCTTGGCCGGCGCCGAGGTCCGGTCCTGACGGGGAAAGTATGGCCGATGACCTCGCGAGGCTCGCCGGCCTGTCGGCCCGTCAGTTCATGGCAGCCAGGATCGGGGCCAGCGATTCCAGCAGCCCCCCGACATCGTCGTCACCCTCGAGGCCCAGCAGGTTGGTTGTCAGCGCGATGCCCAGGTCGAATGCGGGCACGTAGGCAGCAATGGTGCGAAAGCCCGGCACACCGCCGCCGTGGGTGTAGATCGTCAGACCGAGAATCTCGTCGGTCGAGATGCCCAGGCCGTAGCTGTTGGCGGGATCCGGGTGGCCGGCAGTCATGAGAGCGACCTGGTCCGCATCGAGGACGTCGGTCGCGAAAAGTCCCCGGATCAGCAGCGCCGTGTCGCCGATCTGCGCTTCGATGCCGCCGCCGGTCCATCCGGCGGACCGGGCGAAGTCGCTGGGGATGGTGCCGATGTCCACGAAGATGGCGTCGTTGTGGGTGATCTGGTTGTCGGGGGTGAGCCCCAGCAGCGGCCCCATCAGGTAGCCGATCGTCCCGCCGACGTACCCGTTCGCCGTGGGCTCGGGCGGGAATTCCTCAGGCGTCAGGTAGGTGTGCTCGAGACCGAGCGGCTCGAACACACGAGCCCGCAGCTCCGCGGCTGCCGTGTTGCCGGTGACCGCTTCGATGAGCAGGCCCGCAGCGAGATAGCCGGTGGTGTTGTAGTGATACTCGGTGCCCAGCTCAGCCACAGGTCCGTAGGCGGCGGCGAACTCCAAGATTTCCTCTGGTGAGATCTGCTCGGCCAACCGGGGCGCTGCGAGTTGGAAGAAGCTGACGTCGAACGCGTACTCGACAAAGCCCGAGGTGTGCCCCAGCAGGTCACGCACGGTCACGGCGGCAGCGTGTTCGTACCCCGGTGCCCAGCCCTCGCCCAGGTACTGCGCAACCGGCGCGTCGAGTTCGACCAGACCTTCGTCGACGAGCTGCAGCACGACAGCAGCAGTGACCGACTTGGTGACCGAGCCGATGCGCACATGGTGATCGACCGTCAGGGGAGCGTCAGTCGCAATATCGCTCACGCCCCAAGCGAAGGTGTCGGGCTCGGCACCGCCGCGCGTGATGCCCAACACGATGCCGGGCGCCCCGGTGCGTTCCATCCAGTCGCCGATAGCGGCGCCGAGCGGATCCGCCGCATCGGCTTCGGGCTCGTCGGCTGACGCTGCCGTCGTGGTCGGCGCGACAGTGGTCGCAGGCGCTGCCTCGGAGGTGGCCGGTGGCAGGGCGGCAGTCGTGGGCGCCGGTGCAGCGGTCGTGGGCGCTGGCGCCTCGGTGGTCGCCGGAGGTGGGTCGGGGCTGGTCGGCGTTGCCTCTTCGGCGCCGCTGCAGGCCGCCGCCAGCAGAATCAGGCCCAGCAAGGCGGATGCGATTCGCTTCATGCGACCAGCGTATGAGGCTGATATATCTGCTTGGACGAACCAGAGGGGATCGACGTGAATCTGGGAATGCTGCTCTTCATGCCGGCGACGATTGCCGGCGAACAGGTCATCCTGATCGACACTTCAAGCGAAGCCGGCGGAGGCACCGCACGCGAGGTCACCTACCAGGAACTCCTCGACAACGTGGCCCGCACGGCGGGAATGCTGACGATGCTCGGCGTCGGGGTCGGCGACCGGGTCGGCGTTTTCGCCACCAACAGCGTGGAGTGTGTCGAGGCCATCTTCGGAGGAGCGTTCGTGGGCGCCACCGTCGTGCCGATGAACTTCCGCGCCGGTGCGGAGGAAACGGCCCACCTGCTGAGCGACAGCGAGATCAGCGTCTTGTTCACCGAGTCTCGTTACAGCGACCTGATCGAGCAGAACAAGCCCGACGACCTCGAGCATGTCCTGGTGCTCGACGATCCGTCGTCGTACGCCGCTGCCCGCGACGAGGCGTTCGAGCTGCCGGTGCCAGAAGACGTCGACCCCGACGGTCTGTGCGCGCTGCTGTACACGAGCGGCACCACGGCCATGCCCAAGGGCGTCAAGCTCACCAACGGCGCCATCACCGGCTATGTCATGGGCGCCAACGACGCCGCCACCGGCGAGGACATGGGCCGCATGGCCGTCGCAGCGCCGCTGTACCACATTGCCGGGCTGACCTCGATGCTGAATGCTCTCTACAGCGGGCGAGTAGTAGTGCTGCTGCCCCAGTTCGAGGCATCGTCATGGATCGACTGCGTGCAGGCGCACTCGGTGACGCACGCCTTCCTGGTGCCCACCATGCTCGCCCGGGTGCTCGAAGCCCCCAACTTCGGCCACGAGGCATTCGGCGGACTCGAAGCGGTCACGTACGGCGCTGCGCCGATGCCGCCGTCGGTCATACGCCGGGCCATCGACATGTTCCCGCCGAATGTGGCGTTCGCCGGCGCCTATGGCCAGACCGAGACCACATCCACGGTGGCAGTCCTCGACCCCGACGATCACCGCATCGAGGGAACCGATGAGGAAAAGGAGCGCAAGCTGCACCGGCTGTCGTCGGTGGGCCAGGTGCTCGACGACGTGCAGGTGCGCGTCGTCGATGCTGACAGCGGCGAAGTCGTCGCGCCCGGCGTGATCGGTGAGGTGCAGCTGCAGACATTCCGTGCCATGGACGGCTACTGGGGCCAAGACGAGAAGACCCGGGTCACCATCGACGACGAGGGCTGGGTGCACACGGGCGACCTCGGCTACCTCGACGACGATGACTACCTGTTCCTGCACGGCCGGACCGGCGACATGATCATCAGGGGCGGCGAGAACGTGCTGCCCGATGAGGTCGAGGCCGTCCTGTACGACCATCCCGATGTACTCGAGGCTGCCGTGGTGGGCCTGCCGAGCGAGGAATGGGGTGAGCGCGTGGCCGCCGCCGCCGTGGTCCGCCCCGACGCCGCCACGTCCGGCGATGATCTGGTTGCGCACGCCCGTGAGCGCCTCGCCCCGTTCAAGCGCCCCGAGTTCGTGCATCTGATGGACGAGTTGCCGCGGACCTCCACCGGCAAGCTGCTGCGCCGCGACCTCATCCCGATGCTGGACGAACTGGGGATCTGAGGCCGGTCTCAAGCCTGGGGATTGCTGCTGGCCACGCCTGCGCCGGCTGCGGCAGCAGCAGCTTCGGCCGGTATGCCGATGCCCAAGTAGCCCTCGATGCGGGCCAGGCGCTCGCGGGTATCTCTCACGTCGGCCCGCAATTCAGCGATCTCGGCTCGCACGGCGGCGAACTCGGCTCGCATCTCTGCCCGCAGTCGCTCAGTCGAACGCTGCTGGTGCCACACGATCGCCAGAACTGCTACGGCCATTGAAATGACCTGGGTGAGGATCACCGCGTCCACGCTTCGAACATAGCACTGCATCGTAGTGTGGCCAGCAACAAAGTCAAAGTAATTTACTGACAAGTATTGAAACTCTGCAATCGAGTCAATGCGGCGAGTCAGGTTGCGTCGCAGCGGTGGGTTCCGCTGCGGTATGCACGATGACCATGGCGAGCGGTTACCGCGACGATCACCTGCATCTGATGGCGTGCGCCGCTGCACGCCGATCCGTAGACGTCCAGGCCGCGGCGTCGGTCGGGGAACTGCTCGACATCGTCGGGCGGGCTGCGCGCAGTTCTGTCGCGCCGACGAACTTGCCGAGCCGGCAGGACGCCCATGAGCAAGCGGCAACCCGTGGCTCCGGTGAGTGGCTCCGAGCCTGGGGCTACGACGATGCGCTGCTCGACGAGCGTCGTCATCCGACAGTGGCTGAACTGGACGCCGTCACCGGCGCACGGCCCACGGTGCTCCACCACATCACGGGACATGTGGTCGTGGTGAACACGGTTGCAGGTCACGCCCTGGGCCTGGCGTCTGGCGATGTGCTCGTTGAACGCCACGACGTGCTGGCGCGAGGGCCGAGACCTGAGCGTGCGGAGAGCGTGACCGATGTTGCTGCCGTGCTCGCCGAGCTTGCTGCGCGGGGCGTCACCGCATGCACCGACGCCACCCACACGAATGATCTCGCCGCACTCGAGCTGCTCGCGGAAGCAGCTGCCAAGGTGCCCTCCGTCGATGTCACGGCGATGGTGGGTGCCGACCGGCTCGATTCGCTCGGCGATCTTTCCTTCGGCAGCGAGGTGTGCGTGCCATCGGCGGCGGGCGCTCTTGGAAGGGTGCAAGTCGGACACGCCAAGGTGATGCCGCCCCATGACGACGACAGCGCCGTTGCCGGTCTGGTGGCGATGGCTCGCCGGCACGGCTTCCCGGTGGCCATTCACGTCATGGACATCGACACGCTGCAAGCGACGCTGGATGCTCTGGAAGCCCACCCGCCGACGCTGTCGGCTGAGACGGCGACGCGCCGAGCCCGCAGCACTGAGCCCGACCGCGCAGTGCCCGACCGAGTAGAGCCCGACCGAATCGAGCATTGCGCGCTCGCCCTGCCCGAACAGCTCGACCGCATCGCCCGGCTCGGCGTCGGGGTCGTGACCCAGCCCAGCTTCGTGACCCGCCGAGCGCAGAAGTACCGAGAGCAGCTCTCGCCGACCGAGCAGGCGTGGCTGTGGCCGCTGGCGAGCCTGCTGCGTCGTGGCATCCGCGTCACGCTGTCCTCCGACGCTCCCACGGTTCCGCCCGATCCCGCCGAATGGATGGAAGCGGCCTCGGGTCGAGACATCGCGCCCGCCGAACGCATCGACGCTGAGACCGCTCGCCGACTGTGCTGGAGAGGCGGCGCAGACCGCTGAGTACCCTGCCGCCTCGGTGCTGTGGCGGCACGGAGCAGTCGACGCGCCATGAGCAGGGGGGAGGACCGATGGCCGGGCCGATGGAGGGCATCCGCGTCGTCGAGTTGGGCGTGTGGATCGCCGGACCCGCCTGTGGCGGGATCCTGGCCGACTGGGGCGCAGAGGTCCTCAAGGTGGAGACGCCGGACGGCGACCCGTTCCGTTCGCTGGACTGGCTGTATCAGGGCGACGGCAACCCGCCGTTCGATCTCGACAACCGCGGCAAGCGCAGCATCGCACTCGACTTGCGGCAGCCGGACGGGCTCGCCGCCCTGCACTCCCTGCTGGCTGACGCCGATGTCTTCCTGTCCAACATCCGGCCCGGCGGGCTCGAGCGCATGGGTCTCGACTACCCGTCGCTCGCGCAGCGTTACCCGCGCCTGATCTACGCCAGCGTCACGGGACTCTCGCTGCGGGGCGACGAACGCGACCGCCAGACCTACGACGTGGGTGCGTTCTGGTCGCGGGCGGGGATCGTCCGGTCGTTGACACCCGAAGACGCCGACCTGCCGTACCAACGCGGCGGCATGGGCGACCACATGACCGGCCTGGCAGCGGCGGCCGGGGTTGCGGCCGCTCTGTTCCACCGCACCAGCACGGGCAAGGGCCAACTCGTGGAATCGTCGCTGTTGCGCCTGGGCACCTACCTGCTCGGCTGGGACCACAACGTCACCGCCATGACGGGTGGCGAGACCGAGGCCTGGGGCCGCGACAGCCCGCCCAACCCGCTCATCAACTGCTACCGCTGTGGAGACGGCGCGTGGCTCTGGATGCTGGGCCTCGAAGGCGACCGCCATTGGCCGTATGTGGTGCGCGCACTTGATCGGCCCGAGTGGGAGGACGACCCCCGCTTTGCCGACATCGTGCTCCGCCTGGAGAACACCGCCGCCCTCACTGCGGAGATGGACGCCGTCATGGCCACCCGCACACGCGCTGAGTGGGGCGAGATCTTCGATGCAAACAACGTCTGGTGGGCACCCGTGCAGTCCACGCTGGAGATGCGGTCTGACCCTCAGGCCCACGCTGCGGGCTGCTGGGTGAAGGTACCGACGCCCGATGGCGGCACGACCGAGATGGTCGCGACACCGGTGGATTTCTCGGAGAGTGCATGGGCGCCCAGCGGTCCACCGCCCGAACTCGGCCAGCACACCGAGCTGATCCTGCTCGAGCACGGCTACGACTGGGATGACATCGAGCAGCTGAAGCAGGCAGGCGTGATCCCCTGAGGGGGTCGTGTGTCCATTGCGATTGAGCCCCGCTGAGCGGCTCAGGGCGCTGCCAGCGTCAGTGTGGCCGTGCCGATTCTTCCCGCCGCCACCAGTGGGCACGAGGTAGACGGAAGAGATCGCCGTCCGTAGAACCCGTCAAAGGCGACTCGATCGCCTTCCGTCATGGGTCCGATCTGGTGGACCCAGAGCGCACGGGCGATCGGGTCGTAACGCGTGAAGTTATAGCCGAGCCGGAGAAGATAGACGGGGCTTGGGACATCGCCGGGATGGCGGTCCATGTCCTCACCGAACTGGAAGACGAGATTGGCCGAAACCGACTGTGCTTCGGGAGTGGGCGAGCGACGGATTGCGTCCTCACCTTGCCGAAGCGTGAGCGAGTGAACATATGCGCACGAACCGTCGAACCTCAGTAATCCAGTGCCCGAGACGCGTGGCAGGTCGCGCCGTCCGTCTGACCCATCGCCCTGGAAGGTCCCGTCGGGTTCGACATAGAGCATTTCAGCAAGATCGCGAGTGAGCATCGGTTGAGTAACCGTTGTCTGCACGGCTGGCACTGTTGGCGTACTGGCGTCAGCGCAGGCCGAGCTTGCGATCAGCGCGGCGGCGAACGCGGTCACGATGCCGAGTCGCCGACGGCTGAGTCCGATGGAGCACGGAGTGGTTGTCTTTGCCATCACCACACTTTCATCAGACACAGGGTTGGCTCTCACCGGCTCCCGGCATCCAGCCGGATATCCCTGCGCCATCCCCCCTGCACAGAATCTCGGACAGGCCCGGGATCAACGACCCGCGAAGCTGCCTGCCGAACGCCAACGGGCAGTGCTCTGACGGGACGGCGTGTTCAGGAATGCGGCCGACGGCCGTCACCTTGTCCCCGTTGACCATCGGCCCTTGCTGCTCAACCCACAGTGATTGTGTTGAAGGGTCGTAGTGGGTCAAGTTGTATGGCAGCGCCAGCAGGTACGACTGGACGACCCCGGAGGCGTCTCGGTGAAGGCCCCCGTCTACCCATGTCTGCAGTTGGTGAATGTAAGCGCAAGGCCCAGCAATCTCCAAGATTCCGTGAACAACGTCATCGGGAATGTCGTGCCCTTCCGGTCTCTTGTCGGGTGTCAGCAGATCCAACTGGTCAACAGGCATCTTGTAGAACATCTCCACGAAATCCGCGAATGGAATTGTGGTGGTCGTGGTGGTGATCAGTGCATTCGTGTTCAGCGAGGCCGATGTGCTCTGTGACTCGTCGGCATCACATGCCGAAGCGACGATGAGCGCCGCGATTGTCAGTGTCTGCGCCAGCCGAACTCGTATGCAAGAAGCGACTTGCCTTGGTGCTGGTCTTCGGAAGAAGGAACCAAGCAGGCGCATCGCCGCCTCCGAGCCTGACCGTACACCCGTGGTGCTACGTCTCAGAACCACGGTGCCGAACGCACTGCTGAGGGGGTCGCGCGTCGGACCTGCTGCTGGGCGTGAGATAGCTTCGATCCGCCGCGTCGGCGTGCGCCCAGAGCTCATCACGATGGGGCTCGACAACCCGGGTGGGCGAGATGGGGCGGCGGGGAGGGAGAACGGATGATCGAGCCGGTCAGCGCTCGTGTGTTGACACCTGAATGGGCGCCGAAGGTGATCCCCGCGCCGTACGACTCGCTCACCCCCGACGAGCACGCCCAGCACCTCGCCGACAATCCCGACTCCTTTGCCCATGTGGCGGGACTGCCGCCGGAGAGCTTCGGCCATCCCAGTGAGCACCTGCAGCACGCCACGCGCAGCACGCAGGCACTCGAACGGCTCATCGGCTTGGGCGTGTTCGGTGCCGCCCGGGCGCCGGGCCTGTACGTGCAGCGCGTGGAGGCTGACGGCCACGCGCAGCACGCATTGCTGGGCGGCGTTCGCCTCGCCTCGGTTGAGCTGCGACCGCACGAGGACACGCAGCCGGGCCGGGTGCACGGTCTGGCCGTGCACTTCACCGAGGTCGGCCGCATGTCGAGCCCGGTGGTCGTGACCGCACCGCGGCTGACGATGGTGTCCGACGTCATAGAGGCCACCCTGGTCGCCGCCGGGGCACCGACACCGCTGGCGCCGCTGCTCGACACCAAGACCGCCGACGGTGCGCGGGTCACGCTGTGGCCGGCCGCTGTCGGGGGCGGCGAGGGTGCCAGCGTCGGCCTCGACGGCCCGCTGTACATCGTGGACGGGCACCATCGCGTCGCGGCTGCCAGGCAGGCCGGCTTCTCGCATGTGCTCGTGGCGTGCGCACCCACCGACGAACTGCACCTCGGCAGCTTTGACCGCGAACTGAGCGAGCTCGACATGATGCCCCGGCGCGTCATGGAGTTGATGAGGGCTCGATGCGATGTCGAAGAGGTGTGCGACGCGGTCGCGGCGCGCCCTGGGGCGCCGGGATGGGTCGGCGTGGGCGTGGCAGGCCACTGGTTCCGCGCACGTCTGCGCCATACCAGACCCGCCGACGACACGTCTCCCGTCCAGAACCCGGCGACGCACCTGGATGCCGCATTCGTTCACGAGTTCATACTCGGCGACATCTTCGGCGTGGAGAGTGCTTCGGATCCGAGGCTCACCTACCGGCCGACGACCGTGGAAGCCGCCCCAGCGCCGGTCACGATCCTGTTGGCGCCGGTACCGCTCGATTCGGTGTTCGAAGTTGCCGACTTCGGCGGTGTGATGCCGCCGAAGACCACCTACTTCCTGCCCAAGGCTCGCTCCGGGTTGCTGCTGGTTCGCTGCTGAGCCGCTGCAGATGCTGTTTCGCTCGTGCTGATCGCGTTCACTGGGGGTGCTCGCAGCGGGAAGTCCACTGCCGCGCTGAGCGCCGCGGCGTCGGCCAGGGCACCGGTGACGTTCATCGCCACGGCCGAAGCCGGTGACGATGAGATGACTGAACGCATCGAGAGGCATCGGGCCGATCGGCCCCCCGCGTGGACGACGATCGAGGCCCCGATCCAGGTGGCGCAGGCAGTGGAGCAGGTGGATGCCGAGGCGACGATCGTCATCGACTGCCTGTCCATGTGGGTCTCGAACCGGATGCTCGCCGAGGGAGCGGCTCTCGAAACTCGACTTGGTTCGGAGCCGGGCGCCGGGGAACGGTTCAGCGCCGACTGCGCTCGCTCGATAGTGGCCGATGCCAGCGACTTGGGTGAGCGCCTGCGAGAGCGCAGCTGCACGGCCATCGTGGTCACCAACGAGGTCGGTTCGGGAATCGTTCCTGCCACGCCGCTCGGAAGGGCCTACAGGGATGTGCTCGGGTCGGTGAACCAGGCCGTCTTCGCGGCGGCCGACCGGGCGTATCTGGTGGTGGCCGGCCGCTTGCTGGAACTGCGGGACCCGAGCGATGGCGTCTGAGGTCCTGCCTGATTCAGGTGCTCGCTCAGGCGACGGCAGCGCGCTGGCACGGATGCTCGACGATTTGCCGGGTCCCGATGAGGCCGCCCAGCGCGCGGTGGCTGAACGGGCGTCGCAGGTGCTGCGTCCCGCAGGTGCGTTCGAACGGCTCGATCGGGTCGCCGCATGGCTCGCCGGCTGGCAGCACACGCCTGAGCCCGCCGTCGGGCAGCCGGCCGTGCTCGTGTTTGCAGCTGACCACGGGGTTGCCGCGGAAGGCGTGAGTGCGTATCCCTCTGCGGTCACTGCTGCGATGGTGTCTGCGGTCGACAGCGGTGTCGCCACGGTGACGGCTGTTGCCCGTCAGGTGGGTGCGGTCGTGCGATGCGACGACGTTGGCGTCGGCAAGCCGACGGGCAACATCCGCACGCACGATGCGATGAGCGCCGACGAGTTCGACGCAGCCGTCGGGGCGGGCGTTCTCGCCGTCGACCGTGCCGTCACCGTCGAGGGGGCCGACCTGCTGGTGCTGGGAGAACTGGGAATCGGCAACACCACAGCCGCGGCTGCCGTCTGCGGGCTGCTCTTCGCCGACGACGCGATGTCGCCGGCCGAGGCCGCAGCACGATGGACGGGGCCAGGCACCGGTGTGCAGGCAGCAGCGCTCGATCACAAGCGGGCGGTGGTGCGCGATGTGCTGGAACGGGTGGGCAGCGTTGCCCCGCTGGAGGCGCTGCGCCGAGCCGGCGGACGTGAGCTTGCGGCCATCGCCGGGGCGGTGGCGGCGGCGCGGCACCGCTCGATTCCGGTCATCCTCGACGGCTTCATCGGAACGGCCGCCGCGGCACCGCTGGCACTGGCTGCGTCGGGCAGCCTCGACCACTGCATCGCCGGGCATTGCTCCGCCGAGCCAGGCCATGAAGCGCTCCTGGACAAGCTCGGGCTGGCGCCGCTCGTGCGCTTGGATCTGCGGCTGGGAGAGGGCACAGGTGCGTTGGTTGCCGTGCCGATCGTGCAGATCGCCGCAGCGGCTGTCACCGACGTCGCCACCTTCGCCGAGTGGGGCCTGGCGTGAGCCTGCGTTATGCGTGGGCCTTCCTGACCCGGCTTCCCGGCGGAGCGCACCCGCCCACCGAACGCGACCTTGGGCGCAGCGTGCCGTGGTTCCCGCTCGTCGGAGCAATCGTTGGTGCCGTGAGCGGGGCCGTGTTCTGGGCCGTGTGGCAGCCGCTGGGCGCTCCGCTAGCGGCCATCCTGGCTGTCGCCACCGGTGTGCTCGTCACGGGTGCCTTCCACGAAGACGGCCTGGCCGACACAGCAGACGCCCTCGGCGGCACGACACCCGAGGAGCGCCGCGAGATCATGAAGGACTCCCGGCTGGGGACCTTCGGGACGCTGGCGCTGGTGCTGGCGACGCTGGTGCAGGTCTTCGCTGTCATGCCGCTGGCAGCACGCGACGCCGTGGTTGCCATGGCCCTTGCGCACGGGGTCGGGCGCGCACTCGCGGTAGCGGCGATGGCCTTGACGCCGGCAGCGGCCGGTTCGGGTCTGGGTCATTCCTACACGGCGCACCTGCGGGGCCTGCCATGCGCGCTCTCGCTGCTGGTCAGCGACGGCGCCGCGTTCTCGCTCGGGCCGGTGGGCGTGTTCGCCGTCGGCGCGGCCACAGGCGGGGCATTGGCCGTGGGAC
>JAJDZE010000172.1 GCA_022824805.1 Acidimicrobiia bacterium | reverse complement strand
AGGCCGCCATGGGCGTCAGCGAGTTCGACTGCGGTCTCGGGCGAGACCCGCAAGGCTTTGACCAGCAGAGCCGGATCGCTCATGCCTGCTGTGATGAGCGCATCCGCGGCGGCGAGCTCCCAGACCTTGCGACTGGTGAGGTGGAAGCGCGCGGCATGCATCCGGAGATAGTCGGTGTGCTTCAGCTTGAAGCGCAGTGACGGCTCATTGCGAGTCACCGGATCGAAGCACACCACGAATCCCTCTGATTCGGCTCCACGGCCTCCCCGCTTCGTCTCGGCGATGGCATCTTTGAGCGTCAGAGGCCGGGTCTGCGCCTTCGGCCCGGGCCAGTCGAATCCGTGAGCCGCCAGATCGCTCAGCGAGATATCGGCACCGGTATCGATGTTGATTGCCGCGATCAGCACCAAGTCACGTCGCTCTCCGTAGTCCACGATGATGCGACACGCCGGACTGATGATCTCGAACAGCGGTGTGACGCTGCGAGGAAACTTCGTGTCGGCGTACTTCTCGGCGAGTATCCGGTTCGCTTCGGCGCCCTGCTCGGATGTCAACGACCCGCGGGTGCACAGGCGGGAACTGCCGTCGGACCCTACGTAACCGATGCCGAGCACTCCGTCGAGCTTCTCGCAGATTCGCATCTCCCAGCGGCCCTCCGACGAGTCGGGCATCGTCGGCGCTGCAGGTTCCCCGGGGTAGAAGAACTTCGGAAACGGTCGGGCCACCACGCGGCCGTCTGCGTCGACGATGAGTCCGCGGCAGATGTTCGTGACCTCGTTCCATGCAGCATCGGCCTGGCACTTCTTCGTGTAGTTGAGGATGCGCAGCCCCGCATGGCGGCGTTCGCGCACGAGTCCATCGCGGATTGCTGCGCGCAGCTCGCGAGCCGGCACGAGGTCGTTGATGTTCATGGACAGGAGTTTCACCTCCAAGACCCTCCGCGCCAAAGCGATTTATTGGGGCTAGCGACGTGAACTCTCCGCTCGCCGATGTCGCCGATTCAAGCGATGTCACACAGTCGCCTCAGGGAGACGCCATTACGGGCCGGCATGTGCTGGCAATGTCGCTTGGTCAGAGGTGGACGCTGCGAATTGGGATTGCGTGTGTGCGAGCGGCGTCTTGGAGGGGTTCGTTGTCATTGCCACGGGCGCAACAGATCTCCGCACCAAGAATGCGAGCGGCAGCCAGGGCTTCGAGCGAGAGCAAATTGAGCCGCGCGCCGTCACGCACGAGTTCGCCCATCGGCCAGCCGAGGGTGCGAAGCGACACCAGCTCGATCGATTCCGGCAGCTCGATGACAGCCGCGATGACGTCGACCGCGATGTCGGGTGACACGCCTCCGAGCCGGCGCGACATCGATCCGACAACGTCTTGAGCGGCGAGCGCACGGCAGAGCCGGTGGTACCACAGCCCGGTTGTGGCGATGATGCCGCCACGGGGCCGCAGTTCTCGCGGCTCTTCGCCGAGCAGCAGGCTCAGCAGGATGTGGTCATCCACGAGAAGGACATCGTTCATGGACGACTCGGGCATAGGGGAGCCACAGGCTCAAGCGAGATCAGGCTCGCTGGCAGCGACCCGACGCGCGAGCGACCGGTAGCCGCCGGCGTCCTCGAGGGCCTCACTGAGCATTGCCCGCAATCCGCCGCGGCCTGCGGGCACGACCACCAGCACCGCGCCGAGATCGGCGATCTCGACTGCGCCTCCGTCGGCGATTCCCCAGCGATGGCGTGTCTCAGCCGGCAGCGCCATCTGGCCTCTCTCGGAAACTCGATAGTGCGCAAGAGCCATAGTCTTAGTTTACAACGTAATCATGTGAATCTACAAGGCTGACTGAGCGCGCTGTTTGGCTCCCAATGCCGGTGGGGTCGAACGGTTCCGAGAGATTTCATTCGGCGAGTGTGATGCGTGCGATGACCACGGGCGCAATCGTTTTCGGGGAGCGTCCCACCGGTCGTGCCCAGACGTCGACGTGCGTAGGGCAGAGTGCATTGTTGGGTGAGCTTGGGATTGCGATGTGCCCATCGATGGCCGGCGCAGCGGCCACCTACATTCGCTGGCCAGGCGGTCGAGCCGTCCCGGCGGAAGGATGTTCGTGAGAGAACTGACCCTCGACGACATCGACGACCTGGCGCTCGGAGCCACGCTGCTCGGCACCGGTGGCGGGGGAGACCCCTACGTCGGCAAGCTGCTGGTCTCCCAAGCCATCGCCGACCATGGACCCGCCCGGGTCGTGAGCGCCGACGAGCTGCCCGACGACGGCCTGGTGCTGACGACCGCCATCATCGGCGCTCCAACGGTCATCCTTGAGAAGATCCCCGCCGGCATTGAGTTCCGGTCGGGCATACAGGCACTGGCGGCCTACCTGGGCGAGGACCCGGTGGCGCTCATGCCGATCGAAGTCGGCGGCGTCAACACCCTGGTGCCGATCGCCACCGCCGTCGAAATGGGCCTGCCAGTCGTCGACGCTGACGGCATGCGTCGAGCCTTCCCCCAGATCGAGATGACCGTCTTCACGCTGCACGACCTGCCCGCAGGCCCGCTGTCGATCGCGGACGAGAAGGGCAACATGTGCGTGTTCGAGGCGAACACCAACCAGATCGCCGAGTCGCTCGCCCGCGCCGCCGTCATCCAGCTCGGCCTCGCCGACGCAATCAGCTGCTACCCGATGAAGGTGGCTGACGTGCGACGAGCCGGCATCGCAGGCTCCATGACCTACTGCACCGAGGTCGGCAAGCGGCTCGCTCACGTGAAGCTGGGTGCCGAAGGAGCGTGGGACGAACTCCTCGACTACACCGATGCGGCCCACGTCTTCAGCGGCAAGGTGATCGACATCGACCGCCGGACCACCGAAGGCTTCGCCCGCGGCACGGTGGTGCTTGAGCACCTCGACCACCCCGGCCGAACGATGCGCGTCGAGATACAGAACGAGAACCTTGTCGCGTTCGAAGACGGCGACGCCGTGGTCACCGTGCCCGACTTGCTCTGCCTGCTCGATTACGAGTCGGCCGACCCGATCACCACCGAGGGGCTGGCCTACGGCCAGCGCCTCAATGTGCTGGCCATGCCGTGCGCACCCGAGTGGCACCGCGACGGGATGCTGGACCTCGTCGGGCCCAGGGCCTTCGGATACGACATCGACTACGTCGACTTCCGGGAGCGTGCGCGATGCGGGAGATGAAGGACCTGCGGCTCGGCGTCGACGTCGGGGGCACGAACACGGATGCCGTCGTGGTGGACGGCAACGGCCAGATCATCGTCGAGACCAAGACTGCGACCACGCCGGAGCCCATCGACGGCATCATCGATGCGATCACCACTGTCATCGACCAGATCGACGACACCTCCCGGCTGGGCAAGGCCATGCTGGGCACGACGCACCCGACCAATGCCATCATCCGGCGCCGCGACCTGGACCGGGTGGGTGTACTTCGGCTGGCGGCACCCTCATCGCTGGGCGTACGGCCCAGTGCCAACTGGCCAGAAGACTTGCGGAATCTCGTCATCGGACGCAGCCAGATCATCGAGGGCGGCTTCGAGTACGACGGCACGCCGATCGCACCGCTCGACGAAGACGCCGTCCGTCGCTTCGCGGGCGAATGCGCAGGAGACGTCTCCGCCGTTGCGGTGTCGTGTGCATTCAGCCCGGCATGCACCGACCATGAGCTGCAAGCCGCAGCGATCATCGAAGCCGAATGCGGAGCCGATCTGCCGGTCTCGCTGAGCCACACCGTCGGATCGCTGGGTCTGCTTGAGCGCGAGAACGCCACGATCCTCAATGCGTCGCTGCTGACCGTCGCGAGGCGGGTGGTGAACGGCTTCCGTGACACGCTCGCCGGGCTAGGACTTGACGCCGAGAGCTTCCTGACCCAGAACGACGGGACGCTGATGACGGTGGAGGAGGCCGACCGCTACCCCGTGCTCACCGTGGGCTCGGGACCGACGAACTCGATGCGAGGCGCGTGCGCGCTGGCGGGGCTGACTGATGCGCTCGTGATCGATGTCGGCGGCACCTCGGCAGACATCGGCATCCTGGTGAACGGCTTTCCTCGTGAGTCCACCGCCGCGGTGGAAGTCGGCGGCGTGCGCACCAACTTCCGCATGCCAGACCTGATCTCGGTTGGCCTCGGAGGCGGCACGATCGTGCGTCACGACGGCGAAGGTGACAGCGGAGGTGTGACGGTCGGTCCGGATTCGGTGGGCTACCGGGTCATCAGCGATGCGGTGTGCATGGGCGGTCCCACGCTGACGCTGTCCGATGTGTCGCTGGCGGTGGGACGGTTGGATGGGTTCGGCGATCCGTCGCTGCTGGGCGGGGTGAAGGACGAGACCTGCGAGGCCGCGATCGCCTGGGTCGACGAGCGGATCGCGGTGTTGGGCGAACGGATGAAGGCCTCCAGCACGCCGTTGCCGCTGATGGCCGTGGGAGGCGGCGCTCACCTGGTTCCGGCGGAGCTGGCGGGCTTCAGCGAGGTCATCTGGCCGCCCCATCACTCGGTGGCGAACGCGTTCGGCGCGGCCATCGCCGAAGCCGCCGGCTCGATCGACAAGGTGTACAGCTACGACGCCACCAGCCGCGAGGATTGCCTGCGCAGCGCCCGGGAGGAAGCGACAGATGCCGCCATCCGCGCTGGCGCCAACGCAGGCGAGGTCCGGATCACGAGCGTCGTGGAGATCCCGATGACGTACGTGCCAGGCGGCGGGTGCCGGGTCATCGTCAAGGCGGTCGGGCCGCTCGCCGCGTGAGCCACGCTGGGGTGCGCGTCGCCGACGCCCACAACGACCTGCTGCTCGCAGTCCTGCATCAACGAGAACGCGGCCGCTCCGACCCTTTCGGGGACTACTGGCTGCCCCAGCTGCGCTCGGGCGGCGTGGACCTCCAGTTCCTGCCGATCTTCACCGAGGACCAGCACGTCGGCGAGGGCGCCTTGCGGCGGGCCCTGCTGCTGCTCGAAGAAGCCCGCCGCATCGCTCACGTCCACGCTGCCGATGTCGCCATCGTCGAGACTCCAGCGGATCTCGAACAGGCGCTGGCATCCGACCGGATCGGGCTGCTGCTTGCCCTCGAGGGCTCCGAGCCGCTCGGCGCTGATCTCGAGCTGCTCGAGACGTTCTTCCGGCTCGGCGTGCGCTCCATGTCGATGACATGGAACCGTCGCACGATGATGGCCGACGGCGTCGGCGAAGCCGCCACCGGCGCTGGCCTGACAGGTCTCGGCGTCGATGCTGTGGCCGAAATGGAACGGCTCGGGATCATCGTCGACGTGAGCCATCTTTCGGCAGCCGGTGTGGCCCACGTGTCCGCCATTGCCACCCGTCCCTTCGTGGCGACCCACTCGTCGTGTCATGCGCTGTGCGGCCACCCGCGCAACCTCAGTGATGAGCAGATGCGCCAGATCGCAGCTGCCGGCGGCGTCATCGGCATCAACGCGTTCGGCGGCTTCCTCGCTGATGAAGAGCCTGCGCTGGGTGACTACGTCGAGCACATCGCCCATGCACTCGGCGTTGCCGGCGACACCGCAGTCGGCTTGGGCCCGGACTTCATCGACGATCTCCTGCACACCATCGATCCGATCCTGGGTGCGGGACTGGTCGATCCTGGCCGCCTGCCGTTGGTGAACGAGTTGCGCTCACCAGCCGACCTGGCGCCGCTCGTCGAGTTGCTGACGGCCAGACTCGGCCCCGAGATCGCGTGCCGAGTCGCAGGCGACAACTGGATCGAATTCGCCTTGGCCAACCTGCCGTCACGCCGATCGCACGAGGTCGCGGAGAATAGAGCCGCCGGGGCTGCCTGCGTCTAGGAGCCAGAGTGTTGCAATCCAGCTCGCAAGCTCGACCGTTGACCCTGCGGCAACTGCTGGCGGCAGGTGTGCTCGGCGAATCGCATGTGGTGGCCGGCGCCAAAGGGCTCGACAGTGCAGTTGCCGATATTGCCGTAACCGAACGCTGCGACCGGACGACACCGATCTCCAGCGGACTCCTCGTGGTGTTGGACGCCAGCTCACTGGCGCCGAACTCCTATGCGTTGGACATCGCGCTGCGTGCAGTACGTGACGGCCATGGCGCCGGACTGGTGGCAGTCAACGCCGTGGCAGCGCCAGGACTTGCAACCCGGCGATTGGCAGACCGGTTCTCCACGGCGCTCGTCGAGGTCAACACGCCCGATGTGCTGTCGATGGCCGCTGCGGCGCGCGAACTGCTGTTGCAGCCCACTGTCCGCCAAGCCGCGATGGTCTCCAAGCTGCTGAGCGGTCTGATGGCCACCAAGACCGTGCCGGACACGCTGGAGCTGGTGGCCGACGTGCTTGGACGGCCGTGCTCGCTGGTCGAGGCCACCGGTGCGATCGTCGCCGGTCCTGCTGTTGCAGTCGAGGCCCGCGCGCTGCGTCAGAGTGCCTTCAGCTCTCCCCGTGTGGGTGGCGAAGGCGCGGCGGGCATGACGTGTCCCGTGATCGTGGTACCGGGCGAGCCGGCCCGTTTCTGGCTGGTGTGCGTGCTCGACGCGGCCGACGAGGCACTCATGGGCACCGGGCTGGAGCTCATGGGGGTGGCGTCGTGGGCGGTGGGCGCCTACTTGGTTCGGGACCGGCTGGTGATGGAGCGCGACGCCCGCCACCGGCTGGCGCTGCTCAACGAGATAGTGGGCGGCGGCGAACTGCCCGACGAGACCGTGCTGGCGCAGATGGCCACCGCCGGGTGGTCGGCCGCAGGATGGGTGACCGCCTTCCACGTCGAGGTCTCGGGAGCCGTCGATGCGGCATGGGTCTTGGTGAACACCGACACCCTGGGTGAGCTGCTGAGCGCCTGTGGCATCGACGGCCCGTTGATCGAGCGCACCGACGGCTGGTCGGGCTGGGTGAGCTCCCGCACGGAGCCACCCGTGGAGGAATACCGGGCGATGACCCGCCGGCTGCGGGACGCCGTCACCCAGCTCACCGGCGAGGCATCCGACGTCATGGCACACGGCGGGGTCGGGCGGCCGGCGTCGGGCCTGCCGGGCCTGCGTGCCAGCCTGACCGATGCGCGCCAAGCCGCAACCTTGGCTGGTGCCGGCGGCCGGCGGGTCGCTGTGCGGCACATCGACGAGCTCGGCATTCAGCGGATCATGCTGGGCTGGTACGGCTCCGCCGACTTCGGCCGGGTCGTCGATGCATTCCTGGCACCGCTGGCGGCGACCGACGCCGACGAGACACTGCTGCGGACGCTGGAGGCCTACCTGGACTACCAGTCGTCAGCCACCAACACTGCGGCCGTGCTCGGCGTGCACCGCAACACGGTGATGAAACGGATCGACCGGATCTCCGAAGCGCTCCACGTCAACCTCGCCGACCCTGATCAGCGTCTGGCTCTGCAGCTCGTGATGCGCAAGCACCGGCTGGACTGGACCCAGCAGTGACAGGCTCCCAAGACGCGGCCGATGTCGTAGTCATCGGCGGCGGCATTGCGGGAATGTCGGCTGCATTCGAGCTTGCGGGGACCGGGCTCGAGGTGGTGCTGGTGGAGCGCGAACCGACGCTTGAGCCGCAGCTCAGCCCTCAACGCTTTGGCGCCGCCTAGCTCGCCGCGAGGCGTGAAGTGCCGCCCCGGGCATGCGTGAACTGCACCGTTAGAGCCTTCAATCGCAGCGATCTGCCCATTGAGGGGCCGAGTCCCCGTCCTTACGGTCGCCTCCACAGGCCGGAACGAGGCCCTGAGGGGGGATCCGATGAAGGCACGCACCTTGATGAGACTGCTCGGCGCGGCACTTGCGCTGATGCTCGTTGCCGCCGCATGCGGCGACGGTGACGACAACGGCGGCGCAGCGACCGATGTCACCGCTGCGCCCACGCAGACCGCCGCGGAGCCGGCCGCGAGCGATGACGACGAGGCCGAGGCCACCGGCGACACCGCCGCGGCCGAAGCCGACGACAGCGCCCCGGCGACTACTGCGGCACCCGCCGAACCGGCCGACGAACCCGATCCCGAGCCGTGGCGCATCGCCTACCTCTCGGCCAGCTCAGCCAACACGTTCCTGCTCGCATCAGTCGGCGAGCTTCAGCGGCTCGCCGACGAGAACAACATCGAGCTGGTCGAGTTCGACGCCCAGTTCAACGCCGAGCTGCAGACCACCCAGCTGCAGGACGCCATCGCCAGCGGTCAGTACGACGGCATCATCCTGGTTGCCCTCAACGGACCCGGGCTCGTTCCCGACGTCGAGGCAGCGCTGGCAAGCGGCCTGCAAGTCGTGCTGTTCAACCAGATCGTCGGCGACGATCTCTCGACGAACGAGCCGCAGGTTGACGGCATCGCAGCCTCGGTGATGGCGCCGCCAGTGGTGACCGGCGAACGCGCCGGCCGCCTCACGATCCAAGCATGCGAAGGACGCGACCCATGTCGCGTCGTGTACCTCTTCGGCATCCGGGGGATCCCCCTCGACGTGGCGCTGCGGCAGGGCTTCGACAGCGCCGTTGCCGGGCACCCCAACATCGAGGTCGTCGCTGAAGGCGAGGGCCTGTACCTGGGGCCCGAGGGCGGCATCAACGCCATCCAGGACATCCTGCAGGCGCAACCAGAGTTCGACGTAGTAGTCGGCGCCGACCAGTCGCTGCAAGGCGTCGAGCTGGTGCTGACCGACGAGGGCAAGCTCGACGGTGTCAGCCTGATCGGCTTGGGCGGCTCGTCACCTGCGATTGAAGGCGTGCGCGACGGCCGCTGGTTCGCCACCGTGTACTACGCGCCGGCGAGCGAAGGCCGTCTGGCGATGGAGGCGATGATCGCAGCGCTGCGCGACGGCACCATCACCGGGGGCATCGACCCCAATGCGAACTTCCTTGATGAGGGCCTGGTCACCTCTGCCAACGTGGACCAGTTCACCGCGGAGTGGGATGGGTGACCGCTGAGCCGGCTCGGTGCCCAGTCCAAGCATCGCTCCACATTGAGCTGACGGGTGTCTCCAAGCGATTCGGATCGACGCAAGCGGTGGACGGCGTGAACCTCGCCGTCCACCGCGGCTCGATCCACGCCCTCGTCGGCGAGAACGGCGCCGGGAAATCCACGGTCGGCAAGATCATCTCCGGGCTGTATGGCCCCGACAACGGTTCGGTGGCCGTGAACGGGCGGCCGGTCCGGCTCCGCTCGCCACGGCACGCCTTCGACGTCGGCATCACCGCCATCGCCCAAGAGCTGGCGCTGGTTCCCGACCGCACAGTGGCCGACAACGTGTTTCTTGGCGTGGAGGCCGCCCGGTGGGGATGGGTGCGGCCCCAGGATTCGCGCAGGCGGCTCCTGGCGCTGGCCGAGCGCACCGGCATTCACGTCGACCCGGCCGCGAGGGTGGGCGATCTCAGCGTGGCCGAACAGCAGTGCGTCGAGATTCTGCGAGCGGTATCGCGCCGCACCGAGCTGGTGGTGATGGATGAGCCCTCGGCCCGGCTCTCGACTGCGGAGAGGGAGCAGCTGCACTGCTTGGTCCGCTCGTTGAGCGACCAAGGCATCACCGTGCTGTTCATCTCACACTTCTTGGACGAGGTGCTGGAGTTGGCTGATGCGGTGACGATCATGCGCGATGGGCGCGTGGTGCGCACTACGCCCCCCGCCTCAGAGACGGCCGATTCCCTCGTCGAAGCCATGATCGGCCGGGAGCTCGACGCCACGTTCCCGCCAAAGGCGGCGTTACCTGACTCCGCTGCGACGCCCGCGCTACGTGTGCGGGGACTGCGGTGCACGAGTTGGGTGCGCGAGAGCTCGTCGCCAGGGCTGGATCTCGATGTGGCTGCGGGTGAGATCGTCGGCATCGCCGGACTCGTCGGCTCAGGCCGCACCGAGTTCTTGCGAGCGATCTACGGAGCGGATGCTGCAGCCGGCGGCACCGTCGAGGTGGATGGCGAGACGCTGCGGGGTTCGCGGCCCGACCTAGCGATTCGAGCGGGCGTCGGCTTGATACCCGAGTCCCGCAAGGACCACGGGCTGCTGATGGAGCGCAGCGTCCGGGAGAACGTCAGCCTGCCGCACTTGGATCGGGTTGCCCGGGCAGGCGTCGTCAACCGCATCGCCGAGCGCCGCTTCGTCCGGGCCGCAAACGCCGATGCTGGGGTGCGCGACGGCGGCATGGAAACCCCCATGCGGCTGCTGTCGGGCGGCAACCAGCAGAAGTGCCTCTTCGCACGCTGGCTGGTGCCGGGGCTGCGGGTGCTGATTGCCGACGAGCCGACCCGAGGCGTCGATGTGGGCTCCAAGCGCGCCATCTACGACCTCATCGCATCCGCCGCCGCAGACGGTCTCGCCGTGCTGGTCGTGTCGTCCGAGCTGGAGGAACTGGTGGGCCTGTGCCATCGCATCCTCGTGATGCGCAACGGCAGTTTCGTCGGCGAGTTCACCCACCCTGACCTTGACGAAGCCGAGTTGCTGCGCCATGCCTTCGGCGAAGCCTCCCTGAGCGGGGCGACGTGAGAGCCGGGGGGCCTGCCGTGGCCGATGCCGCAGTATCCGTTCCGTCGACATCGGGTGCCAGGCACCAGCTCAACGTGCTGGCGCGTTTCGGCATCGTCTGGGTCACCCTTGCGCTCTTCGTCGTGCTGGCCATCACGACAGACGGCTTTCTGACTGCTCCGAATCTGCGCAATGTGCTGGATCAGCAGGCGACCCTGCTGATCGCAGCCTCGGTCGCAACGCTCACCATGATCGCCGGCGGCTTCGACGTGTCGATCGCCGCAGTGGCGGTTGTAGCGCCGCTGGTTGCGCTGCGGGTCGAGAACGCCACCGGTTCGGTGGTGGTAGCGCTGATTGCCGGGTGCGCCTTCGGTCTGGCGGTGGGGCTCGCCAACGGGTCGATCGTGGCGTTCGCACGCATCAACTCATTCATCACGACGCTGGCCATGTCGTTCATCGTGTTCGGACTGGGCTACATCGTGAGCGAGCGCAGCATCCTGCGACCGGTCAGCGAGAACTTCCGGGACATCGCACGGACTCGGGTGCTGAGCCTGACCACAGCGACGTGGATCTCGCTCGCCGTGGTGGCAGTGGCGTGGGTTGCGCTCGCATGCACCCGCTTCGGCCGCCACGTTTACGCAACAGGCGGCAACGCAGAGGCAGCGCGGCTCGCAGGTGTGCGCACCCGGCGCATCGTGGTGTCGGTCTTCGCTCTGTCAGGGCTCGCAGCCGGTCTGGCCGGTGTCGTGGCGGCCTCCCGCACGATCAGCGCCACCCCCTCAGACGACTTCAGCTTCGTCTTCGGCGTCATCGCCGCCATCGTTGTCGGCGGCACATCGATCGCCGGTGGCACCGGTGCCGTGTGGAGGACACTGCTCGGCGCTCTCTTCATCGCTTTCATGGTCAACGGCTTCAACCTGCACCAGGTCGACCCGATCTGGCAGCGAGTCATCCAAGGCGCTGTGATTCTCGTTGCGGTCGCCGCCGATGCCTGGTCCCGTTCCCGCCGAGCCTGACCACCAACCCCTCTCCCGTACGAAAGGACCCACCATGAAGATTCACATCGTCGTTCCGATCACCTCGGACACGTTCAACGAACAGATCGCCCTCGAAGCTCGAAGCTTCCTCGGGCCCGAGATCGACATCGAGGTCTCGAACCTGCGCTACGGGCCGGCTTCCATCGAGTCGTTCTACGACGAGGTGCTGGCGGGCCCAGCAATCGTCGAGGAGGTGCGCCGTGCAGCCGACTGCGGGGTGGACAGCGTGTTCATCACCTGCTTCGGCGACCCGGCTGTGCCTGCGGCCCGTGAACTGGTGGACATCCCGGTTGTCGGCGGTTTCGAACCTGCCGTTGCGACAGCGCTCACCTTGGGTGCGCGCTTTTCGGTCATCACCGTGCTGGAGAACGTTGTGCCGATGATCTCGGATCTCGCGACACGCATGGGTATCCGGGAGCGCATGGTTTCGGTCGAAGTGGTGGACATGCCGGTGCTGGAATTGCACGACGGCGATGCTCTGCTCAAGAGCCTGTCCCAGGCCTCACACCGTGCGCTGGACCAAGGTGCCGATGTGCTGGTGCTGGGGTGCACCGGCATGCTCGACGTGGCAGCGGCCTTGCAGTCCCAGCTCGAAGCGGAGCGTGTGAGGGTTCCCGTGGTCGACCCGACCGGTGCTTCGCTCGGGCTCCTGCTCACCCTGCACTCGATGGGCCTCAAGCCGAGCCGGCGCACCTACATGCCGCCACCCGACAAGGAGCGCATCTCCGCCTGAGCATGAGTTCCGGCCTCACGCCTGGGCGCTGTGGCCAGCCTGTGACTCCTCGATCACTTCTTCGAGCCAGTCGAGCTGGCGACGTCCCAAGTCCTCGTCGGGGAACACCTTGCGCACGAGTGCTGCTATGTCGTCGATATCGGCGATCCCGGTGATCTCCATGAGTCGCATCGCATCACTGATGTCGGTGCGACGAGCCGCTCGCGTCTTCATCGCCAGCATGTGCTCTGGGCTCGCGGCGATGACCGTCAAGTACGGATGCTCGAACACCTCGCGCCCGTGCCGCTGCTCGGCCTTGGGCATGTACGGCGTTGCTTGTTCGTTCAGCCAAGTTGACGGCCAGCCTCGCTCGCGTGCCATCTCAGCGGCGATGGACATGACCGCCTCGTAGCCGTCGAGAATGGCTGTGTCGATGTCGCGGGTGGCCCGATCGGCGTCGTACGCCAGCACCATCGCGGCACCGCCGGCAATGTAGAGGCGTGCATGCGTTCGCCGACGTCCCAAGTGCTCGGCGAGCTCGCTGAGGGCTGCGCGGATCTCAGATTCAGCGAGCGGGGTCACCGTCAGACGACCGCTAGCTCGCTGCGAGGAAACCAGACGCCGTGTTCCTCGAAGGCACCTGGGGTGGTGATGATGGTGCGCACTCGATCGAAGGGGTAACAGCCGCCGGCGTACCAGAACTCGGGGAGAAACCTGTGCCTTGCCGATGTCCACGACGGGGGTGCCATGGCTGCTGAGCGTGCGAGATGCTCGGCATAGGCGGCCAGGAAGGCGTCCCAGCGGGAATCGAACAGTTCTGGCTCTTCAGCAATCAAGGCAGCTCGCTCGTGGGGGCCGGCTTCCTGCCATACGAGTCCGAAGTCGTGCAGCAAGAGACGCAGCCGAAACTCGTCGTCGCTGGCGCGCAGAGCCGGCACGTAGTCGGCCAGTGCGTTCGGGGGCCGGGTGGATGAAGTCATGGCGGCGCCTGTGGTTCGCAGCGTATCGACGAACAGGCATCCACTCCGCTGTCAGCGGCGGCGGGTCAGCTCGCGGGGCCGTAGGTGTAGCGGCCTATGGCGTCAAGCGTGAGTTGACGCAGGGCGTTGCAGCTTCCGATTCGGATGATCAGCGGCTCGTTGGCGATCATGGCGAAGGTGAGCACGTCGCCGTTGGGCGCGGTGCTGACGCCGACGACGGCCGAGCTGTCGTTGAGCTGACCGCCCTTGGCGAAGATCGTGTTTGCCGGGCCCTGCCCGTTGCCCGCAGACCGCGGCCCGCAGCTCCGCAGTGTCGGGGTCTGGCCTGCGATCGACAGCGAGGTTGCGAAGCGGGATTCGCTGCCGGCCAGCAGCAACAGCCGCACGGCTGCCTCGCAGCTCATGCGGTTGTGAACCGACAGCCCTGAGCCGTCCACCAGGACGATCTCGTCGGCCGTCGTGCCAAGGAGGTCGCCGAGAGCGGCGCTCGCCGCCTTCGCCGAGCCCGCCCGCGACGAGTCGCCGCGGTGCCGGCCGATCTGCTTGAACAGCATCTCCGCCGGCGTGTTCTCCGAATAGCGCAGGATCCGCACCAGCATGTCGGCGACCGACGGCGAGGTGATGCTGCCCAGATCAGTCGAATCGCTCGCCGCCGGGGCGCTGCCAGAACGCGGCCGGTGACGGATCACCATGCCGCGCGCTTCGAGCAGGTCGTCGAAGTTTGACGCTGCCGCCTGGGTCGAATCGGCGCTGCGGGTGTGGTTCCGGCGGTCGATGGCGTAGGGCGAGTAGCCGTCGTTGATGATCAGCCCCGACAAGACGCCGACGAAGTTCTCCGACAGGTACGACGGCTTCCAGATCGGCGGCGTCTCCGGCGTCGCGCCCGGCGGGGAGTGCGTGGTGTAGCTCTGCTCGCCGTCGGCGAACCACGATCCGTCCCCGACGATGGCACCCTCGATGGTGTCGACGCCCGCAGCGTCGAGTGCAGCCACGACGCTGTCTGCGAGCTGGGTCACATCGGTGTAGGGACGCGCATCGGCAATGCGATTGATGTAGCCGGGAGTGGCCAGCACCGGGTCGCCGCTTCCGACCAGGTACAGGTCGCCGCGCAGCACGCCGTCGCTGACCGCAGCGAGTGCGTCGGCATCGGCAACCACCCGGGTGGTGAACGTCGCGTCGGCGCCCAGTTCATTCAGCGCCGCAGTGATTGTCGCGAGCTTGGCGAGCGATGCCGGCAGCAGCGGCGTGTGGGGTTTGTGCTCGAAGATCGGCTCGCCGTTGCGGTACAGCGACATGCACATGTCGTCGGGGGCCTCGCTGGATCGCAGAGCGGCTGAGAATTCGGTTGTCAGCCGCTGCTGCCACGCAGGCGGGTCGTCGTCTGCTCCCTCGATGGTGTTGCCGGGCGTGCTGGGGTCCTCGCCCGCCGCAAGCGCCGTCGCAACGTTGCCCACCGCGGTCGCGGTTGCCCAGCGGTCCGCGCCGTGGACGCGGGTCATATTGCGGCCCGACAGCTTGGCTTCCGGCACGGCTGCGGGCCCGCCGACGACATAGCCGCCGGACGCCGCGGTAGCCAGCCTGTCGAGCTGGTTCTGCGGGAACGGGTCGTCGCGCCCGCCCGCCAGCACGACGCAGCTCGTGGCGCCCAGCACGCCGGCGAGCAAGACGGCCGCGTAGATGTCGGACTGTGCGTCGGCATCGGACGCCACGATCACCGGCACCGCACCGGTGCAGTCGCCCAACACCTCGGGCGGCGGCAGCGTCGCCGACCCAGCCGTCTGCGCGCCCGCGCTCGCAGGCCACATTCCCACCAAGCTCACCACGACAAGCGCCGCAGCAATCGCCTTCGCTGTTCTTGCCATCAGTGCCGACTGTTTCTCATGGTTCCGGCCCTCATCAGTGCCGACTGCGTTCAATGGTTCCGGTACTAGTGCCGACTGTGTCCGCTGGTTCCGGCACTAGTGCCGGAACTGCCGCTCGCCGGTGAACAGCATGGCGAGGCCGAGTTCGTTCGCTCGGGCAATCACGTCGTCGTCTCGCAAGGCACCGCCTGGCTGCACCACCACGGCCACGCCGGCCGCAGCGGCGGCCTCCACACCGTCGCCGAAGGGGTAGAACGCGTCGCTGGCGCAGGCGCCGCCGGCAGCCCGCCCGTCGGCTTTCGCGGCGGCGAGCCGGCCTGACTCCACCCGGTTCTGCTGGCCGGCGCCGATGCCCCACGCCGTGCGGTCGCGCGCCAGCACGATCGCATTCGACGTCACATGCCCGCAGACGCGCCAGGCGAAGCGGGCATCGGCCAGCTCGCTCGCCGTGGGCTTGCGCTGGGTGACCGCCTGCCATCCGTCGGGCGCTGAAGCGAACGTGTGGGGCGACTGCACCAGCCAGCCGCCGTTGATCTGCCGCAGCGACACACCGGCCTCGTCGGGCCGCGGCGCCTCCAGCACCCGGGTATTGCGCCGTTTGGCCTCGAGGCGCTCCACCACGCCGTCCTCGTAGCCGGGCGCGATGATCAGATCGGCCTGGGCCGCCGCCTCGATGCGCTCGACTGTGTCGAGGTCGACGATCTTGTTGAACGCCACGATCCCTCCGAAGGCGGAGCGGGCATCGCAGTCGTAGGCCCGCTGGTACACGCCGGCGAGATCGTCGCCAGCCGCCGCGCCGCACGGGTTGGCGTGCTTCACGATCACGACCGCTGCAGAGCCCTCGGCATCGCCGAGGTCGTGCACGATCCGCCATGCCGCATCGGCGTCGAAGAAGTTCAGGTAGCTGAGCGCCAGCCCGCTGTGCTGGTAGGCGTGGTCCCACCAGGTCAGCTCGCCGATCGGCCGGTAGCGGGCGCCGCGGTGGTGCGGGTTCTCGCCGTAGCGGCATTCGTCCACCCGTTCCAGCGCCAGGTGCACGGTCGGCGGCAGGGGAGCTGGCTCGGGCGACTCGTCGGCGTCCGCCCCACCCGCGGTGTCGCCCGCGGCCGGCTCGTCCAGCCAGCTCACGATCGCCGCGTCGTAGGCAGCGGTGTGGGCAAAGGCAGCTCGCGCCAGTCGCCGCCGCGTGGCCGCACTCAGCCCTCCGGCAGCCGCTCCGCCCGAAGCGGCCAGCTCCTCCAGCACCGGCTCGTAGTCGGCCGGGTCCACCACCACGCCCACGCCGCCGCTCTCGTCCCCGTGGTTCTTGGCAGCAGCCCGCACCATCGCCGGCCCGCCGATGTCGATCAGCTCGGGCCCCGGGTCGGATCGGAACGGGTACAGGTTGCACACCACCAGGTCGATGGCCGCGATGCCGTGCTCATCGAGCGACGCCAGGTGCGCCGGCTTCGACCGGTCCGCCAAGATCCCGCCGTGGATGCGCGGGTGCAGCGTCTTCACCCGGCCGTCCAGTATCTCGGGGCTGCCGGTGACGTCTTCCACCGCCAGCACCGGCACCCCGGCCTCGGCCAGCGCCGCGGCCGTGCCCCCGCTCGAGACGATCTCCCACCCGAGGCCCGACAGCCGGGTCGCGAAGTCGACCACGCCCGTCTTGTCCCACACCGAGATCAACGCCCTCATCTGGCACCCTTCCTCGTCGGCATCAAGCTCTGCCGGCAGACACTCGACCTATCACGCCTGCGCGTCGTTGTGGCGCACCCCGGCCCATCCCGACCGCGATCGGGACGACCGTCCACGGCGCCGTGCAGCCCGTCCGTGCATCCCCGCAGCATCTGCCGGGTCAACGCGACCGGGCAGCGGCCAGTTCGTCCAGGAAGGCTGCGATCGTCGCCGGGTAGAGCTCCCGTTCCACTGCCTTGATGCGCTCGTGCAGCGTGGCCTCGTCGTCGCCAGCCAGCACCGCTACCGCTTGCTGGGCCAGCACCGGGCCGGCGTCCACCTCGGGAATCGCTACGTGCACGGTGCAGCCCGACTCGGCAGCTCCCGCATCCAGCGCGTCACGCACCGCGTGCCAGCCGGGGAACGCCGGCAGCAGCGACGGATGCGTGTTGAGCACCCGCCCCCGGTAGCGCCCGTCGCCCCATTCGAAGAACGACCCGTCCAGCACCGTGCCGAATCCGGCCATCGCCACCACGTCGACACCCCGGCCGTCCAGCACGGCAGCCAGCTCGCAGCTGTAGCCCTCCCGGTCGAAGCATCCTCGTTGGGTTCCGTGCTCCGGCTCGCGAGTGCCGTCGCCCGTCCCAGCGGTCTCAATTGGCTGACCGGTCTCATCCGCGCCACCGGCCGCGTCGACGCCAGCGATGGTGTCGGTCCCGACAATCGCAGTCGCCCCGCCGCCGGTCCAATCGTCTCGTGCCACCAGCACTGTCTCGAGCCCCGCGTCGGCGGCAATTCCCAGCCCCCGGCACGGCCGATCGGCCCCCGCCAAGTCCACCGGCAGCCCGGCGCCGAGCATCGCTTCGAGGATGGATCCGGTTCCCGAGACCAGTACCGCCAGCCGCACGGCGCCGAACCTACGCGCCCCGCGCGCACCCAGCGCGGTCCACCGGCTGCGGCGCCTGCGCTCTCCAGTAGCCTCAGCTCCGTATGCGCCCGCCCGACGACATGCCGCCCCCGTCGTCTGGGTCACCAGGCGGACCTCAGGGTCCCCAAGGCCCCGGCGGCCCCGGCGGCCCCCAGGGTCCCGGCGGCCCCCAGCGGGTGCCGCGCCGCCCACGCGGCCTCACCCGCTTCCGACTGATCATCGGCATCGTCGTCGCGGCCGGCCTCATCCTGCTGTTCTCCATCCGGAGCCTCGCCGGCTTCTGGACCGACTACCTGTGGTTCGACAGCCTCGGCTACGCCTCGGTGTGGTGGAAGGTGCTGTGGGCCAAGATCGGCCTCGGCCTGCTGTTCACGGCGATCTTCTTCGTCCTGCTGTGGCTGAACCTGTTCATCGCCGAGCGTCTCGCTGCACGCGCCACACCGTCGGGTCCGGCCGAGGACATCGCCGCCCGTTGGCACCAGATTTCCCGCCGTCGCCGCGCCCTCATCCGCATCGGCGTCGCGCTGGTCCTCTCCTTCATGGTCGGCACCGGCGTCTCGGGCCAGTGGGAGTCGTGGCTGTTCTTCATCAACTCCACCGACTTCGGCCTCACCGACCCCCAGTTCGGCCGCGACATCGGCTTCTACGTCTTCCGCCTGCCGTTCTTCAACTTCTTGGTCGGCTGGGCGTTCGCCGCGGTGCTGGTGACGTTCATCTTCACCACCATCTGGCACTACCTGAACGGCGCGATCCGGGTGCAGGCCCCGGCCGGCAGCCGGGTGCAGCCGCAGGTGAAGGCGCACCTGTCGCTGCTGCTGGGCCTGCTGGCGCTCATCAAGGCGGTGGGCTACTACTTCGACCAGTTCGAGCTCACGCTGTCCACCCGGGGCTTCGTCGACGGCGCCACCTACACCGACGTGAACGCCCAGCTGCCGGTGCTGCGGCTGCTCATGGTGATCAGCCTGTTCAGCTTCCTGCTGCTGGTGGTGAACATCTGGCGGCGGGGCTTCACCTACCCGGTGATCGCCGTGGCGCTGTGGGTGGTGATCGCCGGGCTGGCGGGCGCTGCCTACCCCGCCATCGTGCAGCGCTTCCAGGTGGAGCCCTCGGAATCGACCCGCGAGGCGCCCTACATCGAGCGCAACATCGAGATGACCCGCATCGCGCTCGGGCTCGACAACGTGTCGCCCCGCGAGTTCAACTACGAACCTGGGCTCACCGCCGAAGACATCGAGAACAACTTCGACACGGTGCGCAACGTGCGGCTGCTCGACCCCGCCGTCATGCAGGACACGTTCCAGCAGACCCAGGGCATCAAGAGCTTCTACGACTTCCGCGACATCGACGTCGACCGTTACGAGATCGACGGCCAGGTCACCCAGATCGTGCTAGCGGCCCGTGAGCTGCGACCCACCGAGCTGCCCACCGACACGTGGGAGACCGAGCACGTCGCCTACACCCACGGCTACGGCGTGGCGGCCGCACCCGCCAACGGGGTCGACGCCAACGGCCGCCCGGCCTACGCATTGGGCGATATCCCGAATGTGATCACGCCGGGCGCGGAGGCCCTCGAGCTCGACGAGCCGGGCCTGTACGTGGGCGAAGACCTGCAGGGCTACGCCATCGTGGGCGCCCAGCGGGCCGAGGTCGACTTCCAGGACGACGACGACCGCACCGAGACCACCCGGTACGACGGCGCCGACGGTGTGGGCATCGGCGGCTTCTTCCGGCGCCTGGCGTTCGCGGTGCGCTTCGCCGAGCCGAACCTGCTGGTGTCGGGCGAGATCCAGGGCGAGAGCCGGATCCTCTACAACCGCGACATTCAGGAGCGGGTGAGCCTGCTGGCGCCGTTCCTGGCCTACGACAACGACCCCTACCCCGTCGTGCTCGACGGGAAGGTGAAGTGGGTGCTCGACGCCTACACCACCACCACGCAGTACCCGTACGCGCAGCGCACCAATTCGCGGGCGGCGACGCTGGGCAGCGACCTGCGCGACCCGTTCAACTACGTGCGCAACTCGGTGAAGGCCGTGGTGGATGCGCACGACGGCACGGTCACGTTCTACGTGGTCGACCGCAGCGATCCGATCGTGCAGTCGTACATCAAGCAGTTCCCGGCGCTGTTCGCCGAAGAGGAGCCGCCCGTCGAGCTGCAGGAGCACTTCCGCTATCCCGAGGACCTGTTCCGGGTGCAGACCGATGCGTGGGGCCGCTACCGCCTGAGCGACCCGTCGGAGTTCTACGACGCGGCCGGTGCGTGGGCGGTGGCGCAGGACCCGGGCGACTCGATCGGCCAGACCACGGTGGAGACGGTGCGCGACGAGACGACCGGGCAGGTGATCGCCACGGTCGAGGCCCGAATCTCGCCGCAGTACCTGCTGTTCCGTTTGCCCGGCGACGACGATGCGTCGTTCGTGATCTTCCGGCCGTTCGTGCCCTTCTCCGAGGATGATTCCCGCAAGAACCTCGAAGGCTTCATGGTGGTCCACAACGACCCGGACCGGTACGGCCAGATCGAGGTGTTCGAGATCCGGTCGGATCAGCCGATCGACGGTCCGGCGCTGTTCAACTCGAACATCCAGACCGAGGAGGAGATCTCCGAGCGGCTGACGCTGCTGAACCAGAACGGCTCGGTGGTGCGGCCCGGCAACCTGCTGCTGATCCCGGTGGAGAACTCCCTGCTGTACGTGCGGCCGCTGTTCATCGCGGCCACCGGGCCCACGGCGGTGCCCGAGCTGCAGCTGGTGATCGCCGGCATCGGTTCGAACGTGGTGATCTCCGAGACGTTCGAAGGGGCGCTCGAGAAGGCGATCGGCGCCAGCATCGACATCGGCAACGGCACCGTGCGCCTGCCCGATGAACCCGAAGCGCCCGACGACACCGACGACGAGCCGGCGGCCGCCGCGCCCGACGACGAGCCCGATGAGCCCGACACGGCGCCTGACACCGACGACGTGGGCGACCTGCTCGAACGAGCCGCGAGGGCATTCGAGCGAGCCGACGCGGCACTGCGCGAAGGCGACCTGGCCGCCTACCAGACCGCAGTCGACGAGGCCGAGCGTCTGATAGCCCGAGCCTCCCGCCTCCTAGAACAAGCCGCCACCGGCTAGTCCCACGTTGTTGGCAAAGTTTGCCAACACAGCGCTATGATCCGCGTGTGGCCACGATGAATGTGTCGCTTCCGGCCGAGCTCAAGGCCTTCGCTGAAGGCCAAGTCATCGGCGGCCGGTATGGCTCAGCCAGCGAGTACGTACGGGAGTTGATTCGCCTCGACCAGGACCGGTCACACTTGCGTGAGCTGCTGCTAGAGGGTGCTGCAGGACCAATCGTGGGTCGAGCTGACGAGGAGTATTTCTCCTCACTGCGAGATCGAGTTCGTGAAGCTGGCAACACAGGCCACGCACGCGTCGCGGAGACAGGCTCCGACGCCGTCGCATAGACCTAGACGGCTATGGCAAAGGCAGTCGAGCTCAAGGCTCGCGCAGCGTGGGACATCGAGGCCGCTGTCGACTTTTACGCAGTTGAAGCTGGCGAGGATGTGGCCCTTCGCTTCATCTCGGAACTCAACGAAGCGCTCGGACACCTCGCCAACTTTCCGCAGTCAGGCACGCTGCGGTGGTCACACGAGCTGGGGGTTCCCGAACTTCGCAGTTGGTCGCTCCGGCGCTTCCCATACCTCGTGTTCTACGTCGAAAGACCTTCTGCCCTCGACGTCTGGCGTGTACTTCACGCCCGACGCGATATTCCCGCCTCGCTCGCGCCGCCCGACGGGGAGACGTAAAGCCGAGGGAGCCGGCAGAAGCGCGTTACGCCGCAACCTCAGCTGGATCGAGGCATCAGGCGAACGTCGGCATCGAGAGCGTCAGCGATTCGCTGGAGCGTGCGCGCCGTCGGGCTCGTAGAGCCGCGTTCAATCCTGCTGATGTCAGCTTGATTCACACCGCAGCGTTCGGCTAGCTGACTCTGGGTCAAGCCGTACTTCTCGCGCAGATCCGCAACCTGCATCGCAATCTCGTACGCCCGCGCAAACACCTCGCCCTGGGCTGCGACCTCAGGGGCAAGTCGTGCTCGGCGTGCTGAGACGACCTCTTCGTAGGGAAGTGACATAGGTAGGCCATTCCTCCTCAACCCATTATGGGGAATTAACCATAGACAGTGCGAGCGCAAGACTCGCGACCTTGCTGGCGCCGGAAGGCCGCTGGTAGTGTTGACGCTCTCGCCGCGGGGTGGAGCAGTCTGGAAGCTCGTCGGGCTCATAACCCGAAGGTCGCAGGTTCAAATCCTGCCCCCGCCACCAACCAGCAAGCCCCGGGAATTCAGTTCCGGGGCTTGTTCCGCGTTCTGAGCACGCTGTGAATTGGGCTCGCAGGATGGATCATGGATCGCAGTACCGTGCTCTGCGGGCGCTCCCGCCGGATCGCCCTGCCAGAAGGGGGATGGGCCAATGGCAGAGGACGACGCAAACGGGCTGCCAACGGCATGGCTGTTTCGAGCTGGCGGTTCTGGGGAGCGCGAGGATTTCAATCTCGAGCGCGGTTTGGCCAGCTGCGGGTGGGGCAACGTCTCGGATCTGAGGGGCTATAGGAGCCGTAGCGACATTGAGCAAGTGCTGCGAGATTCGGATCCGAACGCGACGCACATGAGGATTGTGATGCGGGCCAGCCAGCTGTGGAGACTTCGAGAGCAGGTGCAGGTGGGCGACCTGCTGGTGATGCCGCTGAAGCGCAACCCTCAGATCGCACTTGGAATCGTGACCGAGCCGTACTGGTACAACAGCGACGAGCCCGACCCGAACTGGCGTCATGTCGTGACAGTTGACTGGAAGCGATCTGATGTTCCACGCACCGCGGTCAAGAGGGATCTGCTCGATTCGCTGGGTTCGCTGTTGACAATTTGCACGATCACACGCAACGACGGCAAGAGGAGGCTCCATCGACTTCTGGCGACGGGCGACGACCCGGGTGCCGTGCCAGTCAGCGCAGCGACTGACCAAGTAGGCACGGCTTCGTCTGCGGGGGGCGGCGACGAAGCGGAGTCGACGGAATCAGATATTGATCTCGAACAGATTCAGAAAGATCGCATACGTAGCCACATAGAAGAGAACTTCGGCGGCCACGCGCTATCGCGACTCGTGGGCGAGCTTCTCAAGGCTGAGGGGTTCACAGTGGACGTTTCGCCGCCGGGCCGCGACGGAGGAATCGACGTGTTCGCGGGGTCGGGGCCGCTCGGTCTAGACAACCCGCGCCTCGTTGTGCAAGTCAAGTCCAGCCCTTCACCGGTCGACGTCAAGGTCGTACGCGAACTCGACGGCGTGCTCAGCAGACAGGGCACCGACCAAGGCCTGCTGGTCGCGTGGGGAGGCGTCAACCGTGCCGCTCGCAGTGAGATGCGCAACCAGTTCTTCCGCGTCCAGGTATGGCACGCAGATGACGTGATTGACGCCGTGTTCCGCAACTATGACAAGCTCGACAAGGAACTGCAAGCCGAACTCCCGCTCAAGCGCATCTGGACCCTTGCAAGAGACTGACTGCGCTGGGCAGGGTTCGCCAGCGCATCGCAAACTGGACGGCGTGGGCGAAGCGACGGGAAACCGGCCGGACGAGCCGTTTGACGATCTGCTTGTGCAGGCTCCGAGACCCGTGGAGGGCCTCCCGTGGCTCGTGTGGGCGTTCGTCACGGCCGTAGTCGCGTACGGAGCGTTCGTCCTCTTGGCATGGACGGGCAATTTCATCATCGACCCGTGTGATCGCCTGCACGAGTCCGCCGGCACTGCGCTCAGCTGGTTGTTTGCAGCCGGAAGCACTTTCGTGTCGCTGGTCCTCGGCCATCTTCTGCTGACCCGCCGGCAGTTGCCCGTGGCCTATGCCGCAGGAATGCTGCAGGTGCTCATCTGGTGCTGGTTGCTGGCGATTGCGGGTGGAACCTGCTGACAGCAAGAGACGCGAATTCGCCTGCTGCGGGAGGTTCGTGCCCACTGAGGCGCGAGTGTTCGGAGGCCGGTGACGTCGCTGGTCTCGACGATCCGCTCGCCCACTCGGCTTCACCGAGGCTGAGCATGTTGTCCAACACCGGTTCCGCACCGAACTACCGATTGGAGAACTCGCTTCACCGGCAGTCAGCCGCTGTCGATCTCGATGAGGATGCGGCAGTGGTCGCTGGGGCCCCATTCGTCGGGCGAGTTCAGGGCACGGACGGTGATCTGGTTGTGGAATCCGCGTGACGCGAAGACGTAGTCGAGCTGGTTGGTGGCGGTCTGCGGTGTCTGGCGGTTCGTTCGATATGTGGCACGTTGTTTGTGTCCGAAGGTAGGTCTGCTGGTGTCGTGTCGGCCCGTCGGCCGCCTTTGGGCGCCTGGGGTCCGAGGAATCTGAGGCCGAGGGCGTCCATGCGGTCGAGAACCGTCTGTTTTCTGGCCGCGTGGTTCTGGGAGTACTTGTCCAGTTCGCCGTAGATCATGTTCAGGTCGCCGGCGGCCACGATGCGATGCGTGGCCGGGTCGGTGTTGCCGATGAAGGCGGACAGGTCCGAGATGATCCGGTGAGCCGATCCGTCCGAGTAGCCGACGCTCCACGTACTGTTCGTGGATGGGTGCGGGCGAAGCCAGCGCGCATACATCGAGACCGCCACGAACGGCTCCGCGTTGGTCGGCTGTATGCGTGCGGCGGTCATGCCAACGCGAGTTCCAAGTGTGCACGTCCCCACCGGGTCACGGCAGGGGAGCGTTGCCTCAATCGTCGGGTTCGGCGAAGATCTGAGCGATGGGGCAGCTGAAACCGGGGAGCACGTCGTGTCCGTCGAGCGAAGCCTCGGGTGCCAGCAGTTCGACCGGCCCGTCGAGCCGGTGGACCCGGGCCGAGCGTGACTCGGGATAGATCACCCACACCAGCCGCACGCCGAAGCTGAGCCACATGCGAGCTTTGTCGTGCGTTTCGCCACGGCGCTCGCTGGGCGAGGCCACCTCGATCACCAAATCCGGCACGACTTCGGCGTACCCCGGCACCTCCTGCCCGACAGCCAGCCGCCGTGCGGAAGTGAACGCGATGTCGGGCTCTCGCACTGTGTCGGGATCGCGTTCGAGCAATACTCCCGAATCAGAGCCGACCACGGTGCCGAGGCCAGCAGGCGCCACGAAGTCGACCAGTCGCGCGCCCAACCGCATGACGATCGCTCCATGCATCTGGCCCGCCGACATCGTCTCGCAGAACACTCCTTCGATGAGTTCGCCACGTACGCCGGAGCTGTCGAGCCGCAGCAAGTCGGCTGCGGTCAGCAGCGCCGTTTCAGCTCTCGCCTCGGTCATCGTCATCGGTCTCCGCGGAACCCAACCCTGTCCAATCGTAGGTCCAAGCGATTATCGGCCAGCAACTCCAACGCGGCCCGGACTGGTCACGGCCACTTGAGCTTCGGTGGTTGCTCCCGAGATCACGCAGCGGGATCGTGGGTTGTTGGGTGCCATGAGTCAGCTGCGGGCGAAACTGAGTAGTGGGGAGATGTCGCCGCGGTCCGCGGTGCGCAGCGCGGTGAGGTATGTCCGCCGGAGCGCGTCAGTCTCCAGCTGGAGGCGGTCGCCCCAACTGAACGGCGGGCGTCCGAGCGCTTGAGCGAGGTAGTCGGCGCTGATACGGCTGTGTCGGCCGTTGCCGTCGGGGAAGGGGTGGATGGTGACTAGCCGGTGGTGGAAGCGCACGGCGAGTTCGTCGGGTTCGAAGTGCCCGCGCGCAACCCATTCTGCGGCATCGCCTGTGAGCATCCGCAAGTCCGTGGCGATGTGGGTCGGAGCGACGCCGATGTTTGTGACGCGCTGCCGGTACTTGCCTGCCCATTCCCAAACGTCACCGAACATGGCCTTGTGCAGGTCACGCAGGTACATGTCGTCGAGG
This sequence comes from Acidimicrobiia bacterium, assembly GCA_022824805.1. Lineage (GTDB taxonomy): Bacteria > Actinomycetota > Acidimicrobiia > Acidimicrobiales > Poriferisodalaceae > Poriferisodalis. The sequence continues at coordinate 529 of JAJDZE010000172.1, read as the reverse complement.
AGCTTGTCGACGGAGGGCGCTCGGCGTCTGAGTGCTTTGGTGATGTTGCGCTGTTCAGCGTCATTGAGGTCGTCGCGGGTCGCGATATGACTGAGCAGGAGACCGTGTCGGTCCTCTTCGGACAGCGGGGTATGTCCGCTGTCTTGGGGAAACTGCCAATCGCTCATTGGTTCTGAGCGTCGCTCCACAGTCCGCGTCGCTCGGCGAGCTCCGCGGCGAGTTCTTCGATCTGCTCGGCGAGGTCTGCGTCGGTGGGCTGTTGATCCTCGAGTCGGGAGTGCTGCGTGACGCGGCGTACATGCTCGGTTGCTCGTCGTCGTGCCTGATCGTGGACCATGTCGTCGAGGCTGGTGCGGGGGACAAGCGCGTAGACGAGCTTGCAGTCGAGTGCATGAGCCGCACGCATCAGCGTGTCGAGCTTGATGGTCATGTCCTGCTCACCGCGTTCGATCGCCGGCACTCGCTGCTGGCTGACCCCCATGCGGCGCGCGAGGTCGGCGCCGGACATGCCGAGGGCGTCGCGCAGCGC
>JAJDZE010000059.1 GCA_022824805.1 Acidimicrobiia bacterium | reverse complement strand
ACCGCTGTGCACGCGTACCGTGAGTACGCTCGCCCACGTCTTCGAGGAAGCCGGAATCGCCACCGTGGCATTGGGCTCGATCGGCACCCACATCCAGGGCACTGCCCCGCCCCGAGGACTCTGGTGCGAATTCCCGCTCGGGCGCCCGCTCGGCAAGCCCAACGATGCCGACTTCCAGCACCGGGTGCTGGCCCACGCCTTCGGGCTGCTCTCCTCGCCCGAGCCGGTGGTAGAGAAGTTCGCCGAGACGATCGACGACGACGGCGCCGCCACGATGTCGTGCGAGCTGCCGCCGCGCCACGATCCCAGCCTGCACCCGGCAGTCGACGAGGCCAACGGCCTGCGGCCTGCCTATGAACGGGCGGTTGCCAAGCTCGGCAACCGGGTGGGCGCCGGCCGCACCGTGAGCGCCGACGACATCCCCGCAGCGGTGCAGTCGTTCGTCAATGTCGCCGAGGGCACGCCCTGGAAGGAGGCCGGCATTCCCGGCATCCCGGCACGGGTGGCCCAGGACATCCGCGGCTACTACGAGACGGCGGCCCTCGCGCTCGCCGAGCATGCTCCCGCGGCGTGGGCCGGCGCTCGCTGGTTCTTCACCTCCACCGAAGCGGGCCGCACCATCATGGCGGCGCGCACGGCCATGGCAGACGCCGGCGAGAAGCAGCCCATCTGGTTCTACATCACGCCGGGCGACATGTAGCGGCTGCCGCGTCGCGCGGCATGCCACACACATGAAGTTCATTTCGTGGTTCCACTGATCGGCCAGCCGTTCCATGGCTGGCGCGTGGCGTGGGCCGGTTTCTGGGTGCTGTTCATCGTGTACGGCATCCAGTTCAGCTACGGCGCCTTCGAGGGCGCCATGAGCGCCGACAAGGGCTGGTCGGCGACATGGCTCCAGCTCGCGTACGCCTCCTACATCCTCGCCTACAGCGTCGCCAGCGCATGGACGGGGCAGCTCACCGACCGGTTCGGCCCGCGCAAGGTCATCGCCACAGGCGCCGCTCTGCTCGCTGCGGGCTACCTGGTGCTGTCAGCCGCAGGGAACCTGGCACTGGTGTTCATCGGCCTCGCCGTGATCGCGCCGCTGGGCATGTCGTCGTCATGGGTGCCGGCGAATGCCACGGTCGTGCGCTGGTTCGCCGAGCGGCGAGGCCTGGCAACCGGCATCGTCGGCTCGGGCGGCAGCGCCGGCGGCATCGTGGCGCCTCCGATCGCGGCATGGCTCGTCACCCAGTTCGGCTGGCGGACGGCAATCGCCGTGATGGCGGTGACGGGCGGCGTGCTGATGGCCGTCACGGCCATGGTGTTCGTGCGAGACCCGGAGTCGATCGGCCAGCGTCCCGACGGGCGCACGCTCGACCCCGCCGACCGGCCGCTCGCACGCTCGCTGGTCGTGTCGAGGCCGGCGGGGTTCGTTGTGGAAGCCGCCCCGCCCAGTGCGCCCGACGCCGAGAATCCCCAGACAGCGTGGACCGCTCCCCAGGCGTGGCGCAGCTCGGTGTTCTGGCGCATCTTCGGCATGTTCGCGCTGACGTTCGTGGTGGTGTTCGTGCCGTTCGCGCACGGCGTGCAGTACGCACGAAGCCTCGGCGTGGGGCCGCTGTGGGCGGCGGGGGTCATCAGCTCCATCGGCGTCGGCGGGCTCGTCGGGCGAATCGTGACCGGCCCGCTGTCAGATCGCATCGACCGTCGCCGCGCCGTCATGCTGGCGCTGGCAACCGAGACGCTGTCGTTCGTCGGCATCGCGATGTCCCAAGGGCTGGCGCTGCTCTACGCCTCGGCGATCGCCTTCGGCCTGTCCTACGGCGGCAGCGTGGCGGTCTTCCCGGCGTTGGTGGCCGACTATTTCGGCCGCACCCACGCCGGGGCGATCGTGGGTCGCTTCTTCGCGACAGCGGGATCGTTCGCCGCCGTGGGTCCCTATGTGGCGCAACTGCTGCTCGAGACCACCGGAGGCTACGGCTGGACGTTCTCGATGGCGGCCGCCTCGAACGCGTGCGCGCTCGCGCTGGCGTTCACCCTCCCGCGCCCCACCCTGCTTCCGAAGCGCCGCAGCCCTCATTGCTGACTCCTTGCTCGACTTCGTCGGAGTGGCGGTGCCGTGCCGCGGACTACTGGTACCCTTATTGGCGTCAATGGGTCGACCGATGGTTGAGCGCGCGGAGCAATCTCACATGGCACACGGTCCGAGACGGCGGAAGACACGACGGTCGCTGCTGGCTGTCGTGCTGGCGGCAGCGATGTCAGCGACAGTGCTCGGTTTCGGCGGCGGCGCAGTGGCAGCGCAGTCGCCCGGTGACCTGCTGGGGTCAGACATCACCGAAGAGGTGAGCGAAGGTTTGGAGCCGGGCACGCTCGGGCCCGGCACCGGGCTCGGCCCGCAGCCCGGCGAGGGGCTGGGCGCTGCGGCGATCGCATATCCCGCCCTGGGCTCACAGCTCAGCGAGTTGGCGGTCGCCGAGCAGGGCGGCGATTTCGATGCGATCGGTGCGGTGCTGGCGACGCTGCCGCCGGTCAGCGACAATTCCACGGCGAGCGAGCGCCGTGTGCTGTTGACGATGCAGCTCGACGGCGATGGCGACGGGGTGCTCGAGTTCCTCGCCGACAACGGGGTGACGCCGGCGAACGTGGTGGGCGACTACGTCGAGGCGTACGTGCCGACGAGCCTGCTGGGATCGCTGGCGCAGCAGGACGGCCTGACACGCGCACGCGTGATGCCCCAGCCGTTCAAGGACAATGGCGACGTCGTCAGCCGCACCGTTCGGACTCATGGGGCGGAGGTGTGGCACTTCAACGACTACACCGGCGACGGCGTGAAGGTGGGCGTGATCGACGGGTCGAAGACC
>JAJDZE010000005.1 GCA_022824805.1 Acidimicrobiia bacterium | reverse complement strand
TGCTGCGCGCTGGTGCGCGGCGCGGCTCGGTGTGCAGGTGGACAGCGGTACCGAGGTGGCAGCAACGATCGGCTCGAAGGAGTTCGTGGCCGGGCTGCCCCACTGGCTGCGACTGCGCACACCCGAGCGCGACACCGTGCTGTTCCCTGAAGTGAGTTATCCCAGCTATGCGATGGGCGCCGAGCTGGCCGGCTGCCGGGCAGTGCCTGTGCCGGCTGACGAGCACTGGTCGATCCAGCTCGACGCCATCTCCGATGCCGACACCGAGCGGGCTCTGGTGCTGTGGGTCAACACACCCGGCAATCCCGCCGGCGGCCTTGATGATCTCGATGCCGCTGCGCGTTGGGGACGCGAACGGGATGTGCCGGTCTTCATCGATGAGTGCTACGCCGAGTTCACCTGGGACGGACCGCCCAGGACAATCCTGACGCCCAATTCGGCGGCCACGATCCGCGGCGCACAGGCCAGCAGCAAAGACGGCGGCGGCGAGGCCGGCGGCGACGAGCACAGCACTGCACCGAGCGAGGCCGTGCGGGCCGAGGTGGACGGCGTCGTCGCAGTTCATTCGCTGTCGAAGAGGTCGAATCTGGCCGGAGTGAGGGTGGGCTTCTACGCCGGCGATCCGGAGCTGGTGCACTTCTTGCGGGAGGTTCGCAAGCACGCCGGCTTCATGGTGCCGGGCCCCGCGCAGGCGGCGGCGGTTGCAGCGCTGGCCGACCAGGACCATGTCGCAGCTCAAAGCGAGCGATACCGGAACCGGCTGGAGCGCCTCGCGCGCATCGTGGGCCGTTTCGGTCCCGAGCCGGCGCTGCCCCGCGGCGGGTTCTACCTCTGGGCCGCGGCGCCCGACGGCGATGCGTGGACGTTCACTCGCACGCTGCTCAGCGAGGTGGGCATTCTCGTTTCGCCGGGCGACTTCTACGGACCTGCTGCAGCCGATCGTGTCCGGGTGGCTGCAGTGCTGACCGACGATGCCCTCGACATGGTCGAATCCCGCCTCGGCTGAGTCTTCGACTGAAACTTCAGGCTTGCCGCGGCCGCAGGCCTTCAGGGTTCAAGTTGCTCTATCCGGTCGGCCATTTCGGCAGGGCTGCCGTGCGGGATCCAGGTGATGCGGGGATCGCGGGCGAACCAGCGCTGCTGGCGGCGAGCGAATCGCCGGGTGCGTGCGATGGCGACGTCGAGTGCCTCGGCCAGCGTGCACTCCCCTGCCAAATGCGCCCGCAGCTCCTTGTAGCCGAGGGCTTGAGCGGCTGTGCGCGACAGCGGTGCAGCGGGCTGGGATGGCGCGCGCGAGGACCGGTCGCGCACACTGACTGGCGACTCCGCCTCATGCGCCGCGTGGTCGTTCATGAGCCGGCGCACTTCTTCGACGAAGCCGGCCTCGATCTGCTGCCGATAGCGCCCTGCGATGCGTCGGTCGAGCGTCTCTCGGTCGATCTCGATGCCGACGATTCGGTAGGGCACCGCTGCATAGCTCTGCAGCCCGGGGCCGAACGACGAGAACGGCCGGCCCGAGCCCAAGCAGACCGACAACGCCCGCACGATCCGGCGCAGGTTGGTCGGCTCCATGCGTGAGGCGGCCAGCGGATCCAACTCGGCGAGGCGCCCATGCAGGACGGCCGCACCGGCGTCGCCGCCGACCGCAGCGGGGTCGTCCGCAGCCGCCCCTGCTGCCCCCGCGCCGCAGGTGATCTCGCCCGGGGCTGCTGCCGCATCGACGATTGCAGCAGCTTCGGCCTCGAGGTCGGCAGCGATCGACGGAAACTCGGGGGGCGGCGTCAGCCCGTCGACGACGGCGCGCAGGTACAAGCCGGTGCCGCCGACCAGCAGCGGCACAGCGCCGCGGCCGGCGATACCGGCCATGGCCGCCTCGAAGGCAGTGGTGTAGTCGACGACGGTGAACCGCTCTGCCGGATCGACCAGGTCGATGAGGTGGTGCGGCACCTCAGCCTGCTCGGCGGGCGTGGGTTTGGCGGTGCCGATATCCATGCCCCGGTACACCTGCATCGAGTCGACCGTCACCAGCTCGACGGCAGCCGGTTTCGGCGATGCCGAACGAGCACGTCTGGCCAACTCCAGCGCGAGCGCCGACTTACCCGATGCGGTCGGGCCCACGATGACCAACGGTGCGGCTGCGGCGCTGAGTCCGGTCATGCCGCACCAGCGCGGACGGATCGCCCGCATACGAGCCGCATCGACACCTTCGCAGTCTCGATGCCGGTCATGTCGCACCGGCGCGGAGGGTTCGCCGGCTGCGCGGCGTGTCCCGCGACGACGCGGCGGTGGCATCACTGGACGGCAGAGAATCCACGCCGCCGATCATGGCGAGCGCCTCAGCGGGCGGCAACCGGGATGCGAGTGCGGTGTCGCGCCGGGGCGATGACCTCGATGAGCTCGCCGCTGAGGTGGAAAGTCGCCGCGGCAGTCACCCGCACACGGGCATAGGTGCCGGTTCGCAGCGGCTCGGCGGCGGCGAAGTGCACGAGGCGATTCTGCCGGGTGCGACCGGTGAGCGTGCCCGGATCTCGCTTGGACGGTCCCTCCACCAGCACCTCTTCGACACGACCCACCCTGCGCTCGTTGCCCAGGCGACCTGATCGCTCGATCACGGTTCGCAGCCGCTCCATGCGCCCGGCCGCGACATCGGGGGCCACTAACCGGTCGACCATATCTGCGGCTTCGGTGCCCGGCCGCGGCGAGAACACGAACGTGAACGCGCTGTCGAATCGGGCAGCTGCAGCCAGTTCGAGCGTGTCGGCAAAGTCGCGCTCGGACTCGCCGGGAAAGCCCACGATGATGTCGGTGCTGACCGCGAGGTCGTCGACGGCGGCACGGGCGGCCGCCAGTCGCTCCAGGTAGCGCTGGGCGGTGTAGCCCCTGTGCATTGCCTTCAGCACGTCGTCGCTTCCGGACTGCACGGGCAGATGCAGGTGCTCGCACACCGCCGGCGTCTCCGCCATGGCCGCGATGACGTCGGCCCGCAGGTCCTTCGGGTGCGGGCTCGTGAATCGCACCCGCTCGATGCCGTCGACCGCGCCGACCGCCCGCAGCAGATCGCCGAACAGCGGCCGGGCCGTGCGCCGCCCGTCGGCCCAGACCTCGCCGGCACGCCACGCGACATCTACGGGACCGTCCGTGGCAGGCGCACCGTCTGCACGGCGGAGTGCCAGGGTCACGTCGCGGCCGTAGCTGTTGACGTTCTGGCCCAGCAGGGTCACCTCGCTGACGCCGTCGGCCGCTAGGCGGCACACCTCGTCGATGAGCTCGCCGAACGGCCGGGAGATCTCCCGGCCTCGCACCGAGGGCACGATGCAGAACGCACAGGTGTTGTCGCAGCCGATCTGAATCGTGACCCATGCAGCGTGCTGGGCATCCCGTCGCACCGGCAGCGCCGAAGGGAACTCGTCGGACTCGGCCAGGATCTCCGTCATCGGCCCTGAGACGCGGGACTCGCTCAGCAGGTCGGCAGCACGGGCCACGTTGTGCGTGCCGAACACCACGTCGACGTGGGGCGCCCGCTGGCGCACGAGGTCTTGGTCTTTCTGCGCCAGGCAGCCGGCGACGGCGATCTGCACCTCGGGCCGTTCTTCCTTGAGGCGCTTGAGGTGTCCGAGCTGCCCGTAGAGCTTGTTGTCGGCGTTCTCGCGGATGCAGCAGGTGTTGAGCACGATCACGTCGGCGTCGGCCATCGTGGGTGCGGCCACCAGGTCGTCGGCTTCCAGCAGGCCAGCAATCCGCTCGGAGTCGTGCACGTTCATCTGGCACCCGTAGGTGCGAACGAAATAGCTGCGCCGCTCGCCGTCGCCTCTGGCTTCCACAGACCCAAGACTACGAGCGACCCCGTTCCGCACAGATGCCACAGCGGCGCAGGTGTCCCGTGTCAAGTTTTCGGGGCGGTTTCGTCGTCTGGTGGTTGGGTGGTCGGGGTTTGTCGGTAGCGGTCGATGGGTCGGGCCATGGCGATGGCTTGGTGGGGCCGGATCGTGTTGTAGGTCGTCGGGTAGGCGTGGGCCTGGGCGGCGAGCTCGGTGCTGTCTGTGATGTCGCGGCGGTAGAGGTGCTCGTGTTTGGCGGCGCCGAAGAAACGCTCGATGACCCCGTTGGTCCACGGGGCGCGGTTGGGTGTGCGGATGTGGGCGATGTGGCGCTTGGATGCGATCCAGGCAGCGAAGCGCCCTGACTTGAAGCACGGGCCGTTGTCGGTGACGAGCCGCAGGGTGCCGGTCTCGCCGGTGAGGGGGTCAACGAGATCGGCCGTCCAGC
>JAJDZE010000162.1 GCA_022824805.1 Acidimicrobiia bacterium | reverse complement strand
CGCAGGCCGACAGATCGTTTGCAAGGCACCAAGCCAGCGAAGCACCGAGTCAGACCCACGACGGTCACAGACACGCCTCCCAGCATGAATGCGAAGCGCCACATTGGGGCGAAAACAGCTTCCCGCTCTATCATATGTAGTAGCGTCCTGAGTCTCAAGCGAATCTTCGGAGCTTCTCCAATGCCGCATCGCGCCGCCCTATACAGCGTTCGCATCCGCCGAATGGGTCAGACTGGCGCCTATGAGCTACTCGGAAATTATGACCTACATTCCACATGGCTCGGAGATTCGATTGCGAACATGATGTCCACCCTCCACGTCTCGGACGACAACCGCGACGTGGAGGTCCGCTACGAATCGACATTAGGCTTATCACATTCATCACATTCAGATTGCATAGGAGCATCGCTACTCGCGGGTAGGTCAGGAATCGCTTCAATCATCCAAAAGGTAGGTGACATGCCTTTTCTTCGAACACCTGACCATTCTGAAGTCATGCGTTCTGCAATCCTGTTCGATTTACCTCGCCTAGAGCGATCTGGTCTCGCGGTACTTCATATCCCTCACGGTAATGGCCGCAAAGACCTGATCGAAAAGTACCTTCGTAGCAGATTCGCCAAAATGGACTTCAACCTTGAAATGACCCCGTTTGTGCCACAAGATGCACTACGTCAAGCGGTAGAATCAGATGAAATCGAGCGTGTCACACTCATAAAATATGACCTCCGTCCTGATAATGAATTTGCGAGTGCGGCACAGTGGGGCTCATCCGAAATCGGCCGAATTGAACTCGCGATTCCAAGTAGACGGAACCGAAGACTCCGTCGAGATCCGATCAAGCAGTTCTTGGACGATCCGACTGATGACAATCGAAAACAGATAGTCGAGTTCGCGGGTTTGTCCTTTGATCAAGTTAAGGTTACTGTGTGTATGCCGGATGGTAGCCACCGAACATTCCTCCTAGAGAAGCACGAAGGAGGTCATCCAATGACGATGGAAATCAATATCCAAGTTGAAGACAATATGGGCGCCACATCCACGGAGCTAAGCCGCGAGCTGCAAAACGCCTTGACACAAATGCGCCCGTCGCCGTAGTATTCAGTGGTGGCAACAGAATCCTTGCTAGATCTTAGGCCAGTAGTCGTCACCCATTTCGCGACCCTTCGTAGATCGACAACGAAACTGTGCAAGCGTGATTTTCTTGAGCAGTTTGTTGTGCCAATTGCAGCTGGTGTGACAGCGTCGTCTGTGGGCTTTAGCATTTCGCCCACAATTTCCGTAGGATTGCTAACGCTTTCAGGTATCTTCGCTGCATTTTTCTTTCAGTTGAGCGTTCAGTTGCTTAACCGTGCAGCAGAGTGGGCCGAAAGCAATCCGGAAACAGGAAAGAGCGCCAATGAATACGCTCACCTCTTGGAAGTCTTGGGGGCGAACTCGGCGTACGCCGCACTAATTGCAACCGTTACGGCTTGCGCATCTCTAACAACGGCCATCACTACGGGTGGCTGGCCAGAATTGGTCACGGTGGGGGTTGCTGTAGCGTTGGCTGCGCATCTCATAGTTACTCTGCTGTTGGTAGCTGCAAGAGTGTTCTTGTTGACGAAAGCACGTCTGAACGCAGCAGTGGCCGGGCGCAGTCCGAGTCAATAGTTAAACCCAGCTTCATCCTGGCCTTAGCTCGACGGACGAAATGACGCTTGTTGGCGCGAGTGGCCTCTCAGATGAGAACCATCGGAATCAGCTACGCCTGGAACGAAGTCGACTGTATGACACTTAAACCGCTGACACTTCGACGCCGACCTTAGGTAGTGGGTTGACCAAAGCGGTCGGTGAGGAAACTGTCGACCTCGTCTGCTGGGATGCCACGGGTGGAGTTGTTGCGGCGTTGGTAGAGGGTGTCCGCACCCTTGGGGTTCTTGACCCAGATGGGGCGGGAGCTGGCGGGGATGTCGATTCGGCAGATGTCGTGGCCGTCGACTTGGTCCATGCGGATGGCGAGGCGGTTGGCGCCGGCGTGGCCGAGGCGGTGTTCGAACAGGGTGTCAAGCCAGTTCACGAAGCCGTCTGCGTTCGGAGGTTTGACTTGGGCGTAGTCGTCGTGGAGACCGACGGGGTCGCCGTCGTCGGTCACGCCGATGAGCAGCGTGCCGCCGTGGTCGTTGAGCATTCCGGCGGCGGTCTTGACGATCACCTCTTCCATTGCCCGGTCCTTGCGCCGTTCCCGAACGTTCCACCTGGCCGTCTGCTTGCACTCGACCTCACGCGTCTCGCCGCGGAGCAATTCGTTGGTTGGGCGTGCCCACGTGGCGTGCGCGCCGAGCAACTGCTCCATGAGCAGCGCCCGGACCTCCGGATCGGTGCCAGCGAGCTCGACCAAGTCGTTGCTGACCTCTTCGGCGACGGTTGGCAGTGTGGCCACGGCCGCGGCGCTGGTGGCGCCAGATGCGGCCTCGGGTGCCTCGTAAACGCTGCCGCCTTCGTTGAAGTAGCTGGCGTAGATGTGGTCGAAGACGTTGTCGACCTTGCGATCGAGCAGCTCGCCGTCGTAGACCTCGGGCAACTCTTGGTCGAGGGCAAGGCCTATCTCGACCTTCACAGCCGCGCGGGTTTGCTGCTTCTTCTTCCAGTCGAGGACGAGCTTGTCCTCGATGCGCTCCAACAGCAGCCTCGCGGCACCCTTGACCTTGCGGGCGTCAGCCTCAGTCAACTCCGGGTCGGGCTTGGTGAGCAGATCGAAGATCGCGAGCTCGGCCTCGCTCAGGTCCTCCCGGACAGCCCGCTGCTCTTCCTCGGTCAGCTCGTCGTTGATGGCCTTGAGGCGACGCAGGAATTCTTCGAGGTTGTGGGTGCCGGCGTTGTAGTCGTTGATCAGCTGCCGGAATCGCTCGGCGAGATCGAGGCGCATCGGGTTCTTCCGCACAGCTTCGTCGAGGCGCTCCTCAAGATCGCTCTGCATTGCCTTGGCGACTGTGCGCTTGTTGGCTGCGAACTGGAATGCGAGCTGATCGAAATCCAGCTGGCTCAAATCGATGAGCGGGTCGGCACCGCCAGCCGAGCGGATGATGTACTCCTTGGCACCGACCGACCGGTCGAGCAGGTCCGAGACCGAGTCCATCACCTCGCTGATGTCGGGCGCCTCAGACGATGACTCGATCTTGGCTGCGATCGTGCGGATCACCGCCACCCGGTGCGTCACGGCCATCGCCTCGGGATCGGGCAGCAGCGACTTGAACGTCTTGCGCACCTGCCGTGCCAAGGCGAGGTATCGGCGCCGGGTCTCCTCGTCGACCAGCAGCGCCTCAACGGCGGCCTTCTGCAGTGCGATGAACTCGAACCCCCGCGCCGACTCAAGATCGTGAAGGTCGATGTCGTTGGCGTCGCAGAATTCCACTATTTCGACGAGCGCGGCTTCGAGTTCGGCGATCAGCTCGTCCTTGGGACGGATTGCCGAGTCAACTCCCGAGCCGCCATCGTCGGCTGGCCGCTCCGCCGCGTAGGTCGCCAGCGCCCGCTCCAGGTTCCGGAATACGCCTACGTAGTCGACGATGAGGCCGTTGTCTTTGTCCGGGAACACCCGGTTGGCGCGGGCGATGGTCTGCATCAGCACGTGGTTGCGCATCGGCTTGTCGAGGTAGACCGTCGATGTCGAGGGCGAGTCGAAGCCGGTCAGCCACATGGCGCACACGAACACCAGCCGGAACGGATCGTCGGGGTCCTTGAATTTCGAGTCGAGGTCCTCGGAGACCATCCGCTTGCGGTGCTTGGCGATGTCGAGGCCGGCGTCGGCCATGTCTGCCACTTCGTTCTGCGCCTGCGACACCACCACGGCCATGTCGGTGCTGCGCATGAACTCGATGCGCGACTCCAGGTGCGGCCGTTCGAGCTCCGGCGTGCCCGCCAGCTCGGCCTCGAGCTCGGCCACGTGGCGGGCCCACTCGGCTTCGACTAGGTCGTACATGCGCACGGCCGTGGCCTTGTCGATGGCCACGTACATGGCCTTGCCCCGGAAGCCCCGGTTGACGAAGTGGTGGACCAGATCGGCGGCGACCTCTTCCAAGCGCTGCTGTCGTGTGATCAGCTCGTACTGCCGGGAGAAGCGGCGGGCCACCGCTCCCTCCTGGGCCTCGTCGAGCTCGGCGGCTTCGAGCAGGTCTTCGAGCTCGTCGTCGAAGTCGTCGTTGGTGAGCTGTAGCTCAGGGGTGCGGTTCTCGTAGTAGAGCGGAACGGTGGCGCCGTCGGCGATCGAGTCCCGGAAGTTGTAGATCGACACGTAGTCGCCGAAGACGCGCCGTGTTGCCTGCTGCTCGCCAGCGATGAGCGGCGTGCCGGTGAACCCGAGGTAGGAGGCGTTGGGCAGGGCTAGGCGCATGTTGGCGGCCAGCGTGTCGTACTGGGTACGGTGCGCCTCGTCGGTGATGACCACGATGTCGTCGCGCTCGGACAGCACCGGCATCTGCTGGCCCTTTTCGGGCGGGATGAACTTGTGGATCAGCGTGAACACGTAGCGGTGGTCCTGGCCCAGCAGCTCCCGCAGGTGGGTCGAGTCTTTGGCATTCACCTGCTGACCGGCGGTGATCACTGCGGAGTCGGCGAATTGCTCGTAGAGCTGTTCGTCGAGCTCCTTGCGGTCGGTGACCAGCACGAACGTCCAGTTGCCGGGTTCCTTGCGGAGCACCTTCTGGGTGAACCACAGCATCGACAGCGATTTGCCCGAACCCTGCGTGTGCCAGAACACGCCGAGCCGGCCTTCGCGCTGCCGCAGCTCTCGCAGGGCTTCGAGCGAGTTGTTCACGCCGAGGTACTGGTGGTTCTTGGCGAGCGCCTTCACCAGACCGCCGGGACGCTCGGTGTAGGCGATGAAGTTCTCGACGAGGTCGAGCGTCCGATATCGGTCGCACGTGCCGCGCAGCGCCGTCTCAAGGGTCACGATGCCCTGCTCACCTTCCGAGTCGATGCGCTTCCACTCCGCGAAGTGCCCCCAGGGGGCGAAGGTGGAACCGACACGCGTGTCGGCGCCGTTCGAGAGCATGACGAAGGCGTTGAACCAGAATAGGTGCGGCACCGTGTCGCGGTAGTCGCGCAGGTTGGCCTCGTAAGCGTCGTGGACGTTCTTGTGTGACACCTTGAGTTCAATGAGCACGAGCGGGATGCCGTTGACGAACAGCACGACGTCGGCACGCCGCTTGTACATGTCACCCGCGATCCAGAACTGCGATACGGCAAGCCAGTCGTTGTCATCGGTGCGATCCCACGCAACGAAGCGGACGGTGACGGTCTGCTGAGCGCCGTCGTCGTTGGCGATCTCGACCTTCGCACCGTCGCGGACCAGCTCGTGAACCTCCCGATTGGCCCGTGCGCGATCCATCGCAGATCGATCTTGAACGAGCTGGTCGATCGCTTCCCCAAGGGCGCCGTCATCAAGCGCCGGATTCAGCGCACGAAGTGAATCCCGAAGTCGATGAATGAGGACGGGCTCTGATTGCGAATCCCTGCCGAGAGTGCCAGCGGGACCAAGTGCCTCGTCGAACCCCGAGACCACTTCCCAGCCGAGCTGCGTCAGCAGCTGAAGTGCCGGCTGCTCGACCAGCTCATCCTCGGTCAGACCGGAAAGGCTCACACCACTAGAGCTTCCACATCCAGTTCGAGATCCGAGACGTCGAGTTCACCCGAGACGAGACGCGGTAGAAGCAGTTCTTTTACTTCCTCCAAACGTCTGGATTGTTCGGCGAGGGATTTTCGAAGCGTGTCCATCGGTCCTACTGCGTCTCTGAACGCTTCCTCGACTGACGACGTCGGGTGTGGAATTCGGTACGACAGCAGTATCTCAGTGTTGGCTCGGGGCATTCTCGTGCCGTTTGAGGTGGCAGTCGCAACACCGACGAAATCATCACTCGCAGCGACAGCCAACGCTCGCACACGAAGGTCCACAGACTTTGGCCGGAACACAATTGCGTCTGTGGACGCGTATCCCATAAACGGCGCATCAACGACCTTGTGGAAATAGGGACGGATCCTGGCGAACAAGATATCTCCCTCTTCAAATTTCTTGCGTCTACTTCCAACGTTATACGCGTCCTCCCAACTCCGAAGTGTCGTTGAACGTCGCGGCAAATGCTCCAACCCGACGACGGGAGCACCATTCGGGATATCTGCAGGAGACACGGTCACGCGTTCTTCCGAGACGAGATTCGCGAATTCAACTACAGACCAGTCCTCTGGAATAGGACCGAGCTCAGAGTCAATAAGATCAGTATCCTCATGACCGGGAAACCGTAAGTGAACGAACCACTCTCGATAGAGCAGCCGTACCACTTCCTCTAGGATTCCAATCCGACGTCGATTGTTCTCGATCAAATCGTCGAATACAGACAGAACCGTCCCAATCTCCTGTTGCCTAGAGAGCGGTGGCATCGTTGGAATAGGCAGAGACCGAATGTCCTCGACGTTAAGGTGAGGAACTGTCGCTCCATTCGCCACTGCATTCATCCAATATTGGACGTCATAGCACAGCAGACGATATGTCAAGTAACGCGCATCCACCAACTCTTCGTTTGGCCTGATGAGGACTGTTCGTTGTCCTAGCACAGGTTCCGTGTCAGGCATCACGATTGCGACATTCCCGACCGGAGCCTCGCGCGCCAAAATCAAGTCGCCAGGTTGCGGCACAGCGCGGCGAGTCCAAGCTTCATATGCCGCCGTATCAACTCGATGAGCGTTAGCAAGATCGAGTCGGCCGCGTCCAATGTCGCTAGTCCGAATAAGGGGATACCCAGTACCGTCAGCAGATTTGGGTGCCGTCTTGTGCTCACAGTCGACGATTGCCCTACATAGGTGCGATAGCTGCATCATGCGAAGGTCTCGAGACTCCTGGCGATTAGTGTCGCTAGCTGGTCAGCCTGCTCCGTGAGTTCCGACAACTGTCTTCTTAGCGGCGGCAAGGCTTGTCCTATATCGACACCATCCTCCATTGCAGGAGCGCTGATATAGCGCCCTGGATTGAGGCTCCAGTTTTGATCTGCAATTTCTTGGAGCGTTGCGCAGCCACATATGCCAGCTACGTCTGCGTAGGTGCCTTGTGACATCATGTCAGCGAGTAGCTCTTCTCCCTCTGCTTCGAATTCGACTTCTTCACCGCGCCAAAGTCTGACGATGTTTGCAAGGAAATCGATCTGCTCAGGCTTCCAATCGCGGTGGGCTCGGTCAATCTGGTTGTAGACCCCACGTGCGTCTATGAACAACACCATGTCCTCGCGGTCGGTGCCCCGCTTTCCGCGATCGAAGAACCAGAGCATCACCGGTAATGTCACGGTGTAGAACATGTTGGTCCCGACGGCGATGATCACGTCGACGCAGCGGTCCTCTATCAACCTGCGGCGGATTTCAAGCTCGCTGCCGCGAGCGTCTGATGCGGAGTTGGCCATGACGAAGCCAGCCCGACCTGTGCCGTTAAGCGCCGAATGGAAGGTTTGAATCCATAGGTAGTTGGCGTTGTCGGATGTAGGCAAGCCGAAGGGAAATCGGGCATCGTCTTCAAGCTTGGCTTTGTCAACCCCATTGACGTTGAAAGGCGGGTTGGCCATGACGAAGTCGAACTGGCCGAACGAGTCGTGCAGGTCCTCGTAGTAGGTGTTGCCCTGCCGGATGTCGCCGCCGAGACCGTGGACGGCAAGGTTCATCTTGGCCAGCCGGACCGTGTCGGCGACTCGCTCCTGGCCGTAGATCGAGAGTTCCCGGCTCGGGTCGTCGCGGTGCCGCTCCACGAAGTGTGCCGACTGCACGAACATGCCGCCCGAGCCGCAGGCGGGGTCGTAGATCTTGCCGTGGAACGGCTCGAGAATCTCGACGATGAGGCGCACGATCGAGGTCGGCGTAAAGAACTCGCCGCCGCCGCGCCCCTCGGCGAGGGCGAACTTGCCCAGGAAGTACTCGTAGATCAGCCCGAACCCGTCGCCCTCGATGGCATCGGGCAGCGTCTGCAGCAGTCGCAGCAGCTCGCCGAGGATGTCGTCTGGGATGCGGGAGTAGTCCTTCGGCAGCACGCCACGGAGGTCCTGGTTGTGCTCTTCGACCGCCTCCATGGCCTTGTTGATCGCCTTGCCGCGATCAGCGCCCTCGGGCAGGTTCAGCAACCGCTCGAAGCGGGACTCCTCGGGCAGGTACAGCGCTCCGATGGCCTTGTAGTCGTCGGGGCCGATCTTCCGACGCTCACTGCCCTCGCCCACCTGTTCGGTGGCTGCGGCGAACCGCTGGTCGGCATACCGCAGGAAGATGAGCCCCAGCACGGGCGATGCGTACTCGGACGACTTCAGCTCAGAGTTGGCTCGCAGCTGGTCGGCCGTCTCCCAGAGCTTGCTCTGCAGTTCACCAAGGTCAGTCGCCACGCCCATCCTCCCAACGAACCGCCCCATTCTGTAGGTAGCGACGCGCAGGCGGCGCTGTCAAGTCTGGCGACCCCTCGAATAGCGACAGCGTCACGAGGCTTCGGGACAGGGTCGGCCGGAGTCCCAGAAGCCGTGCGAGCGCATCTCGGCGTGCAGCCGGTTGGCCTCGGAGGGCGTGACGTGGCTGTCCTCTGCAGCGCGGCGGAGCAGTTTGCGGATGCGCTCGTAGGGATAGTTCTGGCCGTCGTACAGTCGCTCAAGCACCTGCAGCGCCGCGGCGTCGTCGGTTGCGATCGTCCAGCCTCGCTCGTACGCGATCGCGACGCAGGCCGCTTCACCAGACCCCAACGGCACCTTGAGCCCGTACTCGGCCGCACCCCGTCCCACTAGTCCGGCCGCCAGGGGCCGCTCGGACGCTGACATCTCAACCGGAGTGAGACAGCCTTCGTCATGGAGAGCGTCGACGCGCTTGATCCGCCGGAGCGACTGAGCCGCATGCTCAGAGGTTTCGGCATCCTCAGCCTGCTCAGCGGCATGCTCGTAGTGCCGCACAACATCTCGCATCTCCGACAGCAGTTCCGGCTGCGCGGACGTCTGCGTTGACGACGTCTGATCGTCAGGGTCGTAGACCGTCGTCGGTACCTGCAAGGGCCAGCCAAGCAGCTTGCCGAGCAGACCTTCCTGCCCAGCAAGCAAGAAGTACATCAGCACCACGGTGTCGAGGATGTGTGTGCCTTCAGACAACGCCCGTGACCTCAAACTCGTTGAACTCGGCTTCGAGGCGGGGTACTTCTGGTTCTCCGTCTCCCAGCGGTTGGCCGAGGACCTGCACCAGGCTCGGGATCGGCAGGCCCGCGAACGCTGCCGCGCTCGGTGGCGACATGATCTCCGACACGACGGCTTGGCGCAGCAGCCGCAGGAACGACCTGGGAAAGCGCCGTATCCGCCACAGCTCAGCGTCTTGGGCGTTCTCCTCAGGGTGAATCGGGTAGCCGAGTGCCCGAGCAAGCGCGACAGGACGGATCGACGACCTGAGGTCGCTGTAGGTGTCTTGCGTGATGGCATTCATCTGCCGAAGCCGTACCAACGCTGTCGGCCACGACACCTTGAAGTACCGCTGTACGTGAATGATGTCGACCGGGTCGGTGAGGCGCGGCGGCAGACCGGCCTCTTCGGTGAAGCGGCGGACCCCTTCGCTCGGCATGAGGAACTCACCGGCGAAGGCGTCGGCGAAGCCCTCGCGAGGTGTGCCGCCGGTCGAGAGCACCTGATTCGTCTCGTCGCTGTGGTAGAGCGCGTGCGCCAGTTCGTGGGCCACGGTGAACCGGCGACGACCCGGTGTCATGTCGAGGTTCACCAAGATCGAGAAGCCGATCTCCGGGTGCTTGAGGAAGGCCCCGGAAGGCGCCCGACCGAGGTCAGGCCCCAAGGGCGCCCTGTAGAGCGTGATGCCGAGTGTCTCGCAGACCGGGTCGAGGTCCGTGATGGGCGCAGTGCCGAGCCCGAGGTAGCCGCGGACCTCTTCGGCCTTGCGGCGGATGTCATCCTTTTGGGTGAACTTTTGCCGATGCACGAACGGGCTCTGGGCCAGGCCGCGTATGGGCGCATCGAGGATCTTGGCGAGTTCAGCGAAGCGGTCCAGGAACCGGACGAAATCGCGAATCCCGGGTACAGCGCCTGGATCGACGCCGGACTCAGTCCGCAGCAGCAGGCCAGCTAGGTCGTCGGCGCGGGGTTCGGTGATGCGGCCTTCCACGAGGTCGAGCAGTTCGAGGCCATAGAGACGGGCCAGCGCGCTCAGCTGCCGATCGTTGGGCGAACGGGCACCTGTCTCCCAGTAGGAGACCATCGCGCGGTTGACCCCGATCGCCGCGCCGACATCGTCCTGTGAGTAGCGGGCCTGCGCTCGTGCGCGCGCCAACACCTCGTGGGTTTCGCTCATGCCTGCCCCCTCGGTCCCCTTCAACGGGTCTGTTGCGGAGTTTGCTACGTCGTGCCACTTGACGCAACTCTTCTGTTGTTATGCTCTAGACTGAAGTTCATAGAAAACCGTAACAGGAAGGACGAACTATGGCTACACAGCACGAGGAAACCCCGGACGAGGCCATCGAGGTCTATGTGCATGCGCAGGACACCGTTGAGCTGAGGCTCGTCACCGTCAGCCCCGACAGCGACGTGGGTGACCTGCTCACGGCAGAAGGCGCTGCGGACGATGAGATGCTCTGGTTGGCGGATCACGACGATCCGCTGGATGCTCACACTCGGCTGTCGGACGGCGGGGTCACGCACCGGTGCCATGTGCATCGTGGATGCTGCCGAAGCGTCGAGGTGCGAGTCCGCTTCAACGGGCAACAGCACGAGAGAACGGTGCCGCCAGGGATCCGCGTCATGCGGGTCTTCGATTGGGCTGTCGGCCCTGCCGGCTTCAACCTGTCGCGCGAGGAGGTCCCGAGACATGTGCTCGCCTTCCGCGGCCAAGAGGAGTGGCCCGATGTCGAGACCCATGTCGGATCGCTGGTGGTTGACGGCAGATGCGAGCTTGACTTCGATCTAGTACCTCGTCAGCGCTACGCGGGCTAGCGGGACGCAGGCGATGGCACCGGACGAACGTGCGCTGCGCGCTGCCTTGGACTCGCCGGCCTTTCGGAGCGGCGTCGATGGCGGACGTTGGCGGTTGATCTCGCTCGATTGGCCCGTCGCCGTCTTTGTTGTATTCGCTGCCGCCCGTCACGATTCGCCCGGCAACTACGGACTCCGTCTCGACCTAACGCGATACCCGCAGCAGGCGCCGACGGGCTCGCTGTGGGATCTCGAACGTGATGACTGGCTTGCCTCTGACGAGCGGCCCAAGGGCGGGCTCGCCGAACACGTCTTTCGAACCGACTGGGAGAACGGCCGAGCGACCTACGCACCATGGGACCGCGTCGCCCTCGAAGGCCACTCTGAGTGGGCACGTCAGCATCCTCAGGACACATGGCACCCTGGTCGTGGCATCGGGTTCATCCTCAGTCGGGTTCACAGCGTTCTGCATGCCGATGGCTAGATCCGCCGCTCGTCCGCTTGTCGAATTGAGCCGCAGCCAGTGGCGCACGCTGATCCGAGAGCTCGGCGAGCGAGGCGGGGGCAAGCGCGAATCAGGCGCGTTTCTTCTGGCACCACGCTCGGAGTCGCCGCGCGTGGCCCACATCGAGTACTTCGACGACCTCGACCCGGCGTGCCTGCGGGGCGATATCAGATTCGACGGGCGACACTTCAGCAAGCTGTGGGACGTCTGCGAGGCGCGCCGTCTCAGGGTCATTGCGGACATTCATACTCACCCTCGCAGATCCGTGACACAGAGCACCATCGACCGGGCGAACCCGATGATCGCCTCCGTCGGGCACGTTGCGTTGATCGTTCCGGACTATGCGAGCAGTCGAGTGAGACCCCGTGATGTCGGCGTTCACCAGTACCACGGCAACGGCCAATGGTCAGCATGGTTGGGACGCGAAGCCGCTGAGCGGCTGTCGTTGAGGTGGTGGCGATGAACTTCTTGAGTCGCAGCGAGCTCCACCGCACGGTCAAGGCCCTGTTGGATGCGGATGATGCGCAGGATGTCAACGACGCATACCGCATCCTCGAAGACTTCGTACTTCAGATTGAAGTGGGCGGGCGCATTGCGGACGATCTGGCCGCGCAGGCTGCGCTTCTCACCGCAGTCAACACCGGGAGCCGCGCGATGCTCGGCGGTGTCCATGTCGTCATAGATGAGGACCCCGAACTGTCGCTGCCGTGGGCGCTCGGACGGAACCTCTCGGTTGCGGTCCGCGACCTCGGAGGTTCCGTCGTGGATCGGCTGGAGCCGGACCGTGCTGCATTGCGGGTCGCCGCACCCGCTTCGTCAAACATCGCCCGTTCTCAGGTGCATCTCAACTTGGTGTGGCACGGCTGGTGCGGTGGCGTGAGCGACTCGATGTACGAACCTTCGACTGCCGCGGCGACCCCGCTCGCCGGTGTCGTAGCTGGAGCCCTCGGCGTCTCGGAAGCGTTTCAGCACATGCGCGGCGCAGCGATGGCAGGTCGTCGATCTGTCGGGCTCTCGCTGTGGCGACCGGATCTGAACTGGCGGTCGACCGAGGCGATAGGGCCAGCGCTCCGATACCTGCCGAGTCATCTCTGGCTGCTCGGACTGGGACACCTCGGCCAAGCCAACGCTTGGAATCTCGGCTGCCTCCCCTACGAGCATCCGGAGGAACTCGAGGTCTATCTCGTTGATTTCGATGTGATCGTCGAAGCCAACCGGTCCACAGGTCTGCTGACCAGCCGATCGGACGTAGGCCGACTCAAGAGCCGGGTCGTCCAGCAGCGTCTGGAGTCGCTCGGCCACCGAACCCGCTTGGTCGAGCGGCGCTTCGATGAACGTATGATCCCGCACGTAAGCGAGCCGAAGGTGGCACTCGCTGGATTCGACAAGCCCGAGCCGCGGCGCGCCTTGGGCGACAAGTTCGACTGCGTTGTCGACGCTGGCCTCGGCGCTGGCCCATCTGGTTACCTCGACATGCTCATCCACTCGTTCCCTTCGGAACTCACACCGGCATCAGCGTTCCCCGACGAACAACTGGCCGAACGCCGACAGCCTCCGGTCTATGAGGCCGAGATCAGGCAGCGCATCGACCAAGGCGCGCGGCCAAGCGACGCCCGCTGCGGTGTCGTTGATCTGGCTGGCGCCACGGCCGCTGCTTCGTTCGTAGGTGCCATCGCGGGCGCACTCAGCGTCGCAGACATACTGCGACTTCTCCACGATGGCCAGCACTACGCATCGATCAACCTTGACCTTCGCAGCCCGGGCAACATCCTTGCCTCGATAGCTGAGGGCGCGAACCAGCCGATCAACCCGGGCTTCAGCTTGGTCCGCGGCACTACACGATGATCGTCCTGGTGCTTGCATCACGCGTGTCGCGCCGTTGCGTCGACAGCTCTTGCTACATCTGACCGACTCGGGTGCGCTGGGAGCGACTGCGCTGCTCAGAACAGCCGGGATGCTCGACGGAGCACCTGATCGGCGTGAGACCTGCCGTTGCGCGCCCATTCGACCTTGCCTTGGTTGACAAGCGTCTCGACCGCTGCCGAGACGTGCGTCTTCTTGTAGATCGTCTCCCGCAGGGCGTGCTGGCGCAGCTCCGCCATGCTGTGCTCCCGTTCATCGAGCAACCGCAGAACAGTGTTCCTGAGCGAGGAAAGATCAGGTTCGCGGATGTCAAACGCCATCTGGTGGGGATCGCGAGGGTCTCTGAATCGCTGGCCGGAGACGCCATCGACTTCCCAGAGACCGTCCTTGAACTTCTCGACCGCGACCTCGCTGGTCGCGCCGAAGAACTGATACAGCGAGTGCCCTCCCTCGTCGACCATCTGGAACATCAGCACGTAGTCGAATCCGGCATCGTGCAGGCCTTGTCGGTAGAGGTTCACGAGGAACGGCGCCTTCTCGGCTGTGAGCTTCTGATCGACAGCCCGCCACCCGCTGTGACCGAAGACACGTTCGCCAGCTTCCTGTTCGCCATCGGCGAACCGGATGAAGAACTGATCCTGAAAGGTGACGAGCACCTCGGATGACTGCTGCCGAGCAATTCGCTGCACGATCGAATAGTCGGTGTCGACACCCCAGCCGTCGAGATTCGCAAAGACGGGACCGCTCCAGCCGCCCGCATCGGCGATCGCCTGCTCGTAGAGGTCAACGCACTTGCCTCTGCGGACATCGAGCATCAAGCGGGACGGTCTGTCGGCAGGGGGGTGGCGGCTGTCGAGAACATTCCGAAGATGCTCGGCGCGCCCAGCTCGGGCCTCCAGAAACACGAGCCGAGTCTGTGTTCGCCACCGGGTCACTTCGGTCCGCTGCGCCTGCTCCATCGCGATCAGCGGCGAGCTGTCCTGCGCGTTGGTGTACTCGCCCGGCCCGGCGAAGCCGTCGAGGAAGGTGATCCCGACATCACGGAACTGCTTGGCCATGATCGGGAACCACGCGGACATGTAGCGGCGCAGCAGCGCGTGCTTTGCCGCCGTGTGGGGGTCGCGCTCCCAGAGGACACCGGTCGGTTCCGCCACGGGGCTAGCTCGCGACCTGCAGCGGCAGCTCGTCCCACAGTTCGCCCTCGAGTTCCCGGCCGCCGGCCTTGGGGGTTCTGCCTCCCCATTGCTTGAAGAAGAACGCCACGCCCGCCGAGGTACAGGTGTCGCGGAGCTCGGTCACCCAATCCAATGCCATGGACCGAGCATTGGCACCGGACTCCCCACCGGCGATGAGCCAATGGATCCCGTCGAGATCGAGCTCGCCGAGCGGGCCGAGCAGCGGCTCGGCGCTCACGAACCTCACCGCCGCCGGGACCTTGCGCAGATGGTTGATGCGGAAGGCGTAGCGGCGGGTCTCGACGCTGACGCCCATCCACAGGTTCGACGGCCAGTCGAGGTCGCCCGCCACTCGGCTCAGCCGCTGAGCTCGCTTGGTGAGCATCTGGTAGGTGTGCTGGGGCGTCTCGCGGATCACCTCGAACACCTGCCGGATGAATGCCAGCGGAACGTCGTCGTGGAAGAGGTCGCTCATCGAGTTCACGAACACGAGCCGGGGCGCGGCCCAGCGCTTGGGCGCATCGAGCGACGAGGGATGCAGGGTGAGCCTGAAGCCCGGCCCGCTCGTGCGGGGATCGCCGTCGTTCTGGTACTTCGGCGACCCCATCGCCTTGAGCCGCTTCGACAGCGTCAGCGCATAGCAGTTGTCACACCCCGGCGACGTGCGATCACAACCCGTAGTCGGGTTCCATGTCGCCTCCGTCCACTCGATCGCCGACCGGTCAGCCACACCCTCACGGTAGAGGCCAGCTGTGACAACTACTTCCTCGCCGGTCCAGCAGCTCGCCGACAAAACGCAAGGACCCGCCGAAGCGGGCCCTGCACCCAGCCACCGAAGCGACTGGGGGGATACGGCGTCAGCCTACGACCGCCTGTGACGACTACGACAGCACCGCAGGCCACCCAGCGCTCAGGCCGTGAAAATCAGGCAACGGCCAGACAGTCGCCCAACACAGTCGGCGGCGTCATGGGGGCAAGGGTGCGGCTCGACAAGGAGACCCGGCTGCTGCTTGAGCGAATCGCGCCAGAGTTCGGCGGTCGGGAGGCCACCGTGGGTGAGGCGTTACGGCGGCTCGCAGCCGATCACGACCGCAAGCAGGCACTCAGCGATTTCCTCGAAGCGTGGGAGGCCGAAGCAGGCCCGCTCAACCCTGACGAGGTCTCGGCGTTGGCCGAGCGCCACGGCTTGTGACTTTGGAACCCTTATCACTGGTGCGGACGACATCGCTCGCGGGGACACGTGGTCCAACAATGACAACAAAAGACAACAAGTCCAACAACAGCGCTAACGTCAACGAAATTAGACCCGCCGCCGGCGGCATCTGATGCGCTCGGCCAACCCCTTCGCTCCGACGGACGGCACGCGCTGAGCCCATCCGCCAACGAGGCGGCCGCATGTCGCCCGAGGCGATCGATCACGCCACCGAGGCTGCTGGCGGCTACCCGTTCATGGTGCAACTGGTCGGCTTCCACTCTTGGGAAGCTGCCGCCGAGCCCGATACTGCCGTCGCCTTGAGCGATGTCGTCGAGGGCGCTCGTGCAGCTCGACAGCACATCGGCCAGTTGGTCATCGCACCGCTGTGGCGAGATCAGCCCGCCGCTGCGCGACGATTTCTTGTCGCCATGTCCCACGACGACGGCGAATCGCAGCTCACCGACATTGCACGCCGCATGGACGTGACCAGCGGATACGTCAGCGTCTACCGCGCCCGCCTCGTCAAGTCTGGCCTCGCGGCCGCAAGCGACAAGCGCTCCATGACGTTCGCGCTGCCAGGCACACGACGCTGGATCAGAGCCCTCGACGAATTCCCCTACATCAGCGAGACCCTGCACCTCACCGAAGACCACCGCGTCGGCTTCACCCTCCCCCACGACTGACACCGTTCGAAGATGAGCTGAGCCGTAGTAGCTCGGCGCGAACTGGGGGCGGAAGACGGCCTCGGCACCGACGGTGGCGGCCGGTTTGCAAAGTTATATAAACAAAGATGCCTTATTTCGTAAAATGTAAAGAGATGCGTATAATCTTGGCGTGGTGCCACGCGATCTTCGAGCGCTGGTCTCCGGCGGGGAGTCGTACACCGTCGAGTTCAAGCGCGAAGTCAACGACGACGAGCTCGCCGAGGCTGCGGTGTGCCTCGCCAATGGCGACGGCGGCTGGCTCCTGATCGGCGTTGCCAACGACGGAACCATCGTCGGGGCATCGCCGCGGCATGGCGACTCGACGCAGAGTCCGCGTGTCGAGGCGCTCGTGGCCAACAAGACATCGCCCTCGCTCGCCGTCCAAGTTGCCGTTGAAGAACTCGACGATCGCGACATCGTGGCAGTGCGTGTGCCCAAGGCGCAGACCGTCGTTGCGACGACCGCGGGCCGTTACGTACGCCGGGCAATCGATGTCGACGGCAAGCCCCTGTGCCTGCCCATGCTGCCCCACGAGGCGCAAGCCCGAGCCTCGGCGCTGGGGGTGCGCGACATGTCGGCGCTGGCGCTGTCCGACGTTGCGGTCGGCGACCTGGACGCTGCCGAGCTTGATCGCTTCCGCCGTCTCGCAGCCGCAGGCGGCGATGCGATTCTGGCCGAACTGTCCGACCACGACCTGCTGTGCTCGCTCGGGCTCCGCACCGTGGACGGAACACTGACGCTCGGAGCGGCACTCCTGTTCGGAACCGCAGACGTCCTGGCCACGTTCGCACCCACACACGCCGTGGTGTTTCAGGCGCTCGACGACCACGATGCCGTCATTGCCGACGAGGAGCTGCCCGCACCGCTTCTGCGAGCGATGCTCGAGCTTGCCGACGCCGTCAACCGCCACAACCCCGAGGAAGAAATCGACGACGGATTGTTCCGCCTCGGCCTGCCGCGCTACTCCCCGATCGCCGTGCGAGAACTCATTGCCAACGCCCTCGTCCACCGCGACTACTCGCTCAACGGGCAGGTCAGAGTGGCCATCGAGGGAACCACGCTGTCGGTCAGCAGTGCAGGCGGCTTCCCTGAGGGAATCACCGTCGACAACCTGCTGACAGCGCCGCCGCAGGCACGCAACCCGCTCATCGCCGACGCGTTCAAGCGAGCCGGGCTCGTGGAGCGGACGGGGCGCGGCGTCAACCGCGTCTACCGGCATCAGCTTGCGCTGGGCCGGCCGCAGCCAGACTATTCACGATCCACTCGAGCCTGGGTGGAGGCCCGCATGCCGGCAGGTGCAGCAGATCGGGAGCTTGCCGCGTTCGCCGCCGTCGCGGCCCGCGACGACAACGCGCTCAATCTCCAGACCTTGCAAGTGCTGCATGAGGTGCGTGCCGAGAGCCGGATCACGTCCGGGCGGGCAGGCGAACTGCTGCAGATCGCAGCCGAGGGGGCTCGTTCAGTCCTGAATGCCCTGGTCGAGCGTGGACTGCTCGAATCACGGGGTGAGGGCAAGGGACGCACGTATCACCTCGCCGCCGAGCTCTACCGGCAGCTGGGCGAGTCGGCCGGGTATGTGCGCACCCGCGGGTTCGACCCGATCCAGCAGGAACAGATGGTGCTGACCTTCGTGGCCGAGCACGGATCCATCGGGCGCGCAGAAGCGGCCGAGCTGTGCCGACTCTCGCCTGATCAAGCGTCGCGCCTGCTGCGCAGGATGGTCGACGCGGGCGCGCTCCGGATGGCTGGCACACGCCGCGCCGCCCGCTACCACGCGCCCACTCTGGTTGCGAAATAGTTAGGGCTGCGGTGACAGCTCGATAGGGCTGCGCCTGACTCATGTGACACCCGGCCCGGTGGTGTGGCTGTCGTCTGCGTGTGACCACATGAGGGCATCCCTAGGAACTCCGGGACCGGTACGCATCGCGCCTGTGAAGAACACGGACAACCTCGACCTGCCGATTCGCGTCGTCGATTCGATAGATGACACGGTACGTTCCGAGCCGGGCGCTCCAGAGCCCGTCGTATTCGTCGCGCAGAGCCGCTCCGATGCGCCGGGGAGCATCGATCAGTGAGCCGGTGATCAGCTCGATGGCCGCCGATGCCACAGATTCGGGAAGCCGGTCGGAGAGATCGATGGAGGCAGGCCGCGTAACGACGAGTTCATAGGGTGCGGCGGTCATTGAGGCCGTAGCGCTCGTACGGCGTCAACACCTCGCACCACATCGCCGCTCTCCAGAGCTTGCAGGCCCTCGGCGATCTCCTTCATCGAATCGGGGTCGGACAGGATCGCCAGCGTTTCCTCGATGGAGGAAAGATCGTCGGGACTCATGAGTACCGCAGCAGACATGCCGTTGCGAGTGATGAAGATCCTCTCGTGAGTGCTGTGGACCCGATCAACGAATTCCGAAAAGCGGTCCTTCACGGTGCGCAGTGACTCCGTCGTCATGACTACAATTATGCCACGTTGCGGTACCCGGCTCCAACCGGACTTGTGACAGCCCCTTCGTACGTTGCGGGCCATGACACAACACACCACACGCATCCTTCCCGACTACGACTCCGCCGAGC
>JAJDZE010000154.1 GCA_022824805.1 Acidimicrobiia bacterium | reverse complement strand
CGGCGGTGTCACCGTCGGTCACCAGCCGCTCGCAGTGCCACGACGCGCCGTGCCACTTGGAGGCGATCCGCGACCAGAAGCGCCCGATCGTCGCCGCACCTCGCACCGGCGCATGGTTGGTGTCGTACACCACGGCGTCATCGGTGAAGTGCCCTGCCACTGCCGCCGCGTCGCCGCTGGTGCAGGCATCGAAGTAGCCCGTGATCCGCGCTTCGATGTCCGCGGCCGCTTCCGGAGTGCCTTCGGTGATGCCTGTGCTGGCGTGCTCGCTCATGCCGCCAGTCTCGCAGGCCTCCTTTTGGCTAGTCCACCGCCCATGACAGCCAGCGGCCATCGCGCCGTTCGAGCCTCAGCTTGTGCGAGAAACACTCCGACAGCGACTCGGCGGTGAGCACGTCGCCCAGAGGGCCGCACGCCAGCGGCACACCGTCGCGCAGCAGCAGCCCGTGGGTGAACGACGGGGGGATCTCATCGGTGTGGTGGGTCACCAGCACCGTTGCCGGCGTCTGGGGGTCCGCGGCCAGCGATTCCAGACTGGCCACGAGCTGCTCCCGGCCCGCGAGGTCCAGACCGGCGGTCGGCTCGTCGAGCAGCAGCAGCTCCGGACGGCCCATGAGCGTGCGGGCCAGCTGTACGCGCTGCTGTTCACCCGACGACAGCGTGGTGAACGCCCGATCAGTCAAGGGACCGGCGCCCACGCGCTCCAGGCATGCCCGCGCGCTTGACCGGTCGGCCTCGGTGTAGGTGTGCCACCAGGTCTCCAACGCGGCGTAGCGCGCAGTCATCACGATGTCGAGGGCGCTGATATTGGGTCGGAACTGGTCGCGCAGCGACGAGCTCGCGAGCCCGATGCGCCGCCGGTGTTCGCGCACATCGACGGCACCCCATCGTTCGCCCAGCACCTCGACGGTGCCAGTAGTGGGAAAGCGGTAGAGCGACAGGATCTTGATGAGGCTGGTCTTGCCCGATCCGTTCGGTCCCAGCACGATCCACCGCTCGTGGGGAGCGATCTGCCAGTCGAGCGGTCCCAGCACGGTGGTGCCGTCGTAGACGACTGACACATTCCGCAAGGATGCGGTCACATTCCGCAGGGAGACTGCCGGCTGGGCTGAAGGCTGATCTGCGGGCTGAGGCTGGGCGTCACTCACAACTGCTCACGTCTCGTCGCCGCGGCCCTCGCCGGCGTGTGCCATCCACGTCGCGTGCATACCGGCGTACTGCCCGCCCAGCGCCACCAGCTCGTCGTGGGTGCCCAACTCCACCACGCCGCCCTCGTCGATCACGGCGATGCGGTCGGCCCGCATCGCAGTTGCCAGCCTGTGTGCAATGAGAACAGCCGTGCGGCCTTCCAGCAGCAGGTCCAGCGCACCCTCGATCTCGGCCTCAGTGCTGAGATCGACGCTGGACGTGGCCTCGTCGAGCACGATCACCCGCGGCCGTGCCACGAACGCCCGGGCCAGCGCCAAAAGCTGCCGCTCGCCGGCCGACAGCGACACGCCCCGCTCGTGCACCTGGGTGTCCGCGCCCTCAGGCAGGCTGTCGATCAACCGGCGCAGTCCGACCAGGTCGAGCGCCGCGTCGATGTCGGCGTCGAGATGCGTGTCGGCCTCGCTGCCGGCACGGTCGCGCAGGCCGAAGGCCACGTTGTCGCGGATAGTGCCGTGGAACAGGAACGGCTCCTGGGGAACGACGCCGAGCTGGTTGCGCAGCGACGACAGCGTGACGTCACGCAGGTCCCAGCCGTCGATGGTGATGCGCCCCTCGGTCGGGTCGTAGAAGCGGATGATCAGCTTGGCGATCGTGCTCTTGCCCGCGCCCGTCGGCCCGACCAGCGCGAAGGTCTCGCCCGGGCGGATCTCCAGGCTGACCTCGCTCAGCACTTCGGGAGGGTCATCTTCGAGCGGTTCGTCGCCGCCGGCCATGACGCCCTCGGCATCGCCGATGGATGGCCGGCTGGCGCCGTAGCGCTCTGCGTGATCGCCATTCGCCGCCGGCCCCATCCCCAGCGGGTCGAACGACACTCGCAACTGTCGCGGCTCGTCTGCATCGCCATTCACGCTGTCGCCGGCTGTGCTGTTGCTGCCGTCGCCGGCCGTGCTGTTGCTGCCGTCGCCGGCAGTGTTGCTGCTGCCGTCGCCGGCAGTGTTGTTGCTGCCGTTGCCAGCAGTGCCCGCGGTCGCCGCATCGTCGTCGTAGGCGAACGACACGTTCTCGAGCCGGATGTGGCCGCTCACCGGCGGCAGCTCCGCCGCATCGGGATGCTGGCGCACGGTCGGCTGAGTCGCCAGGACCTCGCTGATCTTGCGGAGGCCGGACTGACCCTGCTGGTAGGTGCTGTAGAGCTGCGCGAGCTGCTGGATCGGGGCGAAGAACCTGGTGACGTACAGCACGAACGCGCCCAGCTCCCCGACGGTGAGGCTGCCTCGCACCACCATGGCCCCGCCGATTGCCAGCACCAGTCCCTGGGCGGCAATGCCGATCGCCTCAGTGCTGGGCCCGTAGATCGCCTGGACGCGGGACATGGACAGGTTGGCGTCGCGGAAGCGAGCGGTCACCTTGCGGTGCCGCACCGCGTTCTCCAGGCGACGGCCCGTGGCGGCAATCACCCGGATCCCGGCCAGATTCTCCGACAGGTCGGCCAGCACGTCGGCGATGCGGTCGCGGATCTCGCCGTAGCCCGCCTCGCTGCGGGCCCGGAACCACAGCGTCAGGGCCACCAAAGGCGGCACGATCCCGACGAGCAGGATCACCGCCAAGACCGGGTTGTAGGTGAACAGCACCACGGTCACGACGCACACCGTGAGCACCTGGATCAGCAGGTTCACGAAGCCTTCGTTGATGAGCAGCGCCACGTACTCCATGTCGGAGGTCATGCGGCTGAGCAGCACGCCGGACTTGGCCGTGGTGTACCAGTCGAGCGAGAGCCGCTGGTAGTGGCTGAACAGGCGCAGCCGCAGGTCGAACATGACCTGTTCGGCGATGCGCCCGTTCAGGCGTTGACGCAGCCGGCTGAGCAGGATGCTGACCGCGACAACGCCGAGAAAGATCAGCACCACCATGTTGAGCGCGAAGCGGTCGCCTGCTTCGATGCCGCGATCGATGCCCTGCTGGAAGAGCACCGGCACCGCTTGCATCGCCGCCGTCTCCCCGCAGAGCAGCAGCAGTGCCAAGCCGACACTCCAGCTGTGCGGCACCAGCATGTCCCGCAGGCCGAACGGACGCGCCCGCCCACCCCCAGCGCCTCCGGCCACATGGTCGAAATCGACGTCGGGCTCAGGATGGGCCGGCTCGGCCTCCAGCAGTTTGTTCGCGCCTTCCTGCATCTCGGTCGGCACGCCGGCGAAGGGCAGCCCCGCCGCGGCGCTGGCCTGTGTCGCAGTCGGCCCCATGTGGCCGGGGCCGCCGATCATCACCATGATCGGCTGCCCCCGGGCGTGCTGTCGGCGGTGGCGAATCGGTCCGGGTCGCTCGTGTCGCCCCCGGCGGCGAGCACCTCGACATAGCGGGGCTCGGTGGCCATCAGCTCTGCGTGGGTGCCGTCAGCCGCAACCTGCCCGTCGTCCAGCAGGATGACCCGGTCGGCCAAGCTGATCGTGGACAGCCGGTGAGCGATGACGATGGTGGTGCGCTCGGCGAGCAGCTCGGTGAGTGCCTCGTGGATCTTCGCCTCGTGCGCCACGTCGATGGAGCTCGTGGCGTCGTCGAGAATCAGCACGGCGGGATCCGCGAGGATCGCCCGCGCGATGGCGATGCGCTGACGTTGGCCGCCCGAGAGGTCGTACCCGCGCTCGCCGACCACGGTGTCGTAACCCTCGTCGAGCTCGCTGATGAAGTCGTGGGCCTGTGCCGCGGTGGCTGCGGCGACTACCTCGGGCCGGGCGGCGTCGGGACGTGCATAGGCGATGTTGTCGTGAATGCTGGCCGAGAACAGGAATGGCTCGTCGGGCACGAGGCCGACGGCCCGGCGCAGGCTGTCACCGGTGAGATCGTTCACGTCGTGACCGCCGACGGAGATCGTGCCGTCGCCGAGGCTGTAGAAGCGCATCAGCAGCCGGGCGAGCGTCGATTTTCCGCAGCCGGTACGCCCGACGACTGCGATCCGCTCGCCGGCGCCGATGTGCAAGTCGAGCCCGTCGAAGACCAGCGGCGCATCGCTCTGGGCGCTCGCAGTGCCCGCGACGCCCCCCACCGTCTCGGTGCCATAGGCGAATCGCACGTCGTCGAATCGCACTTCGGCGCCCGAAGGCCCGCGGTGCGAGCCCTCTCGCTGCGGCAGATCGATGGCGCCGAGACGGTCTGCCACGAGCACCGGCTCATCGAGCACCTCGAAGATGCGCTCTGCGGACGCCTTGGCCCGCTGGCCGAAGATGAACAGCATCCCGATGAACCGGAACGGCGCCTGCAGCAGCAGGATGTACAGGTAGAAGGTGGCCAGATTGCCCACCGAGAGCGAGTCGCCGATGATCAGGTGACCGCCCACCAGCAGCACCATCGCCATTGCCAAGTTCGGCAGGTTCTCGACGACCGGCGTGTAGTGCGCTCTGGTGTTGTGCTGCAGCATGTTGGCCCAGCGCAGCCGCTGGGTCGCCCGAGCCATCTCCTCCACCTGACGGCTCTCGGCAGCAAAGGCCTTCACGACACGCACGCCGTTCACGCTCTCGTGGGTGACGGTGGCGATCTCAGCGTTGCGTGACTGGATGATCCACGACAGCGGGAACATGATGCGGCGCAGCCGCTGCCCCAGCACGTAGACGGCGGGCATGATCAGCATCGTGATGGCGGTCAGCGGCAGGCTGATCCATGCCATGACTGCGATCGCCACCACGAAGCTCAACAGCTGCACCGACACAATCGGCGCGAAAGCCAGATACATCTGCACCGAGCGGATGTCGGAGTTGGAGCGGGAGATGATCTCGCCGGTCTGCACCCTGTCGTAGAACGCGAACGACAGCCTGCTGAGGTGGGAGAAGAGCAGCGTGCGCAGCTGGAACTCCACCCGGTGGCCCATCGAGAAGAGCCCGTAGCGGTAGGCGTAGGTGAAGATGCCGCGTGCGACGCCGAGCCCCACCAGGGTGATGACAAACGCCCACAACGAGCCCGAGCCGGCGCCTTCGAGGCCGGTCACCGCGGCGTCGACGGCCAAGCCGGCGATCCATGGCGCAATGGCCCCCGCGCCCGTCGCCAGGATGGCGGCGATCACCGCGACGACGATGCGCGCCCGCTGGCGTCGCAGCAGCGGCCCGAGCCGCCGGATCCAGCTCAGAGAACGGTCCGCTCGGATCGGTTCGCCGCTGATTTCGTCGCTGAACTCGTCGGTCGAAATCGCCTCGGGAGGAGTGCCGCCGCCAGCGTCGGTGCCGGTTGATCGCGCGCCGATGGCGTCGGGATCGGGCTGCGCGGCGGACTCCGCGGGCGCAGTGGGTGGAGCCACCCGCATCCCGGCGAGGCTACCGGCGGCCCTGTTCTCCAAAGAGTGCGCGGATTGCGGAACCTTCTGGTCGCGCCGCTTGTTGTTGCCCGCTCTTGTTCCCCATCTCCATTGGATACGGGCTCACGGGCCGCTCGGGCCACGGCTTCGCCCTGTGCTGCCCGCTCGTGTTCGCTTCGCTCACGGGCCGCTCGGGCCCGGGGCTCGGCCTCTGGCCCGGAGATTGCGGGTACCGTGAACGGTGCCACTGGGGCGCTCGGGGGTGCACGGCACCGGCATGACGCTGGGACTCATCGCAGGACTCGGCATCGTCGTCGCGCTCATCGTCTTGAATGGCGTGTACGTGGCAGGCGAGTTCTGCTTGCTCGCCGTCGACACCTCGCAGGTCGACGTTCTGGCCGACCAGGGGCAGCGACGAGCCCGCGGCGTACGGTCGCTGCTGCGGCGGCTCAACTTCCATCTCGCAGGCGCTCAGCTCGGCATCACGCTCACGTCGCTGGTGCTCGGCATCATCGCCGACGACACCGTCGGCCGGTTGATCGAATGGGCGCTGGGCGGCTGGGGTTCCTCGCTGGCATCGGCCGGGGTGGTCGCCGTGGTGGCGATCGCGCTCGCCGCGGTCTTCCAGATGGTGTTCGGCGAACTGCTCCCGAAGAATCTGGCGGTCTCGCGGCCGCTGGGCACCTCGCTCGCACTGGCACCGTTGCTGCGCCTTTACGGCACCGTCGCCGCGCCCCTCACGCTGCTGTTCAACGGCATCGCCAACGCCACGGTGCGCCGGCTGGGCCTCGAGCCCACCGAAGAGCTCCGCATCGTGCGGACCCGCGACGAGCTGGAATATGTGGTGCGCTCGTCGCGCCGCAGGACGCTCAGCGACCCTCAGGCCGATCTGCTGGTGCGGACGCTGCGCCTGGGTCGCAAGGATGCGGCCGACGCGCTGACGCCGCGTACGTCGATGTCGGCTGTGAGCGCTGCAGCAACGCTCGGGGAGCTGGTGGAGCAGGCTCGCGCCAGCGGGCATTCGCGTTTCCCGGTGCTCGGCGCAAGCTCTGACGACGTGCTCGGCATAGCTGAAGTCCGCGACGTGTTCGGCATCGACGCGGCCGAGCGTGACCGCACGCTCGTGGAGTCGATCATGCGGCCCGTCGTTGCGGTGGCCGAGAGCCGCAAACTCGATGGCGTTCTTGGCGACATGGCGGCGTCGGGGTGCCGACTGTGCGTGGTGGTGGACGAGCACGGCGGCACCGCCGGCATTCTCACCCGGGAGGACATCGCCGAGGAGCTGGTGGGCGACATTGCCGACGAGTTCGACGAGCCGGCTGTGCTCACCTTCCGCCGGCCGGGCCAACCGGTGACGCTTGCCGGCACGGCCACGCTCGACGAGGTGGAAGAGGCCGCAGGCCTGACGGTGCCAGCAGGGCCCTACGAGACGCTGGCGGGCTTCGTGCTCGAACGGCTGGGCGAGATCCCCTCCGTGGGAGCAGCCGTCATGTGGAACGGCTGGCATATCGAGGTCACGCAGACTGATGGGCTCCGTGTGGCCGAAGTACGCATCAGCCCCGCTGAGGTGGCCGAAGAAGACGACATTGATGCGGGGCGCGGCGCATCATGACCGCGCTGGCCATCGCGGTGGGCCTGGTGCTCATCGTGTTCAACGGCGCCTTCGTCGCCGTCGAGTTCGGCCTCATCGGCGCGAAGCGCGCCGTGGTGGACGGCGCCGCAGCGACCGGCAAGCGATCAGCCCTGGCAGCGCAGCGCATGCAGTCCGATGTGCTGACCACGCTCGGGGGAGCGCAGATGGGCATCACCCTGTGCTCGCTGGCGGTGGGTCGCCTGACCGAGCCGGCCATCGCCAGTCTCATCGAGCAGGCAGTGGACGGGATCGTCGAGATTCCCGACGCCGTGCTGCACACCGTCGGCTTCGGCATCGGGCTGGGCATGGTGACCGTGCTGCACATGGTGTTCGGCGAGATGGTGCCCAAGAACCTGGCGCTCATCGGGCCCGAGCGCACCCTGCTGGTGCTGGCCCGACCCATGGCT
The DNA here is from genome assembly GCA_022824805.1 of Acidimicrobiia bacterium. Taxonomy (GTDB): domain Bacteria; phylum Actinomycetota; class Acidimicrobiia; order Acidimicrobiales; family Poriferisodalaceae; genus Poriferisodalis. Next base: position 8,863 of record JAJDZE010000154.1, on the reverse strand, counting down.
GCCTACCTGTACGTCGCCCGCCCCATCGCCCGGGCGCTGCAATGGGTGGCAAATGGCATGACCCGCATGCTGCGTGTCGAGCCGACCTCGGAACTGGCCGATGTGGCGACCCCTGCCGAGCTGACGCTCATGGCGCGCGACTCGCTGGCCGAGGGCCACATCGCACCCACCGACGTGGCCCTGCTCGAACGGGCGCTGCGCTTCGAAGCCACCACCATCAGCGAGGTCATGGCACCAGCGGGGGAAGTCGCGGCGGCGCGCCTTGCTGACGGGATCGCCACGGTCGAGCAGCAGTTCGCTCGAACGGGCCACTCGCGGCTGGTGGTGCTGGGCAGCGGTCCTGACGATGTGCGGGGAATGCTGCACAGCAGCGATCTGGCGGCGTTCGTCGAGCGTGATGCCGCGGACCTGGCCGAGGCCGACCGGATGGTCGCTGCGACACATCCCGCAGGCCGCGGCCTCGTGCGCCGGATGCTCCGGCTTGGCCCCGACGTGTCGCTGGATGAGGCACTGCGCCGCATGCAGCGCGCTCGCGTCCACCTCGCCGTCGTCGCCGATGCACAAGGGCGCACGCTCGGGGTCGTTGCGCTCGACGATCTGCTGCGCAGCCTGATCGGCGAGCCGGACGCCGGCGTCCCAGATGTTGCGCGGACTGGCGGGCCCCGCAGTGGCACACTCCCTTCTGACTGAGCCCTGCTGGTTAGGCTTCGCCGCTCGTTGCGAGGCCCGGTGCGGCCGAGGGTCCCACATCATGACTTGGATCGACAAAGCGCTCGACGGCTGCCCCCCGCAGGTCGTGATCAACGATTCGAAGACGCCCAGCGGCCGTGCGCACGTCGGTTCGCTGCGCGGCGTGCTGATCCATGACGCGTTGGCCCGGGTGGCCCGAGAGCGCGGCTTGGACACGACGTTCATGTACGGCTGCGACGACATGGATGCGGTCGACGAGATCCCGCACGGAACCGGCAAGCAGTTCGTGGAGCACCTCGGCAAACCGCTGTGGGCGGCCCCGGCGCCCGAGGGCCTTCGAGGCGATTCGATGGCAGAGGCGTACTTCGGCGAATTCACCGGGAAGTGGTTCGGCGCCGCCGATTCGCAGGTCGGCGACACTCCGGGACCGTTCGACGCGCTCGGCGTGCAGGCCGAGTTCTACCGCATGAGCGACGTCTACCGGTCTGGCCGGCTCGACGACGTCATCGACACCTTCCTGCAAGCCGCGGCCGACGTGCGGCAGATCTACCTCAGGCTCAGCGGGGCCGAGCGTTCCGACGACTGGCTGCCGTTCCAGCCGATCTGCGAGCGGTGCGGGCGCATCGGCACCACCTACGCCACTGACTACGACGGCGAGACCGTGGCGTACGAGTGCAGGCCCGACCTGGTGGACTGGGCCTCGGGCTGCGGGCACCGCGGCCGCATCAGCCCGTTCGGCGGCAACGGCAAGCTGCCGTGGAAGCTGGAGTGGGCCGCCAAGTGGAAGCTCTTCGGCATCTCGATCGAGGGCGCCGGCAAGGACCACATGGCTGCCAGCGGGTCACACGAGGTTTCGTCCGCGCTCGCCCGCCACGTGCTCCAGTGCCCGGTGCCGGTGGCCGTGCCGTACGAGTTCTTCACGCTGGGCGGCGCCAAGATGAGCTCGTCGCGGGGCATCGGCATGAACTCGTCAGGCCTGGTCGAGATGCTGCCGCCCCAACTGCTGCGCTATCTCGTGCTGCGAACCCAGCCCAGGCGCTCCATCAACTTCGACCTCGACGTGCCCAGCCTCACCAAGGCATTCGTCGAGTATGAGCGGCTCTGGCGATCCGCCGCCGGCAGCGACGCCAGCGAGAGCCAGCGGCAGCTCTTCGACGTCGCGCAAGCTGAGGAAGGCGCGCCGATTCCGATCGTGCCGACGGTCGATGCCCGGTTCGATTCCGTCTTGAGCCTGACTCAGCAGCCGCACATGAGTCTTTTCGGTCATGTGAGGTCGATACACGGCGACGTGTCGGAAGCAGATGCCGATTGGCTCGCCTGCAAGGAGACGACAGCCGAAGAGTTCATTCGCGTCCGCCCCGACCTCGCCGGCATGTTCAGAATGCTCAATGTCAGCGAGGCAGCGGAACAGCGCAGCATGCTCGACGAACGCCAACATCGATTCCTCGCGAGGCTTGCCCAACGCTTGACAGAGCTGTCCCCATGGGAGGCCCGCGACATACAGGACGCCATATTCGACGCGGCCCGAGACGTCGGCATCGACCCGAAAACCGATGCGCCGGTCGTCTTCGAGGCCATCTACGGAGTGCTCTTCGGTTCGCAGACCGGTCCCCGAGCAGGCAGCCTGCTCGCATTCCTCGGCAAGCGCGAAACCTTGACCCGGCTCGGCTAGTCAGCACTCGTCAGTTAGCGGCCGCGCAATTCGATGGCCGCCGTACGCAGGCGGGGCTAGAGTGGCACTTGGTCCCCGCAACCGTGTGGATCGACGAGAAGGAAGTGCCCCGGACGGGACTCGAACCCGTAACCATTGCCTTGGCTGGACAACGCTCTTTCCATTTGAGCTACCGGGGCCAGCCGGTCACTCGCTAGGTGGGTGACCGGCTCTTCTCACCCTACGGCGTTGTCGAGGAAACACACAAGATTTAGTCTCGTGACTTCTTGTGGTTTTCCACACGCAGCCATCGCCGGCTGCGACGTGCGGCAATGGTCGTCGCTTCGGGCCGACGCGAGCGAGCGGCGTCAGGCGCCCATGGCGTGGTAGCCGCCGTCGACGTGCACGATCTCGCCGGTGGTGCCGCCGAACCAGTCCGACATCAGTGCAAGGGTGCTGCGGGCCACCGCCTCGCTGTCGGTGATGTCCCAGCCCAGCGGCGCCCGTTGGGTCCATGCGTCTTCGAATTCGGCAAAGCCGGGAATGGACTTGGCCGCCATGGTGCGAATGGGACCCGCCGAGATCAGGTTCACCCGGATGCCCTGCGGTCCGAGCGACTTGGCCAGATAGCGCGCCGCTGACTCGAAGGCTGCCTTGGCCACGCCCATCCAGTCGTAGACCGGCCAGGCCACGCTGGCATCGAAGGTGAGCCCCACCACCGAGCCCTTCGCATCGGCCAGCAGCGGCGCCATCGGCGACGTCAGCGAAGCGAGGCTGTATGCGGAGATGTTCAGCGCCGTGGCGACGTCCTCCCAGGGGGCGTGGAGGAAGTTGCCTCCCAGACAGCTTTCCGGAGCGAAGCCAATGGCATGCAGCAGCCCGTCCAGCCGGCCCCACCGCTGCTGGAGATCGGCGCGCACTGCCTCGATCTCGTCGGGCAGGGTGACGTCGCACGGCAGCACATCGGGCGGGTCGGGCAGCCGCCGCGCCGCTCGCTCGGTGAGCCGGATGCCCCGACCGGCGCCGGTCAGCACCACCTCAGCGCCGTGCTCTTGCGCCAGACGGGCCACGTTGAATGCCAGCGAGGCATCGGTCAGCACGCCGGTGATGAGGAACTTCTTGCCTTCCACAATTCCGCTGCCTGCCATCTGCCCGCCTCCGCCTGGGGTTCCCGCGCTGCTGCCGGCAGCACCGTTCATCGCCGGACGCTACCGCTGCGCCACCAGACGAGAGCCGGCCGGTCATATTGCTGCGGGGCGCGCTCGGCCGTACCGTGAGCGCCGTGCCGGCAGATGCAACCCCCGACGGGGCCGCTGACAGGGTCGCAGCAGCGAATCCCCCAAGCAGCGCCGAGCCCACCCGGATCGGCATCATCGGCGGCACCGGGCCGGCTGGCGCCGCATTGGCAGCTCGGCTGGCCGACATCGGCTGCGAGATCACGCTGGGCTCGCGTTCGAAGTACCGGTCGATGGAGGTGGTGGACAACATCGTGGATCGGTGGCCCGACCGCCCCCTGCGCATCCATCCCGGCGCCAACAGCCTCGCTGCCGCCGAGCCCACGGTGGTGATCGCCACGCCCTGGGATGCAGCGGCCATCACGGCACGGGACGTGGCCGAGCACCTGCGCGGCAAGGTGGTGGCCACCATGTCCAATGCGCTGGCCCGCGTCGACGACGAGTTCGTTCCGCTCATCCCGCCGCGAGGCTCCGTCGCAGCCTCGGTGCAGGCCACGCTGCCTGACTCGCGGGTTGCGGCAGCCCTCCAGCACGTGCCCGCGACCGAACTCGGCAATCTCGACGAGCCGGTTCACGGCGACATCCTCATCTGCAGCGACCATCGCGAGGCCACTTGGCACATCGCCGAGATCGTGGATCGCATGCCCGGCGCACGAGCGCTCGACTGCGGCAACCTGTCCAACGCCACCGCCATCGAAGCGTTCACTGCCGTGCTGATGCAGCTCAACACCCGGTACCGGACGCGGGTTGCGCTCCGCCTCGTGGGGCTGGATCACGTGCCGATCAGCGTGCTGGGCGGCGGGCCGAGCGGCACCGAGGTGGCCCAACCGGCCGCTGAGACCGTGCCCGACTGATCCGGTCCGGCCGATCCGATGAGCCGGGCTCTGAATGCAGAGCGATGAAGCTGGATGAAGCTGTACGAAACCCAGCAGCGAGCCGTCGTGCCGCTCGACGCGCAGCCGGGGAGCACCGTGCGGATGTACGTGTGCGGCATCACCCCCTATGACGCCACCCACGTCGGTCACGCTGCCACGTTCCTGGCCTATGACGTGCTCCAACGCCGACTGCGCGACCTGCGATGCCATACCCGCTGCGTGCGCAACATCACCGACGTCGACGACGACCTGCTGTCACGGGCGCGCGCCATGGGCGTGCACTACCTGGACTTGGCGGCGGGGTCGCTCGCCGCGTTCGACGCAGACATGGCGGCGCTGGGCCTGCTGCCTGCCGACGCGGAGCCCCGCGCGACATCGGCAATAGCTGACATCCGACGATTGATCGGGCGGCTGCTCCGCAGCGGCCACGCCTATCGCACGAGCGGCAGCGTGTACTTCGACGTCTCGGTCGCACAGAGCTTCGGCGAGCTGAGCGGCCTCGATGCCGCCGAGATGGTGGAGCTGGCGCGCAGCCGTGGCGGCCGGCCCGACGACCCCGACAAGCGCAACCCGCTCGACTTCGTGCTCTGGCAGCGTTCGGCGCCAGGCGAGCCCGAGTGGTCCTCCGCGTGGGGCCTCGGTCGCCCGGGATGGCATGTGGAATGCTCGGCACTGGCGCTGGAGCATCTCGGCGAGACAGTCGATGTGCATGGCGGCGGCAGCGACCTGGTGTTCCCGCATCACGAGTGCTCGCGGGCGCAGTCGGAGGCCGCAACCGGGCGTCCGTTCGTACGCCACTGGATGCACACGTCGATGGTGCGCCACGGCGGCGTCAAGATGTCCAAGTCGGCGGGCAACTTGGCATTCGTGGCTGACCTGAGGGAGCGCTGGGCGCCCATGGCGGTGCGTCTGGCGCTGCTGGGCGCGCACTACCGGTCAGATTGGGACTGGTCCCCCGAACGGGTCGCCGACGCAGCCCGCCGTCTCGAACGTTGGCGTGCCGCGGGCCGTGGCGACGGTGCGCTGGCACGGGTGCGCGAACGCCTCGACGATGACCTCGACACACCTGGTGCACTCGCAGCAATCGACGCCGCCGCCGATGCCGGCGAGCCAGTCAGCGACGCAGCCGCCCTGCTGGGCGTGGTGCTCTAGGCTCTTGGATAGGAGGACCGGCCCGCTGTGTCGCTTGGCAGAGCCAGTGGGCCAGACCCTCGGGCACCTTGCGTTCCGGGTTGCAGTGGGTCCCCGTCGATGTCGCGGCGCCGGCTGGGGCGCAGCAGGGCCGGTGTGAGAGCGCCGGTAGCGTGGCCGCGATGGCCGAGCCAGACGAACTTGGCGAGGTACGCGACGAGCTTCCGGAGGATCTGGACCGAGGATTTGTCGGCGCGTACAAGTTCCCCGACAATTCGCGGCGCAAGATCACCGGCGCGTTGTGCTTTGCGGTGGGCGTCTGGGCCGCCACGGCAGCGCTCGCGTTGGGCGACGATGCGGTGCTGCTCAACACCGGGGTGGCCACGGGCGGCGTGCTGCTTGCTCTCGCCGGCATCTACCAATTCGCTGCGGGTCGCCGGTTCGCGGTCAACGAGAACGAGGCGCTGGTTGCCGCCGTCGCTGACGTCGGTTTTGCCGTAGGGCACGCCAGCGCCCAGCTCGGCTGGCGCGGCTGGATGAGCCGCCCCACATGGCGCGTGCTGGTCTATTCGGCGGAGGATCCGCCCGACACGCGGGGCTTGGTGATGGTGGACGCACTGAACGGCGCTGTGCTGGAACGGTGGGTCGAAGACAATCCCGAGACCTGGATCGAGACAGCCTCGGACCCTGATGCTGCCGACGAGGATGAGGCCGCCCCCGACGAGGAAGAGGCCGCTGCGGACGAGGATCAGGCCGGCATCGAGACCAGCGCGACGACGGCACCCAGCGACAGGGGCTGACGGTGTTCGACGGCAGGTTCCGCAAGGGCGTCGACAGCGTCACAGCGCCGATCGGGCGGGGCCTTGCAGCGATCGGCTTGAGCGCGGATGTGCTCACCGGGTTCGGCCTGGTGATGTCGGCCGCCAGTGCCATCGCCATCGGCGCCGGCCAGCTCGTGCTGGGCACCGTGCTGCTGGTGGCTACAGCGCTGTCCGACCTCCTCGACGGACCGGTCGCCGCCGCCCGGGGCACGTCGTCGAGCCGGGGCGCCTTCTTCGACTCGACGGCAGACCGGGTGACAGACGGCCTGTTGCTCGGCGGCATCGCGTGGTATCTCGCCGGCGAGCACGGCGCGCAATGGGCGGTGCTGCCGATGGCAGTGCTCGGCGTCAGCGCAGTGATCTCCTATGAGCGAGCCAAGGCCGAGCTGCTGGGCTTCGAGGCCAAGGGCGGGCTGATGGAGCGTGCCGAGCGAACGGTGGTGCTCGCCGTCGCGGTCGCCTTCGAAGTGCTGCTCATTCCGTTGCTCTGGGTGCTGCTGGCGCTGTCTGTGGTGACTGCGGTGATGCGCTTCGTGAAGGTGTGGCGCCAAGCCAGCGCACGCATGTCGCAGTGAACGCAGCGCCGCTTCGCGGGCGCACGCGCGCTCTCATCCGCCGCCTGGGAGGGCGGGACAAGGCACGCCGCCTGGGTAGGCGGGACAGGGCACGCCGCCTGGGAAGGCGGGACAGAGCCATAGTGCTGGGGTACCGAGCAGGGGCGTCAGCCGCCCGACTGGCGCCGCTGTGGCTCACCGAGCGTGTGGCCAAGCTGGCCGGACCGGTACTCGCCCGGCTGATGCCCGCCAAAGCAGCGATGGTCCGGCGGCATCAGGCCCGAGCACAGCGCTGGGTCGCTGACCGTGTTGGGAACCCAGAGACCGGCCGAGCATCGACCCCGCCGGCATCGGCCCCCGAGCCGGCCGCCGACTCCGCAGGCAGCCTTCACCGGGCCACAGCGGCTGCATTCAGCTCCTATGCCCGCTACTGGCTGGAGTCGTTTCGCCTGCCCGCGCTGAGCGAGCTCACCTTGGACCGTGGCATCGACGTCCCGGCATATCGCCATGTGGAGGAGGCGCTCGAGCGCGGCAACGGCGTCATCTTGGCCCTCCCGCACTTGGGCGGTTGGGAGTGGGCCGGGTTCTGGATGGCGACGGTCAATCGGCTGCCGATCACCGTGGTGGTGGAACCGCTCGACCCGCCGGAGCTGTTCGAGTGGTTCGCCGACTTCCGTGAACGACTGGGCATGCGAGTCGTGCCGCTCGGGCCGAACGCGGGACGTGAGGTGCTGGGCGCCCTGCGAAGGAACGAGATCGTCTGCCTGCTGTGCGACCGCGACCTCACCAGCGACGGCATCGAGGTGACCTTCGGGGACGAGCGAACGACGTTGCCGGCGGGTCCGGCGATGCTGGCGTTGCGATCAGGCGCTGCCCTGCTGCCGACCGCCGTGTATTTCCGCCCCCGGGGCAGGCACTTGGGCACGGTTCGCCCGCCCGTCGATGTCACGCGGCACGGCCGCCTGCGCGACGACGTGACTGCCGTCACCCAGCGGCTCGCCGACGAGCTGGTCACGCTGATCGCCGCAGAACCGCACCAGTGGCATCTCTTCGGCCCCAACTGGCCATCAGATCGATCCGCCGACGCCGGCGACGCGGCCGAGGCGCCATAGCAGCGAGCCACGATCGGTCTTGTTGCGGTGTCTGTGCCGCGCCTAGCGTCGCGTTCGACAGTGAGTATTTCCGCGCGGATCGTCGGCGACGTCTGCCCGATCTGATGCGCCCATCTGATGCGACCGCCCCTTCGACAGTGAGGAACGGCTGAGTGAGAATCGGAATCATCTCGCCGTACAGCCTGACCAGCGCCGGCGGCGTTCAGGTCCAGGTGCTGGGTCTGGCCCGTGCGCTGGCTGCGAACGGCCACGAGACCAGGGTGCTGGCGCCCTGCGACGGTGCTCCGCCCCAAACTGGCATCACGCCTCTCGGTGCGAGCATCCCCACGTTCGCGAACGGGTCGGTCGCCCCGATTGCTCCCGATTTCGCCTGCACGCTGCGCACCGTGCGGGCGCTGCGCGACGAAGCGTTCGACGTTGTGCATCTGCACGAGCCACTGTGTCCGGGGCCCACGCAGACGGCGCTCTTCCTGAACTCGACGCCCATGGTGGGAACCTGGCACGCAGCAGGGGGCAGCCTCGCCTATCTCGTGCCGGGAACGCGGTGGCTGGCGTCACGTATCGACGTTCGGGCCGCAGTCTCGGCTGATGCCGCCGAGATGGCCCGCAACGGCGTGGGTGGCGATTACGAACTCGTCTTCAACGGCGTCGAGCTCGACCACTTCGACGAAGCGGTTCCCAAGCGCAACGAAGCGCCCACCATCGCCTACATCGGCCGCCACGAGCCGCGCAAGGGCCTCACGGTGCTGCTCGACGCCATGTCGCGTCTGCCCGAAGGCATCCGGCTGTGGGTG
>JAJDZE010000167.1 GCA_022824805.1 Acidimicrobiia bacterium | reverse complement strand
CGCAGCGAGGAGTTCCCCAAGTTCCTGAACCAGATCGACCGCGAGATCCCCGACGGGCTCGACGTGCACATCGTGCTCGACAACGTGTCCACCCACAAGACGCCCGCCGTGCAGCGATGGCTGGTGCGCCACCCCCGCTTCCACCTGCACTTCACCCCCACCTACAGCTCATGGATGAACCTCGTCGAGCGCTGGTTCTCAGAGCCCGCCACCAAATGGCTCAAACGAGGCACCCACCGCAGCGTCGCCGAGCTCAAGGACTCAATCAACGCCTGGGTCGACAACTGGAACGACAACCCCCGACCGTTCGTGTGGCACAAGACCGCAGACCAGATCTTCGACACCATGGCCACATATATGCAACAAATTACCCACTCAGGACACTAGCAGGAGTTCTGGCAGGAGGCACTCCCAATCCTCTTCGAAGCGACCCTGGAGTTCGCCGATGAGCGCCTCGCACTCGTTGTCGTCGACACCCCACCAGGCACGCGCCGGTTCTGTCCAGCGCAGAATCGAGGCGTGGATGATGCCGTCGAAATAGGAACGGAACGCATTTGGCAGATCGAACCTCACCCACTCCGGCACTTCCTCATCAATGCGTCGAAGGAGTGCCGATTGCATCGCGGCGCCGACGGCGACCAGTACATGCCGATCATCCAAGTCGCCGTAGAGCGACGTCAGACGTAACTTCTGCTTCTCGGGATTCCACAGCGGACTCTGTGGAGACTCGACGGCGTGGGCGTCAGGATCCAGCCAGGCGAGCCGCTCGCGCCATAGCGAGTCGGTGCCGTCGATCGTGCCTTCGAGCCACTTCTCCTGGATCTGTTTGAGAACCCGGAACTCCTCCTCAAAGGGCGATGTATAGGGCAGGCAGGTCAGCCACAACGCCAGCAACCGTGCGGTACCGCTCGGGCCTCGGAACGTGTTCCTCAGCGCCCGCCACGTCTGCCGATCAGCAGGGTGGGCATGCACGACGAGTCCGTGCATCGCAGGCGGCGTGTCAAGTTGCCGACATTCGTTCTGTACTCGCACGACAAGCTGCTGCAGGGTGGCGCCGCTCTGCACGCCGGGTGCCACAAGCAGCAGAGAGGCCTGCCCATTCGCACACGAGGCCGCTGCGTCGAATTCATCGTCGACGACTGCGGTCTCGACGGTGGGGCACAACGATCGCGCGATCGTCAGCACTTGGTCCCTCGCTGCGTCGTCATCTCCGCCGGCTGGCCGGAACAGCGCTATCTGCTCTCGGGCGCAGATAGCGACTGTGGGTTGCCCGTCCCGAACTGCCTGGAGGGCATCGGCTATCTCCTGTCGGTCCCGGTCTCGATCCGGTAACGCCTGCAACTCGGCGACGCGGCTCGCGACAAGCCCCTGAGTGGCCGCGGGATCCCGCAAGAGCGCATCCATTCTGAACTTCACACCATGGTTCGGAAGCCGCAAGGTGCGCGATGCAGTCGCTGGCGCTGTCTCCGACTCGGTCAAGCACACCCCGTCGAATGCGCTGTCGGTGCGCACCCCGCCAGTCGAAGGGGAGTGACTCTGGTACGCCTCGAACAGGCTTGCGTTGCGTCGTCCGTCCTGAATGTCGGGCATGATGCGAGTGGGTTGAGGCAGCACCATCGCGGCAAAGGACCGAGGGTCGATCTCGACAACCCGGGCCCGGTCCACCTGCCGACATATTGCGCAGGAACCCGGTTGGCCGAGGAACGGCGCTGCTTCTCCGAGCGCCAGCCAAGGGCTCTGTCGCCCCGATGCATCGTGCTGGGGCAGCGATGTCGCCTGGTCATCGCCACGCGACACCAGGCACTCCGCACGCCAGTGATCACCGGCTGTTTCCTGCAGCGTGTCTCGGATCATGCGATAGGTGCGGCCTGTCGAACTCACCGACAGGAGCGCCAAGACAGCGACTTCCTCGAACACGGAGAACCGCTCCAGGTATTCGAATCGGCTGAGTGGGTATGAATCGAGCGTTTCCACTGCAGCGATGCCTCGCGGGGCGAACTCTTTGGTTGCCCTCGCGGCGAGTCGAAGCACATGATCGAGATGCTGCACGATGGGCATCAACGTCCCCGAGTCGGCCACCAAGGCGATGTTCTCCCGGAGACTGCCATGCAGCCAACTCGCGAGGGCCGGGGCCGCCCGGTGATCGCGAAACACATCAGCGATGCGCACGAAGGTGCCGGTGTGGTGCCCGGATGGCAATCGGTAGTGGTATTTGGTGGGCCTCCAGATTGCGTTCCCGGATTGCAGCAAGGCGTCGAGTTCCACCGCGCGGCATCGAGCGAGCATGTCGGGGGAGACACCCGCGCTGGTCTCGGGGTCCGCGGCGAGCGGAAACTCGACGGCGCCGACGGCGACGGGCGGAAGTCCATGTCTGACGAGCGCGCTCTCGATTCTTGAGGCCATCTCGTCCACCGTTGTCGGCCACTCTGATCTGACCATCGACACCGACTCGCTCGAATCTCGCCACCGAAGTCGGGGACCCCTGACGACCATCTGCGATGCATCGCTCAGCGTGGCAGGCGGCACCCGCCGGAGAACGGCCTCGACGCGTTCCCACCTCACGGCTTCGACATCCATGTCCAAAAAGAGGACGCCGCCCTCGCGGGGTGACATCTTGACCTCGACTGTCGATGGGGTCAGGCGACCGTAGCCGTCACCATGGCGATTCGCCGGGGGCATAGCGGCGTCAGCTACGCAGCATCGTGATGTGCGTCGCGGTGCAGGTCTCTCGCTTCGTCAGACACCGTTACGGAGAACGGCAAGTGCTCGGCCTCTGCTGCATCCGCGCGTGCGCCCTCTTCGTCGACCGCCTGGAGCATGACGTGAACGAGCGTGCCTCGGGCGCCGGACAGCTCAGGTGAACCGGCGATGACCTCAGCGTCATCCTCGACAAGGCCGCGTGTCCCCAGCCTCATCACACGACCGTCCCGATCCGTCGTCATGATGTCCAGAGCGCCGACCCACTCGGTTGCCCTGGCTTGTGTCGCATGCAACCCGTACCCATTGTGATTCGGAATCTGGCGCTCGCCGAACGAGCGGAAGACCAAAGTACGCAGCAGATCGATATCCGCAATCTCGGCCAAGTCGGCATATCCGCCCGCATCCCGAACTGCCGAGTAGGCGGCAGCATCGTTGTGCAGCGCTGTCGGGATGCCGATGCCGTTGTCGGCAACGATGACGTGGAGCCGGTTCCAGCTCACTCGCCGATCATCGCGACGAGCACCCCCCCTTGTGACAGAGAGCACCGCATAGGCCTCACTCGCTTGGCTCCACTTGTGAACGTTGTCGATGAGTTCGGAAACGACTACGTCGGCGTCGTTGACGAACTGGAGGAGACGTTCGTATGAAATCGCAGGGGACGCGAGACCGAGACCGTCCAGCCACGGATAGTGCAGCCCGCATTTCGCGAGTTTCGGCACCTGACGCCGCGGGCTCGCCAGATCGGAAACAACACGGAGCTGGTCGCCGTCAAACTCATCGAACGGCTCCCATGCCACACCTGGCAGGCGCGGACTGTGACGTCGCAGGTCGCTGTACAGATGCGTCCAGTCGAACTCGGTCTTGTCGCTGTATCCCAGCCGAGCCGACCGATTGGCCGCTGCTGTCACGAGGCCCGTGCGCCCGAGGAACCTCATTGGCGCCGAACCCGCTTCGGGCAGGACGACCGCGAGCGGCTCGGGATCACCCGAGGCGGCGAGACTGTGCGCCATCAGCCACCAACCGAGACCGCTCCAAGCAACCATGTCGGCATGCGCAGCACGGTTGTGCTCGACATCGGAGAGGTCAATCTCACGTTGACCGAGGGTCAGTTTCCCGACCTCGCTCTCAACCCGACTGAGATCGACAAATCGCTGAACCGTCGCCAAGTCTCGTCCTCCTCCGACAGCGAGATGTCAACCATATTCCACTACGGCGAGCTGTTCACCCCGAATTTCCCGCTGCCCATGACCAAGGGCAGCGCTTCGCGTGAGTCTGGTGCTGAACGAGCGGTCGAGACGTCCTTGTTCCGTCTTGGCAGGAGGGAGGGTGGTGCCAGTTTGCTGATTCCTGGAATGCCGTTCTGTTGATTGGAAAGATGCCATCTTGTAGATTACAGACGAGCCAAAGTGCTGATTGGGGCTGCCGTGCCGCATCGACCGCGCTGGGCAGGGGTTGCATGAGTTCTGTTGCGCCAACGCCTGGGTATCAAGGCAGGCTCGCTGAGGCATCCATCGCGTCGGCGCTGAGCGCTGTCGGGGCGGTCGTGGTCGAAGGGCCGCGGGCCTGCGGCAAGACATGGACAGCGCGGCAGTTCGCGAACAGCGAGGTGCTCTTCGACGGCAGCGACGAACAGCGCCTTGCGTTCTCGGTGGACCCGGCGCGCATCCTCGACGGGCCGACACCGCGGCTCCTCGACGAGTGGCACCTGGTGCCCGGCACATGGAACGCCATGCGGCGAGCATGCGACGACCGGCCCGACAAGGGGATATTCCTGCTCACCGGCTCCGCCGTTCCGCCCGACGACATCACCCGCCACTCGGGCGCGGGCCGGGTGCGCCGGGTCCGGATGCGGACGATGACGCTGGCCGAGTCAGGCCATTCGACCGGCGAGGTATCGCTCGGCTCGGTCTTGAGGGGCGAGCCGGTCTCGGCTGCGAAGCCCGACGCCGGCTTCGACGATGTCGTGGAATGCGCCGTGCGCGGCGGATGGCCCGGTCTCGCCGATGTCCCTGCGGCGGCCGCACAGGAGAACCTGAGCGCATACCTCGACGAGATCGCACGCACCGACGTTTCCCGAGTGGATCACGTGCGTCGCGACCCTGCGGGCGTGTCGGCGCTCATCCGATCCCTGGCGCGCAACGTCTCCAGCGAGGCCGGATATTCCACGCTGGCCGACGACGCCGACCTCAACCGGGCGAGCGTGAAGGCCTACCTCGAGGCGCTGGAGCGCTTGTTCGTCACCGAACGTGCCCCAGCATGGCAACCCCGCCTGATGTCGCGAGTGCCGCTGCGGCAAGCACCCAAGCGCTTCTTTGCCGACCCGTCGCTGGCCGTCACGGCGCTGGAGATCGGCATCGACCGACTGCGCAGCGAGCTGAACTACTTCGGTCTGGTCTTCGAGAACTTGGCGATGCGTGACCTTCTCGTCTACGCGGACATCAACGGCTGCGGCCTGCATCACTACCGCGACAAGAGCGGGCTCGAAGCCGACGCCATCATCCAGCGCCGCTCCGACGGCACCTGGATCGGCATCGAAGTGAAACTCGCGGGCGCCGAAGCAGTCGACCGCGCAGCCCACTCGCTGCTGCGGCTGCAGTCCACCGTCGACACCAGCCGCATCGGACTTCCCGCAAAACTGCTCGTGATCACCTCCACGGGATACGGCTACGAACGACCCGACGGCGTCGCCGTTGTCCCCATCACCGCCCTCAGCCCTTGACAAACCGGCTCTTCGCGTCTCAGCGTGGGGCGAGGTCGTCGAGGAGGTTCCAGTCGGCGGTCATGGCATCCGCGCTGGCGACGGACCGCGAAATGATCGGGCGGACGTAGGTGCGCTCGTCTCCCATCACGCCGACGCTGCGGACATCGGCCAGCACGGCGAAGGCTTGCCACACCTTACCGTCGAGACCGGCCACGGCTATCTCCTCACGCACGATGACGTTGGTCGCCCGCACTGTGTTCAACAGGTTCGGGAGTGACCTCGTCCACGATCCGCACGCACAGGCCCGGCACCGGGGATGGCCGGCGTTGATGGCGCATTGGTGCTCGAACGGGCAAATCCCCGGCCCGCATGCCACGAAGGGCATTAGCGAAACCGGGGATGTTGGAAGCACTCTACGCTCAGCCGCCGCGGCGAACTACCTCAACATAGAGAGAGCGCTTTCGACAAAGCGCTTCGACGCCTACCGCCAGCACGACTCTCGGCGTCTGGGTGAATCTGCTCGGCCGTAGCAGCAACAGCGCTCTCGGCGACCCGGTTGATGCCGGGGTGTGAGTGGACATGTGCCGCGGATGCGCCGAGTTCGGGGGAAACCAGCACTGCTGCCGTCTCCCTGCAAATCCGGCCCCGGCGCAGCGTGGCTAGTCGGTGGGCGTAAGCGGCGGCGTTGCGCCTTAGGGGACGACTTCGAAGGCCTTGCGTCGGCCGGGGCCGTAGCGGTATACCCGGAAATCAGAGTCGAGCGACACGGCCTCGGTGACGCCCAACCGCTCCATCATCGCCCAGCTCGTCCGATCCGCCAGCGAGAAGTCCCGATCGGCGAACGCCTCCCCGATGGTCGCTGCCGCCTCGAGGTCGCCCAGCAGTGACGCCTCCACACGCGCCGTACCCCTGCGGATCGCGTTCACCAGACGCTCCGCCGCGAACCGGTCGTGGCGGTGCTTCATCACCATCCACGTCTGCTGCAGCACATGATCCGCGGTCACCAGCCGGCCGCGCCGCTCACGCAGCGCCGCCGCCACCTGAGCATGTGACCACTCCGCGCCGTCGGCCATCGACACCCACGCGGAGGTGTCGACGAAGCTGATCTGCACAGCTCAGCCCAGAAGCTGTGCTTGCTGTGCTGCCGCCGCCTCGGCCACGATGGTCTTGCCGTCGGCAGCCATGTCGAACGCTTCGCCGTTCACCATCGCACAGATCGCGTCGAGATCGCCCTGCGGCGCCGCAGAGTCGAGTTCGCGGTCGAACAACCGCCGCGCGAACTCCGCGAAGCTGATCCCCTGCTCGGCCGCGCGCTGCTTTGCCAGCGCGTGAACATGATCCGGCAGCGTGATGACCGTCCTCACAATCGCATCATAGCATCACATCGTCTTCCCAACCGAAGCGGACGTGGTCGAAGGGCCGTATGCGTGCGGAAAGACATCGACGCCACGACCCCTCGACAAGTGGTACCTGGTGCCCGGCACATGGAACGCTCAGCAAGGCGAAGTGCTCACCTATCTCATGTGCGACCCAGATCGCGAAACCAGCATGAGCGAACTGGCCCGCCGCGTCGGAGCCCCGCTCAGCTCGGTGCACCGAGAGGTCGCCCGCACCGAAGCCGCCGGCATCGTCACCAGCCGCCGATCGGGCAACACCAAGTACGTGCGAGCCGACACAGACAGTCCCTCCTAACATGACCCCCCGAACACCGAGTCCAGCAGCCCCATCCAAAATGGCGCGAAGGCTCAGGAATTCTGCCTTCGGAACGGGCTCGATCGAGCTTGGGCCGGGCGTCGGTCAGCGGAGTGAAGTGAATGTCGGTGGACCACACGTACAACCATGCCTATTCAGAAGTCATTCGACAGCGGTGGTACAAGATCCCCGAGGGACGGAGGAGCGCGCCCGACGTTTCGAACCGCCAAGGACAATTGGCTGCGGACGCACCCGATGAGTGTGCGCTGTACGACTCACTCACCTACCAGCGCGGTCACGCCGACGTTTTTCGCGAGGTGTACAAGGAGGCACCGCACACGCCTCCGACGAAGGATCAGCGGCTGCTTGTAGTCGATATTGGTGCCGGTGCTGCAACGGTTGCTGTGAGTCTCTGTGAAGCGCTCGGTCGAAAAGCGCGTCAACGAATCGACTATCTGGCCTTCGACCCGAACCCGATGATGCGCAAGCTAGGCAAGCGGCTACTCCGTCATCTGGACCCTGGCTTCCGAAGTGCCGAATATGTCAGGTCCCTGGAGGAAATCGAACTTGCGGGCGTCAAGCGCTTGCTCTTTGCATTCAGCTATGTGTCACATCAAGAGTCGGTCACGACTTCCGACGTCAGGGGGTGGACAGCGCTCATTGGCAACGCCGTCAGCCAAATCGGTCGAGCCGTCGAGCTCATGTACACAACGGCGAGGCTCTCGGGGGGAGCTCTTCCGCAGCTCGGTCAGGAGCTTGAGCGTGCTGGAATCAATCGGCGTGTCTCCCGGGTTCCGGTTGCCGTAGAGGCTCGGTACCCGAGGGCGGGCACCGACCCGCGTCTCGTCGAGTGGGACAATATGGGTTGGCATTGGAAAATTCAGGCCGAACATTGGATACTGAGAGCATGAGCGTGCAACTCTCGTTGCTGCCGGAGGAACTGCCGGCGGGCGAGCCGGGTGCGGGCTCGCCCGCAGGGTTGGAGTACCACCCGCAGCTCTTGACAGCCCAAGATGAGGCCGAGTTGCTGGCCCATATCGACAACGCTGATGCGCCATGGCTCGACGACTTGTCCAGAAGAGTGCAGCACTTCGGCTACAAGTACGACTACTCGGCTCGCAGACTCGATGACTCGGCGCACATCGGGCCGCTGCCAGACTGGTTGGCTCGGCTCGCACTCAGGGTTCGCTCCGCCACATCTGAGGAAGCGAAGTGCCTGCTGGATGCGCAACGACCGTTCGAGCAGGCGATCATCAATGAGTACGAGCGGGGCCAGGGAATAGCGCCGCATGTCGATCGGGATTGCTTCGGGCCAGTTGTTGCCACGGTGAGCCTCGGTTCGGCCGTCAACATGGACTTCCGCTGTGACGCGACCAGTGACGGGTACGTGCAACGACTGGAGCCTGGCAGCCTCCTGCTGTTGCACGGCGTTGCGCGTTCAAAGTGGCGACACGGAATCGCCAAACGGCGTACCGACATCTGGGACGGCCGCAAGATCGAACGGCGGCGGCGCGTCTCGATCACCTTCCGCACCATCGCGCACCCAGCGTCAAACGCCCATTGACCCACAAGCGGCCGCAGTGGCGGCTGTTTGGTGGCGGGGCTCTGCCGGGGGCTATTTGCAGACTTGTACCCAGCCGGAGTACTTGGTGTCGCCGTCGTCGGGCCGGTAGTCGTGATCGCTGGGGCTCGGGCCCGGGTCGAAATCGACTCCGTAGAACAGCCCGTCCCAGTTCTCGAACACAGCGCGCACCCAGCCGGCGCCGCCGTTCGGACAGCCAGGATGCTCGTCCACGCCCTTGGTGTCGTCACCCAGATGGTACGACGACGCCGAGCCGTGCCAGTCACGCTCGATGGTGACGTCCCACTGATCCCAGCCCGTCTCGCCGTCGACGCTGCCGCGCTCCTCCAGCCGGAAGCTGTAATGCTGATACGACGCGCGGTGGCTGTGGATGTGCATCCTGCCGTTGAGGGCGAGATCTGCCTTGAGCGTGATCTGGAGGTGGTCGTCCTCCTTCACCCACAGGATCGGGTTGTCGCCGCTGGTGGAGTCCTTGACGCTGAACCTGTAGTAGCGATCCTTCTCGCCGACGTAGTTGTCGTCGTGCACCACCAGATTGATCGGCACCCGCCACAGATTCTGACCCGACACCTTCTTCCAGTTGCCCTCGCCGCCGAAACAGCTGTAATCGAAGCCGTCCACGTTGCACGGCACCGTCCTGCTCGACTGGAGATAGAACTCGCGGTGAGCCTGCCCGTCGATGGTGAACTGCCTGCGGCCGACGTACTCGTTGAGCGGCTGCTTGAACGCCGCATTCGCGCTGTTCACCGTCGTGCCGCGACGCACCTCCACCGCCACGACGCGGTCATTGTTGCCTCCGGCCACGACCGGGTTCGTGTTGGTCACGATGTAGCCGCTGACGTGATCGCCGCGGTTGACGTAGCCGGGATGGCTCTCGCTCAGCGGCTGAGTCGCCGTCGCGCTGTACCCGGAGCCGTTGACATTCTGGAACTCGATCCAGTAGTTGCCGGCATGCGCCGAGGGGCCCAGCGAGCCGCCGACGCGTGTGTCGCGCAGCGTCCACTCGCCCAGCTTGGTGCGGTACCTCACCGGCGCGTTCACGTCATAGCTCTCTGTCTCCACCCACCAGAACTCGAGCTTCTGATCAGGCCGGTGGTAGCCGTTGTTGCCCCAGTTGTAGCTGACCACACACGTCGCCGTCGCAGGGCTGTCCCTCGTGCCGCCGTACACCGCGAACCGGCACGCCTGATCGTCCAGCCACGGCCACTTGCCGCCCCCGGACAGCTTCAGGTTCAACCGCATCGCGGGGCCGTTGTCCCGATACGCGGCGTATCGCTGCTGCTCGAAGTCGTCGACGGGCTCGAAGAAGCCGGCGTCCTTGGCCTCGCGGATGTACAGCTTCTTGTCGTGCTCGTTCCACACCAGACCGGCAACCTCATGGTCCCCGGCCACCGTTGTCCGGAAAATTCCGGTCGGCGACCACGCCGGCACCGGAGCAGGATTAGCGCGGCCCTGACCGTTATTGGAGCCCGCGTAACCGGTCGTGTACGCACCAGCAGTGCCCCTGATCACCGGACGCCAGCCGTCATTGCTGCCGCCGGGCTCGTCGCCGTCGGCGTAGATGCCCGTCCCGCCCCTCACCCACAAAGC
>JAJDZE010000048.1 GCA_022824805.1 Acidimicrobiia bacterium | reverse complement strand
GTGCGGGCACTCTGACACGCCCGCTGAGGAGGTCCCAGAACCATGGATCCAGACAGCATCAACTTGGGCCTGTTCGTCCTGCGAGTGATCGTGGGCGTCACCCTGGCGCTGCATGGCATCGCCAAGTTCCGCGGCGGCATCCGCGGCGTCGGCAACTGGTTCGCCGCCGAGGGCCTGCGCCCCGGACTGCTGCACGCCTACCTCGCTGCCCTCACCGAGATCGGCGCCGGCATCGGCCTGGCGCTGGGGCTGCTGACGCCCCTGTCCGCCATGGCCTTCATCGGCGTGATGACCACCGCCGGGTGGGTCGGCCACCGCAAGAACGGCTTCTTCATCATCCGTGAGGGCTGGGAGTACGTGTTCGTGCTGTCCGTGGCCGCTGCGGCCGTGGCGGCGACCGGTCCCGGCGACTGGTCGGTCGACAACGCGCTCGGACTCGACTGGAGCGGGCCGGTCTGGTTCGTGGTCGCCATCGCCGGCGGGCTGGTCTCGACGCTGTTGCTGCTGGCCGCGTTCTACCGGCCGAACGCGCCGGCGGAGCAGTGACCGCTGCGCCCCGCCTGCGACACCTCGCCACAGTCCCTCGCGCCCAGAGACCCGCGCAGCTGAGATTGCCGCGGTGAGATCGTCGTCATGAGGCGCAGGCGATGAGGTGGGGGTTCTTCGGGCGGCTGGTCGGCTACAGCGCGGTGTCGCTCGGCACGGTGGCGGTAACTCAGTCGGTGCTGGTGGTGGCCTATGCGGTGCTGGGCTGGCCGGCGGTGGCGGCCAACGTGGTGGCGGTGTGCGTGGCCGCCGGGCCTGCCTACTACGCCAACCGGCGATGGGTGTGGGCCCGCACCGACCGGCACTCGCTCGCCGGCGAGATCCTGCCGTTCTGGGCCTACAGCCTCGCCGGGCTCGGCATCTCCACGGTGCTAGTCGGGTTGGCCGAGATGTGGTGGCAGTCGGCCGTGGCCGTCTCGGCGGCGAACCTCGCGGGCTTCGGCGTCCTGTGGGCGGGCAAGTTCATCTTGCTGGATCGAGTGCTGTTCGCTCGGCCCGAGTCCCCTGCCGGTGCTTGGCCCGATGCCAGTCCCGCAGCGGGCCCGACCTCTGAGCAGCGATGAAGCCCGAGCTTGCGGCGCTGGCCCAGCAGGTGAAGGGCTTCATGCCTCACGACGAGGGCTTGGCGCTGTACCGGGCGGCTGCCGAGGCGGCCCCGCTGGGACCGCTGGTGGAGATCGGTTCGTACTGCGGCAAATCGGCGGTGTACCTCGGTGCTGGCGCAGCAACCGCCTGTGGCGTGCTGTTCACCATCGATCATCACCGCGGCTCAGAGGAGATGCAGGCGGGCTGGGAGCATCACGACCCCGGGCTGGTGGACGCCCAAACCGGCCGTATGGATTCGCTGCCGGTCTTGCGCCGGACGCTCATCGACGCCGGCCTCGAAGACACCGTCGTGGCCATCGTGGGCGACTCGGTCACGGTCGCGGCGCACTGGCCGAGTGCCGCCCTGGTGTTCATCGACGGCGGCCATGGGCTCGCGCCGGCCCACGCCGACTACGAGGCGTGGTCGCCGAAGGTGATGCCGGGCGGCCTGCTGGCCATCCACGACGTATTCCCGGATCCTGCCGACGGCGGACGGCCGCCCTATGAGATCTGGCTGCGAGCCCTCGACGACGGCTTCGCCGAGCACTCAGCAGTCGGCAGCCTGCGCGTCCTGCGCCGCCCTCTGAGATGACCGGCGACTCGCTCAGCGCGTCCTCAATCATCTGCGGCAATCATCTGCGGCGGTCGCGGACCGGCTGCGCGACATGCGCAGACTGGCGGGGGCTAGCTGGCCGGTTTCACGATGAGCGCGTCTGCGGCCCCGCTGCGCCGGTCGAGCGCGTCGGCGGCTAGCAGCACCGCCGCGGCGGTGTAGCTGGAGCGTTCGGCGTCGGGAAAGGTCCGGGATTTGGGCACGACCCAGCCGGTGTAGTAGCTGCCGTCGTCATTGCGCATCGCAGATGTGGCCCCGACGAGCCGGCGGGCTGTGGCGGCGCTGCCGGTCCGCAGGTAGGCGAGCGCGCATTCGCAGGTCTCTGCTGCGGTCACCCAGGCCTGGTCGGCCACGCAGCGCACCCCCTGAGGCAACAGGAACTTCGGCGCGCCCGCCGCAAGATGGGCGCGGGCCTGCGCGCCGGTCAGTGCGCCGCACAGCACCGGGTAGTACCAGTCCATAGCCCAGCGATCCTTGGGTTCGAAACCGTCGGGCCGGTGGCGGATCTGGTGGAGAGTGCGGGCCAGGGTGCGCGCCCACGCGGGCCGCTCGTGACCGGTCAGTTCGGCCAGCGCCAGCCCGCACTGCAACGACTGGCAGATCGACGACGATCCGGTCAACAGCGCATACGGCCACGGCGTGCCGTTGGCGTGCACCGCCCAGGGGATGTGCCCGCCGGCGGTGCGCAGGCCCACCACGAAGTCGAGCGCCCGTGCCACGGTCGGCCACATCGCCTCGACGAATCCTCGGTCGCCGGTGGCGAGCCAGTGATGCCAGACGCCCACCGCGACGTACGCGCAGCAGTTCGTGTCGACCTTGACGTCCTTGATGCCGAGCGCGGTGTAGTAGTTGTGCCAGCTGCCCGCCTCATGCTGGTTCGCCTGCAGCCACTCGTATGCGTCCTCGGCCGCCCGCTGGCGCCCCGCCGACGCGAGCGCCATGGCCGCCTCGACGTGGTTCCACGGATCGGCATGGCCGCCGTCGAACCACACGATGAGACCGTCGGGCTGCTGGCACGCCTCGATGGCATCGGCCGTGGCAGCGACCTCTGCGCTCGCCAGCAGCGGCGCGGTCTGTTCAGCTGTCTGTGTTCGGCGGACATGTCCGCGGTCGGGTGCCGTGGCGAGCCGCGAGTGACCGTTCGATCCGATGTCGTCACGAGCGGTGGTGAGCCCCGGGCCACGGTCCGCCCCGGCGTCGGGAGACGCAGCGAACTCCGCGGCTGCGAATTCAGGCTGCATGTGCGGCTCCCACCGGTTCGGCGAGCGGCGTCGGCGCCGCGTGCCCTCGGGCCTTGTAGGCGTACAGCACTGTCGATTTGGGCAGCAGCGCGTTGAGCAGGCGGTCGAGCGTGCGCGTCAGCGACGGCGCTGCGGTCATGTCCCACACCAGCAGCCGGTGGTACGCCCGCACCAGCGGGTGCTGAACGTTGTGCGGCCCGACCAGGCAGCGCAGCCACCAGTACGGCGTGTGCAGACCGTGGGCGCCATGACTGTCCGAGACGTACAGTCCCGCCGCTGCCAGCTTCGCCCGCAGTTCGTCGGTGCTGTAGATGCGCACGTGGCCGTCGGGCACTGCGGGTGCGTGGTAGTCGGACGACAGTGCCCAGCAGACCCGCTCGGCGGCGCGCGCCGGCACGGTCACCGCAATGGTGCCGCCCGGCCGCAGCACCCGCGCCAGCTCGGCGATGGCCTGCTCGTCGTCGTTGATGTGCTCGAGCACTTCCGCAGCGATGATCCGGTCGAAGCCGGCGTCGGGGTAGGGCAACGCGGTGGCATCGGCCACGACTGCATGACCGAGCTGCCCGCCGGCCGGCGCGTCGATCTCGCCGGCGTCGTCCATGGCGGCGAACATGTCGGTGACGGCGCGCAGCTCGTCGGCGTCACGGTCAGAGGCCACGGTGATGCAGCCCCGCCGGGCGCTCTCGAAGGCATGACGGCCCGCGCCGCAGCCCAGGTCCAGCACCCGGTCGCCGCTCTCGGCGCCGAGCCGCTCGTAGTCGACCGTGAGCATCAGCGCCCGGCGCTCATGAGGGAATGTGCGCGGACTGGTGAACCCTCTCGTTGCGACACGTGCTATTCCCCGCTCTTGTTCGCTGCGCTCACGGGCCGCTCGGGCCACGGCTTCGCCTGCCGGCTCAGCCTCCCGAAGTCGCGCCTGCGCGGCTGCGGCGCTGCGGCGTCGGCCAGCAGCGCACGGTACTGCTCGACGGTCTTGCGGGCCGTGGCGGCCCACGAGTAGTTGGCTGCCACCCGCGCCCGTCCGGCTGCTCCCACGGTTGCGCGCAGATCGGGTTGAGCGAGCGCCCAGCCGATGCGGGCCGCCAGTGCTTCCGAGTCGCCGGGCGGCACCTGCAGGCAGGTCTCGCCGTCGGCGCCGGTGACCTCGGGCAATGCGCCCCCGGTGGTCGCCACCAGCGGCACCCCGCACGACATCGCTTCGACGGCAGGCAGCGAGAAGCCCTCATACAGCGACGGCACCACCGCCAGCTGCGCCTCGTTGTAGAGCTCCACGATGCGCTCGTCGGGCACGCCGCTCACGAACTCGACGCTGCCGGCCAGGTCGAGCCGATCGATGAGCCGGCTCGCCGCGGAGTCGTTCTTGGGACGCCCGATCACCACGAGGTGCAGCGAGGGATCCTCGGTGCGCAGCTTGGCCAGCGCTTCGAGCAGGTAGGCGAGACCCTTCATGGCCACGTCGGCGCTGGCGGTGGTCATGAGCCGGCCCGGCACCGGCGTCACCTGCGGCAGGGGCCGGAACTGGGCCGGGTCGACGCCGACCGTCACGATGTTCAGCCGGGCGGGGTCGACGCCGAGGTCGGTCACGATGTCGTCGAAGCTGTTGGCGGACACGGTCACGATCCGGTCGAGGCGCCGCGCCACCCGGTTCTGCATGCGGGTGAAGGCGTAGAACCGCCGCATGGCGAGGCGCTTGCCGCGATTCGGCGCATGGGCGATCTCGAGCCGCCGGTCCACCGTGATCGGATGGTGGATCGTGCCGAGCGTGGGCATGCCGGCCCGCCGCAGCCAGTCGATGCCGTAGCCGAGGCACTGGTTGTCATGCACTAGGTCGAAGTCGTCGAGCCGGCTGCGCAGTGCCCGGAACGCTCGCAGGCTGAACGTGAGCGGCTCGGCGAACGAGGCCGTGCAGGTGATGAGCCACTCCAGCACGTCGATGGGCGAGCGGAACTCGGCCAGCTTGGGCACTCGGAACGGGTCGGGCATGCGATACAGGTCGAGGCTGGGCAGCTCGGTCAGCTTGATGCCCGGGTCGAGGTGCGGGTAGGGCGGCCCGCTGAACACCTCGACGCTGTGGCCGAGCGCCGACAGCTCCCGCGCCAAGTGACGCACATAGATGCCCTGGCCGCCGACCCAGGGATGGCCGCGGTAGGTCAGCAGCGCGATGCGCAACGGCGGCCCGCTGTCAGCCGGCTCGTCGCCGGACTGCATGTCTGCCGGCCCGGTGTCGGGACCCATCGCAGCCTCCGTCAGAATGCGAGAACCCGGCAGGCACCGGCCCGGCAGAGCCGGATCGACCAAGCGAGCTCGTCAAGGTCGCGCGAGGCTACTTGCCAGCCCGCCGACGCCGACTCAGCCGCCCGCTCGGCAGCGGAGCGTCCCGGCCTGATGCCGAGAACAGCGCTGCGCGGCCGAGCGCGACGGCGGGACCTCGCGGGCGTCGAACCCTGCCGCCGCGAGAGCGATCGCGACATGGGCGCCCCATTTCGCTGATCCCTCCACGCCGACCAGGCAGACGCCGTGCGCGTCGAGCAGATCGATCGCTGCGGCGCTTACGTGAGCGAAGCGACTTGCTGATTGGCGACATGATCGCAGACGACGCGCTCATCGTCGAGCAATCGTCGTTCAACGAGAACGAGGCGCAAGCGGTCCATGACATCTACATCGTCTTCTTGTCGGAGCAGATGCCGTCGATAGCTATTGCCGACATGATGCGGAATGGCAAGATACCGCAAAGGGGAAGGGCCGGACCCAAGCATCTCCTTCCAAAGCGATGGCTTCGGTTCAGTCATCTTCTTTTCCCACTGGTCGCTCTTGGCGCAGGTCGCTTGCCCGATGAGCTGGGTACCACCTAACCGACGGTCGTCAGGCCAGAGGTTGCTGAGCAAGTCGGTTCCCCCATCGACGGCATGACGACGATGCGATGACTGGGCTACGCTTACCGTCAAGTGTACCTGCTTCGCTGCCCGCTCTACCCGTGATCGATAGTCTCGTCCCCCGTTCTGTAGCCGCGCGGTAGTAAAGCCGTGAGAATCTAGGGTCACTTCCACTATCCGCTCAAAGAGTTCTGTCAATGAGACACCAGGCACTTCTAGCTTGTTTGCATGAGCGATGGTCAACAGAAGAAGCGAGTCATAAGGACTCCAATCTGATGCGTCTTGTTTGCGCATCAGCACTGCGTCGGACTCGTCCGAAACTTCATAAGGGTAGCAGCCAGCTAGTACTTCATGACGTTCGTGTAGTTCGTTAAGAGCATCGCGG
Source organism: Acidimicrobiia bacterium (assembly GCA_022824805.1). Classification (GTDB taxonomy): domain Bacteria; phylum Actinomycetota; class Acidimicrobiia; order Acidimicrobiales; family Poriferisodalaceae; genus Poriferisodalis. Next base: position 6,935 of record JAJDZE010000048.1, on the reverse strand, counting down.
ACGACATCATGGGCAGCATCGACAGCAACTGTGAGATCGATGTCTTCATTTCCTTCTCCTGTATTCGGGGCGTTCGAGTCTGTTCTGAAGACGATGGTCTCGCGTAGAAGGTGGGTGATGTCCGAGTCGTTAACGAAGTCGGCAATAGTCTCTTCAGATACTTGAGTGCCTTTCAATGCCAAGAGCTCCAAGTAATCGCACAGCGCGCTCCGGCGTGCCTGTGAGCCGTACCATTCGATATCGAAGTCGATCATTGATCGTTGTGACTGCCGTCAACAAGTGCAGCTATGGAGCGCGCCTCAGCAAGGACACGTCGGGCCAAGCGTCGTAGCTCTTCGATGTCCCCTCCAGACGGATTCTGCGCCACATCGATTCGAACTCGTTCGAGATCGCGACAAATGGCTCGCATTTGGTCTGGTAGTTCTCGTCGCAGCAGTACGGAGCGCGCGGAAAGGAAGTCGCCAGTGTCTCGCAGGACTTCGCGGGCCTCACTGTCAATGAGTATCCGTCCGTAATCGGTGATCCAACGAGAATCCTGCAGGAGGGCTCGCTGAGAACTATTTGATGGCGTGAAGTCTTCCACCACTTCTCGAAGGCGGACTTGATCCAGTGCGGCAAGACCGGTAGCGGTTTCCAGAGGTGAAGTCGGATTTCCGAATCCGATATAGGATCGAATATCTGAACTATTCATAGCACGAAGCCAAACGCCGAACCGCTGGTGTTGAAGCTGGCCGGTCTGAATGCCGAGTTCTTCGGTAGCGTAACGGACTATAGAGATCGCGTTATAGCTATTGCGCACGCCAGTAGCGTTAGAGCCGATTCGACGGCCTACATTCCTGAACGCATTAGTCGCGTCCCGCAACTTCTCCTCGTCAACCATGCCACGCAGGAATCGAGCCCGAGCCTCGGGACTCCAAGTCTTCATACCACCGATGTGTCGATGAGCAAGGTAGCTTTCGACGTCACGGCGGTTCGATGCGATGAGACACGGAATTTCGCTGAGTCGTTCAAGCTGACGTGTCGTCGGTTCAAAGTCGACGATGGAGTGCTCAGGGTGATATCCGTGGAGGCACTGGAGCGCAGCGAGTCTTCGGTTCCCCTCTACAACCGTATATCGCTCTGGTGCCGACTCAGACTTGATGACAATGAGCCTCTCTGCCTCGAAGAAGCCATTGTCAAGGAACGAATACCCGAGTTCATGAAGTACACCGTGGTCAATAAGGTACTCAACCATCCCGAGCGGATCGCCAGCGATCTCTTCTGGCAGCCGCGGATTATGAGGGTCTAGGTTGAGTTGGTCAAGTGGTATGGGGCTCGGTCTCATACGGGTGGTGTCGCTTCTAGCTAACTCTTGGCGTGTGTGCGGGTTCAACGCGGTCGGGGGCCTCTGCCGGTACCAGGATGGTCGGCGTGATCGCCGACGAGGTGCAAGTACTTCGCGGGAAGATCATCCCGCAAGGGCGGCAAGTTGCATTCGCCCCGAGCCCGGGGCATTGCGAGGCTGTGGCTGGGCGAGACGCTAGCGCCGAGGAACTGGGCAAGTGCCCGGCCGACGGATTCGGCAAGCAGCGGCGGTGTGGCGTTGCCGACCTGTTTCGCTTGGGAATACGTGTTGCCCTCGACCCTCCAGTCGCTCGGCAGCGATTGGAGGCGTTTACGCTCCCAAACGGTCAACGGGCGATTCTCCCAGTGGAACGGGCCATTCGCGGGGCCGATAGTGCCTGCAATGGTTGGAGCGGGCAGTTCGGGGTGCAGCTTCCTGAGGAACGAGGAATAGCGTGTCCGATACCCGAAGAGCGGGTAGCCGCCGCCTCGACTTGTATGCCATTGATAGTTCTGGCCTGGTGGGATAGTCGGCAGGAGCTCGCTCCACTTGCCACGAGGTGCCGGGATTCCCTGCTCCACAGGAGCATCATGGAGCGCATCCCAAGCGTGCCGCCGAGCGATGGCAGGCTTCGGCCATTCGAAATCCCCGTCGCGAGTGATAACCACCAAGGCTCGCCGTCGAACCTGGGGCACCCCGTAGTCGGCGGCATTGATGATGCGCCAGTCCAACCTGTAGTCGGCATCGACCGCACGCGAGAGTTCTTCGGTCAGTCGCTGGAGCTTGGACACTTCCGATGTTGGACCCTGAACGAAGCCAGGCACATTCTCGAGCAACAGGGCACGAGGTCGCAGACGGTGGGCCAGACAGAAAAAGTGGTCAAGGCATTCCGCCCGGGCGTCAGCTGCACCGAGCCGCGCAGTTGGCGTCCACTGCGCGGCCTTGCTGAACGGTTGACAGGGCGGTGCTCCCGCCAAGAGGTCGAGTTCACCGATGGCCAGCCCGAGATCGCGTGAGCACAGCTCGACGCATGCAACCGCAACGTCGCCGTTGCCGAGCAGGGGCCAGTGATCGCCTCGGTTCGCCTTCAGTGTGAGCCGGGCGTCGTGGTCGGTCTCGAGGCAGCCCACGGGTTGGAAGCCAGCAGCCTCGAGGCCGAGGTCTAGGCCGCCGAGACCTGTGAATGCTGACAGCACGCTCAAGCGATCCTCGGCCATCGCACCAGTCAACACGCTGCAAGGTTCGAACGCCAGTTTGCTCGGAGTTTCCCGCAGGACAAGGCGACGACGATCGTCCCAAGGGGTGCCGACAGGCGCGATGGTCGAGCCCAGCAGCCCCATCCAAAGAAACTGCGAAGGCTCTGAATATTGCTGTTGACGGTGTGGGTGGTTGCGGTATCCTGCCGCGCATTGTTGTTTTGCGGATCGGAGCGCCGGATGTGTGCTGTGTCCCCCCCCCCCCCCCCCGTCGTAGAGGGGCTGTCTGACGGTCCCTTCGCGGATCGCGTTTGTGACGCGTCGCGCGGCGGAGTGCTGCTGTGAGGCGTTCGGGGCGTTATGTGGGTTTGCGGTCGCTGGTGGCGACGGCGTTGTTGGCGGGTGTGCTGGCGGTGGTGGTGTCGTCGTCTCCTGTGCATGCGGCGGGTTATGACGCGGACTGCGAGCTGTTGCCCGATGACGCGGTCACGGTTGCCGATGTCACGGGCTGGCGCGATGCGCTGAGCTCTGGAGCATCTGGGGGGATCAAGCGTTTCAATCGGGTTCTGGAGGCGTTCGGCGTCGACACCGAGTCTGGTGTGTCGGCGATGACGGTCGACCAGGCCGAGGCTGTGTCGGCGTGGTTGGGCAATACCCGTTGGGACCGCATTGCTCGCACGATGGCGGCTCTCGAGGCGTGCGCTGAGGCTGATGACGGGAGCGGCGGGGGCGACGGCAACCCGCCGCCGCCTACGCCTGCGGTCAGCATCTTGGGCGGCTCGGACGTGACCGAGGGCGGCGACGCGACGTTCACGCTCACCGCCTCGCCGTCGCCTGCTTCGGCGCTGTCGGTGAGCGTGACTGTGTCTCAGAGCGGCGACTTCGCGACGGCCGGCACCCAGACCGTGACCATCACCAGCACCGGCAGCGCCACGCTGACGGTCGGCACCGACGACGACTCGACCGACGAGGCGGACGGGTCGGTCACCGCGACGGTGGACGCGGGCAATGGCTACACGGTGGGCTCTTCGGGTTCGGCGACTGTGGGTGTTGCCGACAATGACGTGACGCCTCAGGACGACGACAGCAGCTCTGCGTGTCTGCCTGTTGATGCTGTCACTGTGGCTGAGGTCAGCGGCTGGCGCGACGCGCTCGATCCTGTGGCTGCTGCTGCGGGTGTGAGGCGGTTCAATCGTGTGCTCGAGTCGCTCGGTGTTGATACCGGCATCGAGGAGTCCGCGATGAGTCATCTGGAGGCGCAGTCGGTCTATGACCGTCTCCAGAACACCCGCTGGGACCGCATCTCGCGCACTCTGACTGCGATGTGGGAAGACGACTGCGACGCGGCCCCGCCGCCGGCTGGTCCCGAGGTGAGCATCTCGGGCGGCTCGGGTGTGACCGAGGGCGGCGACGCCATCTTCACCGTCACTGCGAATCCCGCGCCGACGGCGAGCTTGGATGTGACGGTGAGCGTGTCGCAGTCGGGCGATTTCACGTCCGGTGCGGGCACGCGGACCGTGACGATCCCGACGGGCGGCAGCGCGACGCTCACTGTGGGCACCACCAATGACAGCACGGACGAGCCGGACGGCTCGGTGACCGCGACGGTCGACGCAGGCGCCGGCTACACCGTGTCGTCGACGAACGGCGCGGCGACTGTCGGCGTCGAGGACGACGACGATCCGCCGCCGAACACGCCAGAGATCAGCATCTCGGGCGGCTCGGGCGTGACCGAGGGCGGCAACGTCACGTTCACCGTGACCGCGAGCCCCGCGCCGACGGCGAACTTGGATGTGACGGTGAGCGTGTCGCAGTCCGGCGATTTCGCCACGACCGGCACCCAGACCGTCACGATCCCGACCGGGGGCAGCGCGACGCTGACCGTGGCGACGACAAATGACAGCACCGACGAGGCGGACGGCTCGGTCACCGCCACTGTCGATTCGGGCTCGGGCTACACGGTGTCGTCGACCAACGGCTCGGCGACCGTGGCGGTGCAAGACGACGACGATCCGCCGCCCGTCCCGGTGGTGAGCATCTCCGGCGGCAACGCGGTCACCGAGGGCGGCGACGTCACGTTCACGGTCACCGCGAACCCGGCGCCGTCGGCGAGCTTGGATGTGACGGTGAGCGTGTCGCAGTCGGGCGATTTCGCCACGGCCGGCACCCAGACGGTCACGATCCCCACCGGCGGCAGTGCGACGTTGACGGTGGCGACGACAGATGACAGCGCGGATGAGCCGGACGGGTCGGTCACTGCGACGGTGGATTCGGGCTCGGGTTACACGGTGTCGTCGACTAGCGGTTCGGCGACGGTGGCGGTGCGCGACGATGACGTTGCGCAGCAGCAGAAGGCGTCCGTCAAGTCCGAGATCAACGTCACCGCGGGGTCGGACATCGTCGAGGGCGAGGACGCGGTGTTCACGATCACGGCGACCCCGCCGCCGTCGTCGCGTCTGAAGGTGTTCATCTCGATCCGCCAGGACGGCCGGTTCCTCCAGTCGGGCGGCGAGGACCGTTTCTTCTGGATCCCGCCGTCGGGCAGCGCGACACTGCGCGAGGCCACGATCGACGACACGGCCATCGAGGACGACGGGTCAGTCACGGTATACGTCGGCTACTTGCGCGGCCGCTACAACGTGGGCCCGGACTGGAACGCGACCCTGGCGGTCGCCGACAACGACACCAAGAAAGTGGACAGCCGTCCGCCGCGCACCGACATCACGTGGGCGGAGTTCTGGGCGCCGTATGAGGACCTGATCGCCGAGGCCGAAGAGACCCGCAACGACCCGGTGCTGAAGATCTCCAAGCAGCACACCGACCGGTGGGACCGGGTGCTGCTGGCGTTCGGCCGCGAAGTCGCCGACGACAAGCTCCAGGCCATGACCTCTGAGGAGGCGAAGAGGCTGTGGGACAACGGCAACACCCTGTTCGAGGACTTCGCCCCGGCGATCAAGGAGATCGAGGATGAGGTCGCGGAGCACGGCCCGTGGCCGGTGAACCCCGGCGAAGCGCCTACACAGACCAAGGCGTTCCCCGGCCACATCGCCATCACCGGCGGGGTCACGTCGAAGACGATCACGCTGACGGACTACTTCGCCGATCCCGAGGGCGAGGACCTGACCTTCACCGCCGCGATCACCGGCACCACGATGACCGCCACTGTGAGCGGCGCGGAACTGACCTTGGCGCTCAACAACGGCCTCGACCGCGGCGGCGCCGACCTGACCGTCACTGCCAGCGACGGTCAGCTGACCGACACCGCCACCGCGCACGTCGTGGTCGGCTGCGGCAGAAGCGCAACCTGGAACGAGCAGTGGGGGTTCTGCACCGCGGCGGCGACCAGCAACAGCTTCAGCGGCGGCGCGGACGGCGATACTCCCAGCCAAGCGGACTTTGACTCGAACGATGGCAACCACATCGCCAAGGTCACCCTCAACGAGGGCGGCGAGGATGGCAGAATTCGCGTGCTCGTTTACCCCGACGTGCTCAACGACGTGAGTTCCAGCAACGACAGCACCTGCGCCATGCGCGGCGTCCTGACCCTCCGGAACCACGACTACGAAGTCCCCACCGATCCCTCAACTGACAGTGTCGAGAGCGACACCGACAATGCGAAGGGCAGGTGGTCGGTGCGGGTGACCGGCAACGGCTTCGTCAACACGGCGGGCGCGGCCAACCAGCAGGGCACCGGCGACGTGCTGTCCGGCGAGTCCGGGAACCAGCCCGGCTGGGGCGACGCCAACTGCGGCAACGCCGCGGTGACGGCGCACGGGGCCCGCCTGGCGATCGTCGAGTACAACTCCCTGCCCGCGGACGACGGGAAGCCCGGCACGCCGGAGCTGAACGGCGTCAAGCTCGTGTACCACGACCTCGGTTCCAGCGGCACGACGATTCAGTCCTCCCACGTGCTGATGGAGGTCACGATCAAGGACACGATCTCGAAGGTGACTCATCCCTTCGGCCACCGCACCGACTTCAGCGCTGCCACGATCAATGAGGGCACCGGCAGCAGTGCCGGGTTCACGCTGTCGAGCGACGACCGCCTCGTCGGCTATCTGGCGGTGGTGGTGGACGGCGCTGAGCCGAATGCGCGGCCTGATTTGACGGCGCCGTCGTCGCATCCGCAGAACGGCTGGTGGACCGTGATCAGCGGCTCGAACCGGGCCTCGTATTTTGCGAATGCGATTTGGGTGCATCTCAATAATGGTGTGCTGCCGAAGTGGAGTTCGTCGGCGGATTATGACCTCAGCGACGGTGTCTGGCATAAGGACGCTTTGTGGGTGAGGGGCGGGACGGGCATCTACGCCGACGGCGACGAGCCCGGCGGCAGCAATGACGGCTGGCGTCCGGTGATCAGGGGCACTGCTGGTGCGTACACGACCGGTTACGCGGGCTCCAATAACGGTCAGGGC
>JAJDZE010000118.1 GCA_022824805.1 Acidimicrobiia bacterium | reverse complement strand
GGCGCCAGCAGATGCCCGCACACCGCCGCCGCGTCCAACAACACCCGATCCGAACCAGCCACGCCCTGCATACCCCCATAATCCCGCGCGCACCCCACCCACACGCGGAAATCCGACCCAATAAATCAGCAGTCTCCTAGTTGCGTCCTCGCTTGACAATCGGGGCGAAGCCGGGGCTCCGGCTGCACCATTGATCGAGTCGCTGCTGCGCACGCTCAACGTTCGCCGGATACCAGCGATTGCCCAGAGTCGTCTTGTCGCCGCCGACCAAAGCGACTGCGATGGTGTGTCCGCTCTCGTTTCGAGCGAACCCGACAAGAACCCGGATCACCGGCGGCCCGGTGGCGTAGGGCGTGGTTTCCGTCGGCGGCGTTCGTCAGCCAAGCCTCGAAGAGCGATTGGAGAACGACCTCCATGTCATCCACTCTAGCACATATGCTGTGAAGCACATATCGACAGCGGGCTGCCAACCCACGGCGGCAGCGGGGACTGGCCGGTCGAGGGCGAAATCGGTGAGCGCGCCTACTTCGCCAACGCCGCCATGCTCGCCGAACTAAAGGCCATGATTCGAGAGGGGGACTGTCAAAATATGACAGTCCCTACTCTGGCTCCATGCATGTAACGAACAGGAAATCAAAGCCTCATAGCTGCGGGCTATTGAGTGGGGCAGATAGCCTTGAGTTTGTCAGATGAGCAACTATCACGTTGGCCCCCGTCGACTCATCATCGTTATGAATAACTAAAACTGGAGATAACAGTCGCTGCAGGATCATTCTTGAATCACGAAGCCAAGGGATTGTTGACCCCTTAATTCCTCGACCGTTGGAGGGCTAGATCCATGACTACAGATGAGTTGCGCGCGCCGCGCTACCCATGGACCATATCTTCAAATCCGAATTCATCTACAACAAAGATGGCGAGTATCCCAATGGAAATGCCTCATCACCGGCGTAACATCCGAGTCAGCCCTGAGGCCTTTCGGCAACGGGTGCGTAGCTTTCCACGCGATCGCCTGTTGAGGGCAATCGCGCATCAATCCGCACTGGATATCTTAAACACACGAGGTTTGCCAATTGACCATCCTGAAGCGAGATTGGCTCAGGTTCGCCAAGGAATGCTGTTCGCCATCGGAGGTATCAGTGCCACGAGCGGGAACAACGATCGCTCCAAGGCGGTTGACCGGGGCGACGTGCAGGACCTACTCGACGGATTCCACGGCACATGGGAGCGGACACTGGGCAGCCAAGACATCGATGCGGCTCGGCGGAGCGTCCTGTCGCGTGGCGCGTACACCCAGTTCAGGTTTCAACTGCCTCCCATGGAGTCGCTCGCGCGTTGCTTGTGTCTCTTCGGCGACGACCCGAGATTCGGAGATCCTCTATTCGAAGAGGACAAGATGCGCGACATGCTCGGTGTCACACTGCTTCGGTTCTTGTATCTCGGCCTCGCGATGTACACCTTCGCTATAGCTCGCGATGGGCGAGTTGGCCGAAGTGAACTGCTGAACGATTGCGGTGCCGAGATCTTCGCGCCCGACTCGGCCGAGCATTCTCTGGGCGTCATAGACCGATGGCTGGCGGCACCGGCGGACGCGCTCGCGGACATCGGACGTCGGGAAACGCCAGACCCAAGCGACTTGTGGGGCTTCAATCCACTGTTCGAACGGCCGATCGTCGCCATAGGTGGCGACTATGTCGTCCCGTGTCCAGGAGCGATCCTGCAGCGTCTGTCGCCACAGGGCCTGCTGTTCGTAGTACGGGATTCGCTATCGGCCGAACCCAATCCGAGAAGGGCCTTCAGAGCCTTTACACAACGGCTTGGAAGCAGATTCGAGGCATACATCGGTGAACAGCTCAGACTCCTTGAACACGCCACCGTGACGCCAGAGATCTCCTACGAAGGAGGCAAGCTTGGCGTTGACTACATCGTCGAGACACCCGAAGTCGTCCTGCTCGTCGAAGTCAAGGCGATCGCGCCCACACTCGCTACTCGCGCAGGCAGATTCCTCGAAGACGGCGACGTTGCCACGAAAATTCGGAAGGCATGCGATCAGATCGCCGAAACAGCCGGACTGCTTGAGAGTCGACACGAGGCGTTCCCAAGCCTCAACGGGCGGCCAGTGCGAGGTCTCGTCGTCACGCGCGACCCGTACTACCTGCTCGATGCGCCCTTCTTCGACGATGCCCGCGAGCCAATGTCAGTTCCGACGACCTTCATCGGCTCCCATGAGCTTGAACGTGTGCTGCCCTCTCTCATGCACGATGCTGCCTGTGGTGCGCGGCTATTGGATGTTCTGCCGAATGATCTCGGCAGCGTTGGTCGCAGTTTGAGAGATCTGCCCCAGGGTTTGAACCCGCTGCTATCTGAAGTGTTCGACGAGAACTTCACGCTGCCCCTCGCAGCCGACAGCGCACTGGTCTGAGTCAGGCCCGCAGAGGTGCGTCGACCCGTCTGATTTGGCCTTGGCTTCGCCCTGATGCAGTTGCGCATAGCACAGCAGTCAACGCGGACATCGGGAGGATGCCTGGGTCATATGTTGATGCGGTAGAGGTTGGCGGCGTTGAGGGACATGATTCGCTCGATGTCGGCGTGGGGGATTCCTTCGAGCGCCCGGGCGAGGTCGTGGTCGTTGCGGGGGTAGAGGCAGGTGGGGTGGGGGAAGTCGGTCTCGAACATGAGTGACTGGGCGCCTATGATTCGCACTGGGTTTTGCGGCTCTTCGCGTTTTAGCGTGGAGTGAGGTCGTCGAGCAGGGTCCAGTCAGGTTTTCCGGCGAACAGCAGGACCCGTGTGCGGTAATGGTCGAAGTTGGTGATCCCGAACGACACTCGCTTGATCAGCTTCGCGAGGTTGTTCGCTGCCTCGGTCGGCCCGTTGGTCACACGCGACCGGTGCCAGTTCGTGATCTGAGTGCGCCACGCGGCCAGGGTGCGGCCGAGCTTGTTCAGCTCCGCCGAGAACGTCTCGTCCTGCAGATCGCGGGAGAGCTCGTCGAGCGCTTCGACGGCGACGCTGCGTTTGGGGACCCGGTAGACGCCGCGCAGGGTCTCCTTCGCGTGCCACGCGTCTCGCACCTCGCCTCGGGGATCGCCGGCCGCGAGCAGGCCCCGCAGCTTGGATCGTCCGCGGTCGGTGACCCGCTCGGACGCTTTGAGCAGCAGCCGTCGTATCCGGTAGAGCGGGTCGTGTTTGGTGCCTCGCCCGCCGGTGGTCTCGTTCTGCACCCGGCGGCGCACGTCGTCGACAGCGGAGTTCGCGAGCTTGATCACATGGAACGGGTCAGCGACCTGGCGGGCGTGCGCCAACGCTTCGGTGAACGTCTTGCGATAGGGACCCGACAGGTCCATCACGCCCCAGCGGACCTGCTTGCGCCACCGCGACGATCTCGCTCGGATCCATGCGGTGGCCCCGTCGGCGCTGCGACCGGGC
>JAJDZE010000199.1 GCA_022824805.1 Acidimicrobiia bacterium | reverse complement strand
CTCCCGGCGGTCGTCCGGGCGGGCCTCCAGGAGGTGCTCGTCCGGGAGGACCGCGGGGCGCACCGCGTGGCGGACCACGAGGCCGACCGCGCCGCCGCCGTCGCCGCCAGCGCGAGGAATTGCAGCCCCAGCAGCTCACCGCGTACACGCCGGTGGATGCGCCCGTTCCCGAGGGCGAGATCGTCATCGAGCGGGGATCGACGGCTCAAGAAGTTGCCGCCCGGCTGAATCGCTCGGCGGCTGACATCGTGCGTTTCCTGCTGCAGCAGGGCGAGATGGTGACGGCCACCCAGTCGCTCAGCGATGACATGATCGAGCTCTTCGGCGCCGAGCTCGGCGCCGAAGTGCGCATCACCGAGCCGGGCGCGGAGCAGGAGGAGGAGCTGCTGCGGGCACTCGAGGTCGACCTCGCCGACGAGGGCGCTCAGATCCGGCCGCCGGTGGTGACGGTCATGGGCCACGTCGACCACGGCAAGACGCTGCTGCTGGACCGCATCCGTTCCTCGAACGTCGCTGACGGCGAGGCGGGCGGCATCACGCAGCACATCGGCGCGTACCAGACCACGCGGAGCGATCACCCGATCACGTTCATCGACACGCCCGGCCACGAGGCCTTCACGGCGATGCGAGCCAGGGGAGCGCAGGCCACCGATGTCGTCGTGCTGGTGGTGGCGGCCGACGACGGCGTCATGCCGCAGACGGCCGAAGCCATTGACCACGCGCAGGCGGCCGAGGTGCCGATCATCGTGGCCATCAACAAGATGGACCGGCCAGGCGCCGACGCCGATCGGGTGCGAGCCCAGCTGGCCGAGCGGGGCTTGGTGCCCGAGTCCTACGGCGGCGAAGTGATCACCGTGCCCATGTCGGCCATGACGGGTGAGGGCGTCGACGAGCTGCTGGACCAGATCCTGCTCGTCGCCGAGCTCGAGGAGCTCACCGCCCCCGCGTCAGGACGTGCAGTCGGCATCGTGCTCGAGGCCCATCTCGACCGCGGCCGCGGCCCGGTTGCGACGGTGCTGGTGCAACGCGGCACGCTTCGCATCGGTGAGCCGATGGTCGCCGGCGCAGCGTGGGGCCGCGTGCGCGCCATGACTGACGACCGCGGCGCCCCGCTCAGCGAGGCGGGGCCGTCCATGCCCGTGGAGGTGCTCGGTCTCGGCGAGGTGGCACGCTCGGGCGACCTGTTCGTCGTGGCACCCGACGAGAAGACCGCAGGCAAGGTGGCGGAGACCCGCGAGCACTGGCAGCGCCAAGCCAGCTTGGCCGGCACCGCCGGCGGCAGCAGCGGCGGCGCCCGGCTGGAGGACATCTTCAAACAAGTGCAGGCCGGCGAGACGGCCACCCTCAACCTGGTGCTCAAGGCAGACGTCCACGGTTCGCTCGAGGCCGTCACCGACAGCCTGCGCAAGCTCGAGCGCGACGACGTCAAGCTTTCCTTTGTCAGCCGCGGGGTCGGCGGCATCAATGAGAACGACGTGCAGCTCGCCGCTGCATCGGAGGCCACGATCATCGGCTTCAACGTCCGTCCCGACCGCAATGCACGCCAGACGGCCGAGACCGAGGATGTCGAAGTCCGGCTCTACGAGATCATCTATGACCTCATCACCGATGTGCAGAACGCCATGGTCGGCCTGCTCGAGCCAGAGTTCGAGGAGATCGTCGTGGGCGAGGCGCAGGTGCGTCAGGTCTTTCGCATCTCGGGCGTGGGACCCGTGGCCGGCTGCGTCGTGGAGCACGGCAATGTGCGCAGCGGCGCCAAGGTCAGGTTCCTGCGTGACGGCACGATCATCTGGAAGGGCGCGGTCGCCTCGTTGCGGCACTTCCAGGACGACGTCGCTGAGGTGTCGGCGGGCATGGAGTGCGGTATCGGTCTGTCTGACTTCTCGGACCTGAAAGAGGGCGATGTGATCGAGACCTACACCGAGCGCGAGATCGCCCGCGTCGCCTGAGGGAGCAACCGCCCCATGGCCAGTCGCTCCCGACGCCGGCGGCGCACGATGCCGACTGCGCACCGATACGAGCGGACCGATCGAGTCGCCCAGCTCGTGCGCGGCATTGTGGCATCGGAGATGGAACGACTCGACGAGTGGTTCGAGGGCATCGTGATCGCCGGCGTGGATGTCGATCGTGAGCTGAGCGTCGCCGTCGTGCACTACGACGTGCGCGACGACGATGCCGCAGACAGGGCCGCTGCGGCGTTCGATGAGCACCATCACCGACTCCAGCGGGCTCTGGGCGCGAGCACCAGCCTGAGACGCACTCCCACGCTTCGCTTCCGCCGCGACCGGGGCGCCGTGGCCGCCGAGCGGATCGACGACCTGCTGGCGGGCCTCGGCGCCGATCGCGACCCGGCGGCGGCCGGTGCCGATGCAACGGGCGACAGCCCCCGGCACTTGGCCGAACTGGTTGATGGGCCACAGCCTGACGAAACAGACCGTCACTGATGGCGAGACGCCGACCGGCCACGGTCCACGGCACGGTCATCGTCGACAAGCCGGCCGGTCCCACTTCGCATGATGTGGTGGGAATGCTGCGGCGCCGCTTCGGCGAACGCCGCATCGGCCATGCCGGCACGCTCGATCCGTCCGCCACGGGTGTCTTGGTGGTCGGCATCGGAAATGCCACCCGGCTGCTGCGATTCGCCACCGCAGGCCGCAAGAGCTACGAGTGCGAGATTGTTTTCGGGGTCGAGACCAGCACGCTCGATGCTGCGGGCGAGACAGTCGCGACCTGGTGCATGCACCCCGATCCGACCGAGGTCGCCGCAGCGGCAACGGGCTTCGTTGGCGCCATCTCCCAGCTGCCGCCGATGGTGTCGGCCGTCCGTGTCGGCGGCCGTCGCCTGCACGAGATCGCCCGATCGGGCGACGCAGCCGAACGCGAGCCGCGCCAGGTCGAGGTCTACCGATTCGAGGTGGAGGCCACCAGCGATCCGCAGGTGTACCGAGCGTCGGTCGACTGTTCTGCCGGCACCTACGTCCGCGCGCTCGGTGCCGACCTCGGGAGTGCTCTGGGCGGCGGAGCTCACATCCGAGCGCTGCGGCGGACGCGCAGCGGCTCGTTCTCGCTGTCCGAGGCCCAGCCGCCCGACGAGGCGATCCTGCGACCGTCCGGCGAGCTGGTCCGCGACCTGTGCCAGATCTGTCTGTCCGACGACGAGGCCGCCGACGCCCGCCGGGGCGCTCACCTGGCCGCTCATCGCTACGAAGGCTCTGGCCCATGGGCGCTGTTCGATCCCGAGGATCGGCTCGTAGCCGTACACGAGCATCAAGGCCGCCGCCTGCGCGCCACCGTCCTGCCCTCGTAGAGCGTGCGCGGACCGGCCTCTGAGTAGCGTTGGGCGCATGGAGGTCATACGCGACTTGGATTGGTGCCCGCTGCTCGAGCACGGCTGTGTCGTGACCGTGGGGGAGTACGACGGCGTCCACCGCGGGCACCGGACCGTGATCTCGGAGATGCATCGCCTCGCAGCGGAGCGGGGATGCGCGACGGCGGTCGTGACCTTCGACCGTCATCCCGCCACGGTGGTGCGACCCGAATCCGCCCCGCTGCTGCTGTGCGACCTCGACCACAAGCTCGAACTGCTCGCCGAGACCGGCGTCGACTTCACGTTGGTGGTCACCTTCGACGAAACGCAGGCGGCGGTGCCCGCAGAGCAGTTCGCACAGGAGATTCTCGTCAGATGCCTGTCAGCACGGGCTGTTGTGGTCGGCGCCGACTTCCATTTCGGCAAGGGACGCCGGGGCAATATCGAGACGCTGCGCCAGGTCGGCGCCACCCACGGCTACGAGGTTGTCGGGCTCCCGCTGGTGAAGCAGATGACCGGCGACGGCGACGTGATCTCGTCCACGTCGATCCGTGAAGCGCTGGCTGGGGGTGATGTGGAGCGTGCCCACCGGCTGCTCGGGCGACCGTTCGAGGTCCGTGGCGTTGTCACGCTCGGCGACCGCCGCGGCCGCCAGATCGGTGTGCCCACCGCCAACCTGCCCACCACCCCCGACCTGCAGATTCCCGCCGACGGTGTCTATGCCGCCTGGTACGTGCGCCCCGATGGCGCCCAATACCCGGCAGCCGTCAATATCGGCCGCCGCCCGACGTTCTACGAGTTCGCAGAGCGCTCGCTGATCGAGGCGCACCTGATCGGCTTCCGCGGAGATCTCTACGACGAGACCGCCAAGGTCCGCTTTGTCCGCAGGCTCCGGCCCGAGCGCCGCTTCGACGGTGTCGACGAACTGAAGGCTCAGCTTCGCCGAGACATCGAAGACGCCGCAAAGTGCCTGCACACGTGACTCGACTCGCAGACGATCCTGCTGCCTCCCCAGCGGGCGCAGCACAGTTCTGCTGGTAGCCTGCACGCCTGACAAGAGACACAAGACCATGGTCGGGTTGTCCGGCCGGCTCGTCGCAGCAGGCCTCCCATCGGCTCTGCGACGGCAACACAGAGGGAATACAGCAACGGCATGAGTGCCAAGAGATCAAGTCCAGCGGCCTCGGCGATCGACGAACATCGCCATTTCGAGGCCGACACCGGAACGCCCGAGGTGCAGGTCGCTCAGTTGAGCGCGCGCATTGACCACCTCACCGAACATCTTCAGACCCACCACAAGGATCACCACAGCCGCCGAGGGCTGTTGAAGCTCGTCGGACGTCGGCGCAGGTTGCTCGACTACCTGAACGCCAACGACGTCGAGCGGTACCGGGCTTTGATCGCAAAGCTCGGGCTCCGGCGCTGACCACCGATCCCCACCCCACAACAGGAGCAGACATGGCTGAAGCCATTTCGGTCACCGGTCCCATCGCGGGCACCGACAAGACCATCACCTTCGAGACCGGCGTGCTTGCCGGGCTCGCAAACGGGGCGGTCACGTCCCGCATCGGCGACACGCAAGTGCTCGTCACCGCAACCGCGTCGAGCCGCCCACGCGACGGTGCCTCGTTCTTCCCGCTCACCGTCGACATCGAGGAGCGCATGTACGCAGTGGGCCGGATTCCCGGCTCATTCTTCCGGCGGGAGGGGCGTGCGTCCGACGATGCGATCCTCACGTGCCGGCTGATCGACCGCCCGCTGCGGCCGAACTTTCCGGGCGACTACCGCCACGACACTCACATCGTGGGCACGATCCTCGGCGCCGATCACGTCAATCCCTACGACTTGGTGGCGCTGAACGGGGCGTCGGCGGCCCTGTGGCTGAGCGGCATCCCGTTCGACTGCCCGATTGCCGGCGTGCGGATCGCTTGGTCCACCGATGGCGAGTGGATCCCCTTCGCCACCCACGAAGAGTCCGAGGCCGCCACGTTCGAGATGGTGGTGGCCGGTCGCCAGCTCGACAGCGGCGACATTGCCGTGATGATGGTGGAGGCCGGCGGTACCGAGAAGGCCTTCGAGTACTACGCCGAGGGCGCGCCGAAGGTGACCGAGGACGTGCTCGCCAGCGGTCTCGAAGCCTCCAAGCAGTGGATCGACGACATCATCGAGATGCAGAAATCGCTGCGCCGGCTGGTCGAAGAGCAATCCGGCCCGATCTCGGCGATGGAGTACACGTCCAGCAAGGACTACTCCGACGAGGTGCTCGATCGCGTCCGCGACGTCGCCACCGACCGCATGCGTGAGGTGATGGCCATCGCCGACAAGGCCGAGCGTGAGGCGGCGCAGTCTGAGACCAGCAGCGCCGTGGTCGACGAAGTCGCTGCAGAGTTCGCCGACCTCGACGGCGCCAAGGATCAGATTCGCGAGGCCGTCAGGTCGCTGTCGAAAGAGATCGTGCGCGAGCGCATCGTGGCCGACGGCTTCCGCATTGACGGACGGGCCACAGATGAGGTCCGGCCGCTCTCGTCAGTCGCTGGTTACCTCGGCCGCACCGCCCACGGCTCGGGCCTGTTCCAGCGCGGCGAGACCCAGGTGCTGAACGTCACCACTCTGGCGATGTCGCGGATGGAGCAGATCGTCGACACGCTGAATCCTCAGGACCGGCGCCGGTTCATGCATCACTACAACTTCCCGCCGTTCTCCACCGGCGAAGCCGGTTTCATGCGGGGGCCGAAGCGGCGCGAGATCGGCCACGGCGCACTCGCCGAGCGAGCGATCTTCCCGGTCATCCCGTCCAAGGAAGACTTCCCCTACGCCATCCGGCTCGTGTCCGACGTGCTCAGCTCCAACGGGTCCACCTCGATGGGGTCGGTGTGCGCATCGTCGCTGTCGCTGATGGATGCCGGCGTGCCGATCGTGGACCACGTCGCCGGCGTGGCGATGGGTCTGGTGTACGCCGACGGCAAGTACGTGACGCTCACCGACATCCTGGGCGCCGAAGACGCCTTCGGCGACATGGACTTCAAGGTCGCCGGCACCGAAGACGCCATCACGGCGCTCCAGCTCGACACCAAGATCGACGGCATTCCCGCCGAAGTGCTGGCCCAGGCGCTGCAGCAGGCTCGGCAGGCTCGTCTGCAGATCCTCGAGGTCATGCGCGCTGCGATCGCCGAGCCGAGGCCCGATGTGGGCCCCACGGCGCCGAAGATCACGAGCTTCGAGATCCCGATCGACAAGATCGCCGAGGTCATCGGACCGCGGGGCAAGGTCATCAACTCCATCCAGGAGGAGACCGGCGCCGACATCAACGTCGACGACGACGGCACCGTGGGCACGGTCAGTGTCGGCGCCACCGACCGGGAGGTCGTGGAAGAAGCCGAGCGGCAGATCCGGCTGATCGTCAACCCGCCGACGCCCGACGTGGGCGCCACCTACGAGGGCCGCGTGGTCAACATCACCAAGTTCGGCGCCTTCGTGAACGTGCTGCCCGGCACCGACGGCTTGCTGCACATCTCCAAGCTGGGCGGCCGCCGGCGGCTGAACTCGGTCGAGGAAGTGCTCGAGCTCGGCGACGTGGTCAGCGTGATCGTCGAGGAGATCGACCCCAACGGCAAGATCAGCCTCTCGCCGGCCGATCCGACCCAGGTCGGCGGTTCCGAGGGCGATGCCGACGGGGACGCCGCCGACGCGCCGCCGCGGCGTGACCGTGGCCGCGATCGGGACCGGGACCGGGACCGGGACCGGGATAGGGGCGGCAGCGGCAATGGCACACGCCGATCCCGCACGCCTGTGGCCGCCGCGGTGCCGGCGGGCAGCGGTGCCAGTGCACCGGCTGCCGCCGGGGACGGCGACGACGAGGGCAACGCTGGGTCGGCACCGAGCGGCACTGCCCGCGAGGACGTCTCGTTCGGCGAGCACTTCGAGCAGATCGCGAAGGATGTCTACGGCGACCTCGGGCCCGAGCTCGAGCAGTCCGGACGCGGTTCAGGCCGGCGCCGCGGACGCCGCTGAGAGACACAATCCGGGGGCTCAGCCCCAGCGCGCTACTAGCGTGACTGCCGTGAGAGTGCTGGTGTTCGGCGCCGGTGGGCGGATGGGTGCAACCGTCTGCGAGGCGGTTGCCGCCGATGCCGACCTCGAGCTGGCGGCCGGGGTCGACCCGGGCGCGCCGGGCGAGCGCGATGTCACCGACAGCTTCGACATCTCAGCGTCGGTCGCCGACGTCGACCCGGCAAGTGTCGACGTGGCTGTCGATTTCACCGTCGCGGCGGCAGCACGCGAGAACTCGGCATGGTGCGCGGCGAACGGCGTGCACGCAGTCGTCGGCACCAGCGGTCTCGACCCGGGCGACTACGAGCGGTGCCGGGCTGCGTTCACCGCCAGCAACTGCCTCATCGCACCGAACTTCGCCATCGGGGCGGTGCTCATGATGCGCTTCGCCGAGCTTGCCGCTCCGTTCTTCCCGACAGCCGAGGTCATCGAGCTGCATCACGACAACAAGGTGGACGCGCCGTCGGGCACCGCCATGCAGACCGTGCGTGCCATGGCAGAGGCCTCCGATGACTGGGGGCCCGATCCCACCCGCGACGAGGTGGTGCCGGGCGCCCGCGGCGGCAAGGGCCCCGGCGGCATTCCCGTCCACTCCGTGCGGCTGCGGGGGCTGGTGGCGCACCAGCAGGTACTGCTGGGCACGGCCGGCGAGACGCTCACCATCCGCCACGACAGTTTGGACCGGGTGTCGTTCATGCCGGGTGTGCTGCTCGCCTGCAAGTCCATCGGCGAGTACCCCGGCGTCACCATCGGCCTCGATGCGTACCTGCAGCTCTAGCAGGAAGTGCGGATCAGTGAGCCTTCACCTCGACCGAACCGATGGCTGCCTGCGCTAGCTCGCTTCGCTCACGGGCCTCTCAAGCCCCGGGCTCAGCCTCTCCTCAGTGACCGAGGCCGCGCAACCTCGACCGCTGTGGGAGCTCGCCCACGAGCGAGGGATGAGCCGCCGCAGGTTCCTCTGGCTGCTGTCGGCAGGCGGGGCATCGGCCGTGCTGGCCGCATGCACTGGCACACGGGTTCGGGTTGAGCCTTCGGCGTCGACGGCCCCGACCGTCGGGACAGCGCCGTGGTACAAGGATCCGGCGCCGTTCATCGTGCGCGGCGCCTCGGGCCTCGAAGCCCGTCTCGAGAACATGCACGAGCTGATCACGCCGGAACGGTTCTTCTTCGTGCGGAACAACTCGGTCAGCCTCGACATCGATGTCGATGGCTGGTCGCTGAGCATCACCGGCAACGCCGTGCCTTCCGAGCTCGAGCTGTCCTACGACGACGTGCTCGCCAAACAGAGCCGAACACTGGAGGCGTACCTCGAATGCGCCGGGAACCACCGTGCCATGTTCGACCTGGTCAATGGCCAGGCGGCCGAGGGCACCCAGTGGGGGACCGGTGCTGTCGGCAATGCCACATGGACCGGGGTGCCGCTCGCAGACGTGCTGAGCGCGGCAGGCATCAGCGACGACGCCGTCAGCGTGATGCTGATCGGCATGGACATCGACTCGCCTGAGTCGGGTTTCCGTCGCGTGATCCCCATCAACAAGGCAATGGACCCCGACACGCTGCTGGTACACCGCATGAATGGCGCGACGCTGCCGCGAGACCACGGCTACCCGCTCCGGGCGCTCGTCCCGGGATGGGTGGGCAGCACGAGCATCAAGTGGCTCAGCCGCATCGTGGTGTCGACGGACCAGCAGTGGGCGCGCAACAACACCTCGTCGTACGTCTTGATCGGCGATGCCTACCCGCCCGAGGGGCAAGCCGAAGGCAGAGTGGCGACCACCCAGACCATCAAGAGCGCCCTCGCGCTGCCATGGCCGGCCGAACTCGATGTCGGCGAGCACCGCATCGGCGGCTACGCCCACTCGCCAGCAGGCAGGATCGCCGCGGTCGCGTGGAGCGACGATTCGGGCCAATCGTGGCACGAAGCCCAACTCGTCGGCCCGCAGGCGCGGCTCGGCTGGGCCAGGTTCGAGTTCACTTGGGCTGCGTCCAGCGGCCTTCACTCCGTGATGACCCGGGCGACCGACGTTGCCGGCAATACCCAGCCCGATTTGGTCCCCTACAACCGCAAGGGCTACCTCTTCAACCAACCAGTGCCCCACCCCATCAGCGTCGTCTGACTCCGGCCAGGCGCACCTGAGCTACCGCTCGACTGCGGTCAGGCGAGGGGGATCACGGCGGCGGAGACGGCTGGGCGGCGTCGGGTGCGGTTGCCGACGAAGCGACCGGTGGCGCGGCGCACGATTCGCTCAACTTCATCTGGGTCGGGCCTGGAGCGCGATGCCGTGAGCGCCTTGGTGACGGCTTGGGCGATCTCGTCGGAGAGGGCCTTGACGACATCGGCGTGCTTGGCGGCATCGAGCCAGCCTCGCGAGGCGATGTCGGGTGCCGTCGCCAGGCGACCCTTGCGGTCCAGCACCACGGTCACGTGTACGAATCCTGCTGTCAGGGCCAAGCGCTCGTCGATGACGTCGGTGTCGGGATAGTCGAGCGTCCCGTCCTCGTAGTGGTACGGCGCGGGATCGCCGGCACGGACCTGGAGTTCTTTGACCTTGAGCGTGATCTGGGAGCCGTCGGTAAGCGTCTGCTCGCGCTTGGCCTTCCTGCACATCT
>JAJDZE010000021.1 GCA_022824805.1 Acidimicrobiia bacterium | reverse complement strand
GCACACCGAGGTCGGGCTGAATCACGGCCTGACGCGCACCGAGATCGAAGAGATCTTGATCCAGGTGGCCGCCTACGCGGGATTCCCGATGGCCATGGCTGCGTCGCGCGTCGTCGATGACCGGTTCCGCACACTTGACGGGGTCGATCGGCTGCCCGAGCGTTCGGGTGCCGCTGAGCTGGACGACGACGAGCGGGAGCGACGCGCTGCCGAGGTACGCAGCACGCTCACCGCTGGCCGCGCATCAAGCGATCCTGCCGAGGACATGTCACGCCTGGTCGAGCACCTCGGCGAGGTCGGGCGCATCGCCTATCACTGGGCGTTCGGAGACCTCTGGTCACGGGACGAGCTGTCTCGGCGTGACCGCAGCATGGTGGTCATCGCGATTCTCACAGTGCTGAGCCGCACCGACGAGCTGGCGTTCCATGTGCCGGCGGGCCTCAACCACGGCCTGACGCGCACCGAGATCGAAGAGATCATGGTGCAGATGACCATCTACGGCGGCATCCCCCGCGCCGTCGAGGGTTACCAGGCGATGAAGAGGGCCTACGACAAGATCGACGCTCGCGGCTGACGCCGCGTCGAGCGGGTCCGGCATGCCGCGCCGTTTTGCGATTTGGTAGATCGTTCGAGTCGAATTTGGTAGATCAAATCGTCGAAATCTGTAGATCGACGGTCCCGCCCGTTCCTTCAGAAATTGCCGAATCGGGCTTGGGCGTCTTCGCTGGTGATTGAGCGGGCCGAGGCGTCGCCGTCGAATTCGGACAGGTCGCCGAGCCGGGTGATCTGGGCGTAGCCCCGAAGCTGGTGCTTGGCCATCTGCACCGACAGCGACGGCAGGTCGAGCAGGCGCGCCACCCAGCGCTCGACGGCGGCATCCAGCTCGTCGTCGCCGTCGCAGACCTCGTGCGCCAAGCCCCACTCGGCGGCCTTGCGCCCGTCGATGCGCTCGCTGGTCATGACGAACTGGCGCGCACGTGACATGCCCAGTTCTGCGATCAGCCGCGGCGTGGCGCCCCACGGCAAAGGCACGCCCAGCTCCACCTCGGGCACGTACCACATCGCATCGGCCTCACTGATGCGGAAATCGCAGCTCGTGGCGAAGCAGCACCCGCCACCGATGGCATGCCCGTGCACCCGAGCGATGGTCACGGCCTCGCAGTCCTCGATGGCCCGGGCTGCACGCCTGCCCAACTGGTTGCTGTAGCGAGCCTCCCGGTCGTTCGCCGCAGCCGGCGGCTGCTCCTTACGATCAGCACCGGCACAGAACGACTTCCCCCGCCCACCGAGCACAACCACCCGGTACTGCGTCTGCCCGTTCAGCGCTGAGAACAGGTCCCCCACCTCGCGGATCATCAGCTGGTTGTGGGCATTGCGCGACTCCGGCCGGTTCAGCCAAACCCGAAGCGTCTCCCCATCAGGCTCCAGCTCGATCGTCTCCAACGACGGCATCTCAAACGACAACAAGCTCATGCCGCCATCCTTGCCGCTCAGACCCCGGACTGCCCGATCACGGGCGACACCCAGATGGTGCGGCACCCGGAACTCACGCTGCGAGACGCCGACTCGAAGCGGCGTACGTTCAGCGACTACGCCGAATCATCGTCGTGCGCAGCGAAGGTCGCTGATGTCGGCACCGACGTGCTGGTGGCTTCCTGTTGCCGTCGAATCTTCTCGATCAACGTGGCCACGGATGGCGCCGCGGCGATGCGTGCCAGTTCCTGCCGCAGGTATTCCTCCAGCGACTGGGAACGGTCTGCAGCGTTCTCCGCCAGTCGATCTCGGACACTCTCTGGAACGTCGTCGACAGTGATCTCTGCGGCCATCGCAACACCGTGCCAGGAATCACGGCAGAACGATGTCACGGACAGCTCTGACCTGTGCAACCACGTCGTCGAACACGTCTGAGTACTCAACGCCAGTCAGCAGGCGAAGCGGCACCCAAGTGGGTCCGCCGGGGGCCTTCTGGTACTCAATCTCGGTCTGCGCAGCGATGGCCTTGTGCTCCGACGGGTGCGGAAAACGCAGCCAGATGGGCACCGTGCCCGATTTCACCCAGCGATTCGCACTGAAGTAGAGGGCAGTCTCCTTTGACATGCGCCGGCCGTCGTCGGCGAGGAACCGGAAGAACCGCAGGTAGCCGTCTCGTTGAGCCGTGGCCTTGAATCCCTTGACGGATATCCAGCGATTGTGTTCGCCGGTGTTGACCACGTCGTCGACGAGTCGGCAGAAGTCCATGTGGCGGCGGGGTATTGCCGGATTGAAATCCTCTGTGTGCAGAGGTGCGAACGCCTTGTCGTCCACCGCGTTCGCCAGATTCCTCAGTTGCCGGATGTTGGACGTCATCGACGAATCGACTGGCTCGAGGTGGTTGAGCAGCGCGTGCCAACTGGTCAGCGCCACGCGCCATTGGGTGTCTGTGCATCGAGCATCGGTGCCTTGGGCGTCGTCAGCGGCATCGGCCAGCTTGGTCACGTCGGCAAACCTCAACTGCCCAACAGTGCGGTCCGACTCAAGGCTCAGACACGGTGCCTTGTCGAATTGAGTTCTGATCTTGGCCCAGAGCGTCTCGCGGCGAACTTCGGGAGCGACGAACAGCAGGGTCGCCGGCTCCTCGGGCGCCAAGTGAGTGACGTAACCGCTTGCCTGACAGCTCGACAGAGCCGCCCAGAACTTCGATTCGATAATGAGCCGCATCGATTCGTCCGCGTCGTACGCGACGAGATCCAACCGCCATTCAGGGGGACGGTCACCTGGGGTGCACGCGGGGACGGTCACCTGGGTGCTTGCACGGTGCAAGGGCTCCAACTGATGTTCGCCCTCGCTTACGAATGAGCGGAGCGCCTCTCGGCACGATTCCGATCGGTTCAGGATGTAAACGAGCGCGTCGGTCGCCGCGTCTTCCACCTGCGAAGTCAACTTCGGCACCAAGTGGGCCAGGAGTGAGTAGTCGTCTTCCATGGTGATGCTCCTTGTCACTCGATGGGCCACGCCGCGGGCGACGGAGGGTAGTCGTCGCGTCGACCAGTGTCGCCGGGCTGGATCACGAAGTCTCGCCGATCGCGGTAGAGGCGCGCTCGGTTGATGACGTAGTTGTCCTCGCCGGCGAGCGGGTTGATCTTGCGGTAGTCGGTCATCAGCCAGTACTTGTGATCGCCGACGAACAGGTACGTGTTCGTCATCCGGAAGAAGCGGCCAGCGACTCCCTCGCCGGCGTGGAACCGAGCGCAGATGGCTGCGAGCAGCTCCCGCTGGTCGTCCTTCTCGCTCAGCACGTACTCGTGCGGCCAGGTGTCTCGGTAGGTCACGGCCTCGCGCCACGGCGCGCGCTGTATGAGTTCAGTCAGTTGCGTGTTCACGACCGCCAGCATCACAGAGGGGTGCGACAAATTCGACGGCGTGATCAGTTCACACCGGTTCGGTGCAATGCGCGCAGAGGTATCAACCTGCGGCTACGGCACCTTCGCAGCTCGTTACTGACTGCGGACGCTCACCTGTCTGGTCGCGAACGACATATGCGCTCACCGTGCCCGGATGCACATGCACGCCTGATACGAGCGGTCCCGTGCGGACATAGCGAGCAAGCGGCCCGCTGGTGACCGTCCGTGCGAGCGCTTGACCCGGCGGCTCAAGCCGGGCGCTCAACGCTTCGCGCACGAACTGCGACAGGCTCTCGCCAGCTGCCTGCGCAGCCTCTACGACGCGGTCCAGTTCATCGGATGAGAGTCGGAACGACACCACTTCGCTCCCTGCCGGCCGCACTTCGATCTCGACGGGCTGGTCATCCCATTCATCGGGGTCGTTGCGGTGCTCGTAGAGATCGTCAGCCCCTTGCTCCGTCATCTGTCCCTCCCTACTCACGCCTTGTTGTACCAGTCGACCTCATGCCGTTCCGACCGCCAACCGGTGACAGCCCGCCAGCGGCCGTCGCGTACGTGAACGATGCAGATGGTCCAGAACTGCCCACCGCGATCCGGGCCGACCATCTGATGACTCGCCGCGCGCCCTCGCTTGTTGCGCCGAAACTTCGGGGCATCCGCTGCGACGTCGAGCACATCGCGGCGTGTGACGCCGTGCTTCCACAACTCATCGAGGTTGTGATCGTCCCATTCCCACGAGGCTGCCAGCAAGACAACCGACCCTACACAGCGGCATTGGCATCTCGGTCGGAAGTTTACGTCTGTATACTTGTGTCTGACAAACAGTTCGACGATGGAAGAAATCTGACGCTGTGCCACGCATCGAGATGCTCACGCTCGCGAACCATGCTGAGGTGCAGAACGGGTTGATGTACCTCAGCGGTGCCGAGTGGGACACGCTGACACGCGACATCCCGCGCGGTGCCGATCCGCCCCCGCAGCACCTCGGGATCGGGGTCTCCGTCGTCGTCGGCTGGGCCGAGACCAATGAACGTCATCCGTTGCATCTGTGGATCGAGGATGAGGATGGGCAGGCCGGCCTGCTCGACGTCAACGCCGAGCTCGAAGTCGGACGTCCCCCGGGTATGCCACACGGAACCGAGAGCCGAGCGCCATTCGCAATCAACGGAATAATGACGTTTCCCAAGCCAGGCGGCTATGTCGTGTGCGCACAAGTCGGCAGGGACACCCCGCACAGGTATCCATTCCGGGTCGTAGATCGCCCGACACCAGAGCAGTCGGGCTGAGCATCGCCCGCGTTCGGCACGCCGTGCAGGCCAGAATGTCGGCCATGAGTGAGAGCTATGGCACTACTGCACCTGATCTTTCGGGTGTGAAGCACTACGACGTGGATGCGCTGGGCACGCGGATTCATGTGGCGGAGGTGGGCGAGGGGCCGATGGTGCTGTTCGTCCATGGCTTTCCCGAATCGTGGTACTCGTGGCGCCATCAACTGCCTGCGGTGGCTGCGGCTGGGTATCGGGCGGTGGCGATCGACGTGCGCGGCTACGGCCGCTCCTCGGCGCCCGCCGCGGTCGACGACTACCGCATGGTGCGCCACGTCGCCGACAACGTGGGCGTCGTGCGGGCGCTCGGCGAGGACTCGGCCGTGATCGTGGGCCACGACTGGGGTGCACCCATCGCTTGGAGCTCGGCCTTGCTGCGGCCCGACATCTTCGCCGCGCTCGGACTGGTGAGCGTGCCCTACAACGCCCGCAGCGACTTCAAGCCCAGCGCCGCCTTCCGCATGATGGGCGGCGACAAGGAGTTCTACATCGAGTACTTCCAGGAGCCGGGCCGTGCCGAGGCTGAGATGGAGGTCGACCTTGCCCACTGGCTGCTGGGCATGTACTACGCCGCCTCGGGAGACGGCGTGCGGGCCCGGCAGGCATCGGGCGACTCATCAGGCGGCGGCTTCGGCGTCGCCCCCGGTGGCAAGCTGTCCGACAATTTCATCTGGCCCGAGAAAGGCTCCTGGCCTCACTGGATGTCAGAAGCCGACTTTGCCTACTACACCTCGGAGTTCACCCGCACCGGCATGTCGGGCGGGCTGAACCGCTACCGCAACGTGGACCGCGACTGGGAGGACATGGCCGCCTTCGACGGAGCAGCCATCATCCAGCCGAGCCTGTTCGTCGGCGGCGAGGTCGACGGCCCGACCGTGTGGGGCGCCGGCTCCATCGCCAAGTTCGGCGAAACCATGCCCAACCTGCACAAGTCGGTAATTCTCGACGGCATCGGCCACTGGGTCCAACAAGAAGCCGCCGACGAACTCAACGCCGAACTGCTCGACTTCCTCGCCGCGCTCTAGCGCCGGACAGCGACTGCTAGGTCAAGCGGGTGGATCGGCGGGTGGCGAACAGGGGCGCCACGAAGCCGATCGCCGCCACTGCGGCGCCGAACAGGAACGTGGCTCGCAGCCGTCCCAGCGAGGGATCCTCGCCGGTGAAGGCCAGCATCGACTGGATCCCCAGGATGATGCCCATCCACATGACCGTCTGGTTCATGCCATTGGCCATGCCGAGGTCTTTGTCTTCGACCGAGTTGGCCACCAG
Source organism: Acidimicrobiia bacterium (assembly GCA_022824805.1). Taxonomy (GTDB): domain Bacteria; phylum Actinomycetota; class Acidimicrobiia; order Acidimicrobiales; family Poriferisodalaceae; genus Poriferisodalis. The sequence continues at coordinate 62,905 of JAJDZE010000021.1, read as the reverse complement.
CACCTGGTAAGCGGGTGAGCCGACGCCTGCGGAGACCCCCGACAGCACCAGCCCCACCATGATCGCCGCGAGGCCCCAGCCCACTGGCTTGGCGCCCAGAGCAAAGGCGATCATCGAGCCGATCATCGCGGAGGTGCCGAAGAACATCGGGATCCGGGCACCGATCTTGGTCACCAGCGTGCCGCCCATCGGCGAAGCCACGGCAAACGCGCCGGGCCGGGGAACCATGAGCATCGCAGCGATGCCCACCGAGAAGCCGTACCGCTCCTGCAGAACCCAGGGCACCACCATGAAGCCGCCCATGTACGCGAACTGGTTGGCCGGCGCCGACAGCAGCGGCAGGGTGAAGCTGGCTCGGCGGAACAGGCGCAGGTCCAAGAAGGGGGCGGGTGCTCGGCGTTCCCACAGCACGAACAGCACGAAGCAGACCACCGCCCCGCCGAGCATCAGCATGAGCGTCTGGTCTGACAGCAGCCCATCGCCTGCCCGCAGGAGCATCGGCAGCCGCGTGATGGCCCACAGCACCAGCAGCGTGCCGCCGGCCAGCAGCAGTGCCCCCAGCACGTCGATCGGCACCCGAGCGCCCCGGGGAATCGGCTTGACGACGACGGCGGCGAAGATCAACGACACGAGGCTGATCACGCCGAACAGCAAGAAGATGCCGCGCCAGCCGAACACGTTCAGCAGCGGCCCGCCGACGACCACGCCGATCGTCGGCGCACCGGTCATAGCGAACTGGAACCACCCGACAGCCCGCGCCCGCTCGGCCGGACCGAACGCGTGCATGAGCAGCGCCATGCCCGAGGGCATCAGCAGCCCGCCGCACAGCCCGAACACCACTCTTACGGCGATGAAGGTGCCGATGTCGGGCACCCAGTAGTTGGCGATCATCGTCGCGGTCATCCCGATAATGCCGATGAGGAAGATGCGGCGGTGCCCGAACCGGTCGGCCAGCTTGCCGCCGGCCGGTGTGGAGACAGCCATGGCCAGCATGAGGCCGGTGATGACCCAGCCGGCCGTGGGCAGTGAGGTTCCCAGGTCTTCGGCGATCGGCGTCAGCGAAACCCCCACCAAGGTCATCAGCGAACCGAACCCGAGCACTGCCAGCCCGATCACGCCGAGCAGCCGCCACCGGTAGCTGTCTGACGGGGGCGCGTCGGCGGGCGGGGCGGCGCGGTCGGCGGGCGCAGCGCCCGACGGGGCCGTGCTCGGGGCGGGGGGTGCCACCGCTGGAGCGAGCGGCCGACCGGCTGCATCGAGAATCTGCGGTACGACGGCGAAGACCGACGGCCGCCTTGCAGCCAGCCGTGCCTGCGCGCGCACGCTTCGTCCTGCGGGCTTCACGTGCTCAGGACCGACAGGGCAGCGCTTCGGGCGAACGTTTCGCTCTCGGCGGCGCGGTCGGAGTCACGGGCTCAGTAAACGCCTTCCCGAACGGTTTGCCTCAGCGTCGCCGTGCGAGCAGGCCGAACGTGCTGTTGCGCCGTCGAGGCAGCTCCGCGCCGAACCTTGGGCAGCCGCGTCGACTGGCCGACACGCAGCGCCTCGGTTCAGCGCGTGAGATGACCGTCTTCGAGCATGGCGTCGGCCTGGTAGCGGGCGATCTTGCCCATCTCGGGGTGGGTCAGCACCCAGAATCGGTCGGTGCGCACGGCGTCGAGCACCATCGGCCCCACGTCGGCGGGGTCCATGCCCTCGGCCAGGTAGCCCTTGAGCATGTCCCAGAACTTGTCGCCCTGATCGGTGCGGACGTGGTGGGCGGCATCTTCGGGGGCACGATTGCGCTGGCTGTAGACGATGTTGGTGTTGATCGGCCCCGGGCAGAGCACCGAGGCATGCACGTTCGAGTTCCGCAGCCGCAGATCTCGCTCCAGCGTGGCCATCAGCGCCACGACACCGTGCTTGGACACGTTGTACGCGCCGAGCGAAGCTCCGCCGTACAGCCCGGCCACCGATGCAGTCGAGTTGATGTGGCCCTCGCCTGCCGCCTCGATGATCGGCAGGAACACGTGGCAGCCGTAGATCGGCCCCCACAGGTTGATGTCGAGCGTCCAGCGCCAGTCTTCGAGCGACATGTCCCCCACCGGCCCGGGGATGCCGACGCCCGCGTTGTTGCACAGCACGTGCACGGCGCCGAACTGCTCCACCGCAGCTTCGGCGAGCGCCTCGATCTGCGCCAGCTGCGATACGTCGGTGCGCACCGCGATGGCTTCCGCCCCGGTCGCGCACACCTCGGCAGCGGCATCGTTCAGCGGCGCTTCCTCGATGTCGGCCAGCACCACTTTCATGCCTGCCGTCGCGAACGTATCGGCCATAGCGCGGCCCATGCCGCTCGCCGCGCCCGTCACCACGGCAACTCTGCCTTCGACCTCCATGGCCCCTCTCTTGCTGGTTGTTGGTGTGATGCGGCCCGACCCCCTCCGGGGTGGACCAGCTAGTCGAAATCGATGACGGTGCGGGTGCCGACGCGCTGACGCATCTGCTCGTAGCCGACGTTGATGTCCTCGAGCGGCATGTGGGCCGAGATCATCTCGTCGAGCATCAGGCGGCCGTCGAGATACATGTCGACGTAGCGCGGCATGTCCACCCGGAAGGCGTTCGAGCCCATCATCGAGCCCTGCAGCCGCTTCTCGAGCATGAACACCTCATAGCCCGTGATCTCGATCTTCTCGCCGAATGGCATCATGCCCACGATGACGGTGGTGCCGCCGGGCCGCGACGACGACCACGCCTGCTCGCAGGTCTGCTTCAGCCCGATGCACTCAAAGGCGTAATCGACGCCACCGCTCGTGAGCTCCTTGATCGCCTCGACCGGGTCGCCCTCCGAAGCGTTGACCGTGTCGGTAGCGCCCACCTGGCGAGCCGTTTCCAGCTTGGAGTCTTCGACGTCCACAGAAATGACCCGGCCGGCGCCAGCGATGCGGGCACCCTGCACTGCCGACAGGCCGATGCCGCCCGCGCCGTACACGGCCACGGTCGCACCGGGTTCGATGCGGGCCGTCTTGAACACGGCACCCAACCCCGTGGTGACGCCGCAGCCGATGAGCGCCGCACGGTCGAGCGGCATGTCGTCGCGGATCTTCACGACAGCGTTCTGGTGGATCAGCATCTCCTCGGCGAACCCGCCGAGACGGGCGAACTGGCCCACCTCGGTGCCATCGGGCTTGGACAGGCGTGGTGCGACACCGGAGGGCCGAGCAACCGCCGCAGGATTGGCGCAGATGTTCGGGCGGCCGGTGAGGCAACGCTCGCAGTGGCCGCAGAAGACCGACAGGCAGGAGATGACATGGTCGCCGGGCTTCACGTATGCGACGTTCTCGCCGACGGCTTGAACCACACCGGCACTCTCGTGACCCATGACAGCGGGGAGCTGGTACGGCCAGTGGGCATCCATGAAGTGCAGATCGCTGTGGCACAGACCCGCGTGCACCACCCGCAACAGGACCTCGTCTGGAGCGGGCGCATCAACAGAAATGTCCTCGATGTCGAGTTCGCCCGGAATCTCGTTGAGCACTGCAGCTTTCATGGTCGGCTTCCCCTCTCGTCACGCATGTCGGCGGCGCGACTCGGCCACGCGGCAGCGTACTCACCCTCAGGATGCCGCAGGAAACCTCACGACGTGGGGCCTCCGCGCCGCAGTACCTCCGGTCTGATCAGCAGCCACAGCGTCATGCCGGCGAGTCCCAACGACGCCATCAAGATGACGGCGGCGCGGGCGCCGAGCTGCTGCGCCACCTCGCCGAGCACGTAGGTGCCCACCGGCAGCGCGCCGATCGCCATGCTCAGCAAGCCCATCGCGCGGCCCCGCATCTCCTCTGACACGGTGGTGAGCACCAGCGTCGACTGCGTGGCAGCGAAGAGCCCGCTGCCGCAGCTCGCGACGTACAGCGTGATCACTGCGATCAGGACATTCGGCGACAGCGCCCACACGATGAGCGTCGCCATCGCCACGAAGACGCCGAACGAGTAGGCGATCCCCCAACGACCCTCGCCCCACCTCGCCGTGACCAGCGATCCGGTGATCATGCCGAAGCCGGTCATCGAGCCGATGATCCCGATCTGCGATGCCGTGGCATTGACCTCGTCGCCGATGAGCTGGACGGCCGGGAAGTAGGCGAACATGAAGAAGTTCGCCATCACGGTGACGCCGAGGATGCTGAGCAGGCTGCGATTGGTGCGGGCCAAGCGCAAGCCGTCACGCAATTCGGTCAGCGGCGATGTTCGCCGGGGCAGGCCGGAGGCGGTCGCCTCTGGCGAGGAGTCATCGATCATCTCGTGCGGCGCAGAGCCCAAGGGCACCAGTTCGAACACCCGCTCGGCCATCGACCGTGCCCAGCGCGGGTGAGCCAGTCGCAATCCAGCCAGCCCAGGGTCGGCACGGTTGCGCTCGGCCATGCGTTGCGACGGGGCGGGCATCGAAGGCGGCACGTGCGGTACCCACATGAGGAGCACCAGGCCGAGGCCCAGCATGAGGGCCACTCCCAGGAAGGCAGCCCCTACGCCAGCCCGGTCAGCAAATGCGCCGCCCAGCAGCTGCCCCGCCGCTACGCCCGAGGCGAGAGCCATCGTCTCCCACGCCATCGCCTTGTGCAGCCGATGCGGCCCCACGATGTCGAGCACCAGCGCTCGACGGCTGGTCATGTCCACCACCCAGCCGATGCCCGCGAACAACAAGAACGGATACAGCAGTGCGATGCCCAGTTGCCCAGCCCGCTCGGCCAGCCCTACCACGGCCACGAACGGCACCAGAAGCGCCGTCTGCAATCGCACGGTGCGCCGGCGGTCGAAGCGATCCGAGATCACCCCGCCGATGGCCCCGCCGAGCAGCAGAGGCGCCCACATGATGGCCCCAGTCAGCTGCACCATCCGTGGCGAGCCGGTGATCTGGTTGACGTGATAGCTCGCCAGGAACGCAATCGCCCAGCGACCCCAGTGCCAGCACAGCCCGCTGAACCACAGCGGGGCGAACCCGCGGGCCGAGAATGCACCGCCGCCGCGGACCTCGGATTCGAGGCGCGGCGCCTCAGCGGCCGCCGCCCCCCTGCGCATCAGCGCGGCATCCTACGAGGGCGCGCTGGTCGGCGTATCTTCCTCTGACCGCTGACAGATCAGGCGGGAACCCCGGATGCCGGGGCGACGGTCACCGGCACGCCATTGACGGCGGCGTTGCCAGACGGAACGTCGACGAAATCGGGCGGGACAAGCACGTTGTAGTTGACACCGGCGTAGCGGCTCGCCACTGACTGTCTGGTGCCGGGCTTGTCGTGCCCCCATCCGTGGGGCAGCGACACGACTCCCGGATACATCTGATCGCTGACTTCGACGGGCACCTCGACGGCGCCATTCGACGACGAGACCCGGGCCAGCTCTCCGTCGGTCACGCCTGCGTTCGCGGCATCGTCGGGATGAATGAGCAGCGTGCAGCGATCCTTGCCGCGCACCAAGACCTCCACGTTGTGCATCCACGAGTTGTTCGAGCGCACATGGCGCCGGCTGGTGAGCACCAGCGACGCATCGGGCCGCTCGAGGCTCGCCTCGAGGCGCTCGATATCGGAGGTGATGCGCTCAGGCGCCAAGTCGATCTTGCCGTCGGCGTTCACGACGATGTCGTCGACCCGGGGGACCATCGGGCCCATGTCGAGCCCGTTCGGCAGCTCCTTGAGCTTGTCGAGGTTCAAGCCGTCGAGATTCTCGCCGTAGCGGTCGCCCCACGGACCGGTGCGGATGGCCAGATCGTTCAGCCGCTCGGGCCCAGGCTCGGGCGACGTCTCCAGCGCCATCGCCGGGTCTACGCCGGCCAGCTCGGCAAGCGCCGAGAAGTACAGGTCGTCGAACTCCGCGGCATTCACATCTCCCATGCCAGCGCACATTGCTCCGAGCCGGGTGAGGATCTCCCATTCGTCGGGTCGATCATCGGCAGGCGGGAACAGCGGGGGCGCATACTTCGCCGCAGAGCGCTTGGCCCAGCCCCACAGCATCTCCGAGTAGAAGTGCTGCTCCAGCGCTGCGAGCCCCGGCAAGACGACATGGGCGTGGCGGGAGGTCTCGTTCAGCGCATTGTCCACCGAGATCATCGCCTCCAGCAGCGGCAGTGCCTCGTCGAGACGGTCGGAATTGGGGGCCGACAGCACCGGGTTGCCGCCCACCACTATCAGCGCCTTGAGCTGCCCCTCGCCGGGCGTGTCGATCTCCTCTGCCAGACACCCCATCGGGAACTGGCCGAGCACCTCGGGAATGTCGCGGACCCTGCTCCGCCAGCGGTCGAACCCGCCCTCGAAGCCCCAGTCCTGCTGCAGCATCGACCACGCCACCGGCTTCGGCCACATCATCCCGCCGACCGTGTCGAGGTTGCCGGTGAGGGCGCAGATGACGTCGGGCAGCCACGACGCCAGCGTGCCGAACTCCTGATTGCAGGTGCCGATGCGGGCGTACCACACAGCGCGCTCAGCCGCAGCGAACTCGCGGGCCAGGGTGCGGATCGCCCCGACGTCCGCACCGCACGCCTCGGCCACCCGTTCCGGCGGGAACTCAGCAGCGATGGCCCGCACGTCGTCCACCCCTTTGAGTCGATCTGCGAGGTGCCCCAGCCGCACAAGCCCTTCGTCGAACAGCACGTTCACCACCGCGAGCTGCAGCAGCGCATCGGTGCCAGGCCGTACCGGCAGCCACTGGTCGGCGTGGGCGCAGGTTTCGCTGCGGCGAGGGTCGATCACCACCACCTTGCCTCGCTCGCGCACCCCCTCGAGCGCACCCGGAACATCGGGGCAGCCCATGAGGCTGCCTTGGCTGGCCGACGGGTTGGCGCCCTGCACCACCATGAAGTCGGTGCGGTCGATGTCGGGTATCGGGATGCGCCACGAGTGCCCGTACATCAGCTGGCAGGCCACGTTCTTCGACCACGTGTCGACGGTGCCAGACGAATAGACCGTGGGTATCCCGGCAAGCTGCAGGAACATGCCAGCATAGCGGCTGATGGAGTAGTTGAAGCCAGTGGCGTTGCCGAGGTAGGCGGTGATCGCCTCGACCCCGTACTTGTCGCGGACGCCGCCGAGCAGGTCGGCGCAGCGCTCCATGGCGGCGTCCCAGCTGGCCTCGACCAGATCGCCGGCTGCGTCGCGGACCAGCGGCCTGCGCACTCGATCGGGATCGGCGTACATGCGCCCGAGCACGGTGCCCTTGGGGCAGATGTAGCCCTTCGACCAGACATCGTCGCGATTCGGCCTGATCAGCTTCACTTCGCCGTCGGCGTGGTGCACCTCGAGCCCGCACATCGCCTCGCACAATGAGCAGCTTCGGATATGGATCTGGCGATCGGTCATGCGAGCCCTTTTCTCACAGCGTGCCCGAGGTACCCCTGGGTCCTCCGAGATTACGGCCTGAGCACCGGCCGCCGCCCGCAGTGGCTGTTCACTGCGAAGTCTGCCGCTGGCAGCTCTCGCCAGGGGCGCTGATCGGGAATTCGTGCCTGCGGCTACTATCGAGGCGGTGACCTCGACCGATCCGGTGTCTGTGCAGGCAGACGTCGGCACCGAGCCGCAGCCCGTCCTGACAGATGTCTGGCAGGGAGACGACGGCGCCGGCTTCGACGCTGAGAGCAGCAACGTCAAGATCTGCCGCAACGCTCGCCATTTCACCTTCGACGGCTTTGCTGAAGGCGACGAGGACATCGCCACGTCGTGGCGGAAGCTGCTCGAGCGCGAAGGCAAGTCATCCCCCGACGGCACCTCAGTGCGCGACCTGGTCCTCGGTCCCACTTCGGGCGACTGAGGCCGGCAGCGTTCCGGGCTCGAACGGTGAGCGAGCAGCCCCGCAACGAGACACCGGCGAGCGTTGCCGACCTCCGGGCACAGCTTCGAGCAGCCGGCTACCTCGCGAGCCGAGGCCTGGCCACTGCAGCGCTCATCGGGATGCGGCTGGGCCGGCCGATCCTGCTCGAAGGCGAGGTCGGGGTTGGCAAGACTGAGATGGCCAAGTGCCTCGCGGAGATCGGCGGGCGGGAGCTGATCCGCCTGCAGTGCTACGAGGGAATCGACACCTACCAGGCGCTCTACGAGTGGGACTACGCGCGGCAGATGCTGCACGTCAGGGCGCTGTCAGAGAGCGAGCTGACCGACGCCGGGGCCGTCAGCGGGCTGTACGGCCCTGAATTCCTGATCGAGCGGCCGCTGCTGTCGGCGATCAAGGCCGGCAGCAGTGCGGTGCTGCTCATCGACGAGGTCGATCGTGCCGACGACGAATTCGAGGCCTTCCTGCTGGAGCTGCTGTCGGACTTCCAGATCACGATCCCCGAGCTCGGCACCATCACCGCGGCCAGCCGGCCGATGGTGGTGCTGACCTCGAATCGCACACGGGAATTGCACGACGCCCTCAAGCGCCGATGTCTGTATCACTGGATCGGCTACCCCAGCTTCGAGGAGGAAATCGAGATCGTGCGCTTGCGCGCGCCCGATGCCGTCGCGACCTTGGCGCACAAGGTGGTTGCTGCCGTTCAGCGCCTGCGCGACATGGATCTCGCCAAGCCGCCGGGAGTGGCCGAGACGCTGGACTGGGTCGATGCGCTCGGCGTGCTGGGCACCGACGATCTCGATGTACCAGCCGCAGCCGACACGATCGGCGCGGTCATCAAGGACCGCGACGACCTCGAACTGGTCGAAGGCGAGCTGGACAGGGTTGTCGCCGATGCCTGACACGGGCATCGAGCCCGATCTTGACAGCCGTGTCACCGATGCCTGAGGTGGGTCGGGCGCTCGATGCGGCGGCCGACACGCCGTCAACGGAATTCGTAGCGAGGCTCGTCGGCTTCGGCCATGCGTTGCGAGACGAGGGTTTGGCGGTGGGCGCCGACGATGTGGTCACGTTCTGCTCTGCGGTGTCCGAGCTCACGCCGAGCGATCTCGAAGACGTCTACTGGAGCGGCCGCACGACGCTGGTCCATCGCCAGGACCACCTGCCGCTCTACGACGACGTATTCCGCCGGTACTTCTTGGGACACCGGGCCTCGGCCGACCCCGAGCCGTCCGAATCCGAACCGATTGCACAGGGCCAGAGCGGCACGCTGAACGTGCCCGACAGCGAGCCCGGCGCCGAATCGGGCGACGATCGGCCGATGGTGCTCGGGCGTCAGGCCTCCGGGGTCGAGATCCAGCGCGACAAGCGCTTCGCCGAGTGCACGCCCACCGAGCTGGCTGCGCTGCGGCGCATCATGGCGCATGTTCGACTCGAACCGCCACGCCGTCGCACTCGGCGGCGTCGCACCGACCCGTCGGGGGCACGCCTCGACATCCGCCGCATCGCCCGCGACGCCATGCGTCTCAGCCACGCCGCCCCGGTCCTGCACCGCGTGACCCGAGCCGAGCGGGCTCGCCCGCTCGTGCTGATCCTCGACATATCGGGGTCGATGGCCGACTACTCCCGCAACCTGCTGCAGTTCGCCTACTCGATGCGCCGGGCAGCCCAGAAGGTGGAGGTGTTCTGCTTCGGCACCCGGTTGACGCGCATCACCCCAGCGCTCGACCGGCGCAACCCCGACGACGCGATGAGGCTGGCGGCTGCCCGCGTTCTGGATTGGGACGGCGGCACCCAGATCGGAGCATCGTTGGACAGCTTCATCCGCAGGTGGGGCCGCAAGGGGCTCAGCCGCGGCGCCACCGTCGTCATCTGCTCCGACGGGCTGGATCGGGGCGAGCCTGCCGCCCTGGCCGATGCCATGGAACGACTTGGCCGGCTGTGCCATCGAACCATCTGGATGAACCCGCTCGCCGGCGACGATGTCGAGACGCTGCCGAACACGCTCGGCATGATGGCCGCCGGTCCGTTCATCGACAGCCTCGAGTCAGGCCACGATCTCGCCAGCCTGGAGCGTTTCGCCGCCAAGCTGGCCCATGTCGGCTAGACCGTGGTCAGCACCTCAAACCAAGCTCGAAGTGTCGGCGGCCAAGACTGATCGGGCTCGCTGGGCGCAGCACACCAGCGGCGACTGAACGGATGCGAACACATGGCCAAGTGGAGCGTTTCCATCCAGGCCGAAGGCGACCGCCCCATCGAACTGGATGAGGTGGTCGCGCTGGCCGATGCTGTCGCACCGCTCGAAGGCATCGCATCCGGCGTCGGTGCGATGGCCTACGGCGCCCAGATCGTTGTGGAGGCTGAGAGTTCCGACCAAGCCGTCGAAGCGGCCGTGGCGGCGTTCGCTGCTGCTGTCGAGACAGCAGACCTCCCCGCCTGGCCGATGACCCGAGCCGAAGTGATCGGCGAGGACGAGTTGGAGTTCGACGAATGACGCTGCCCCAATGACGCTGCCCCAATGATTCGGCTCGGCTCGCTCGCCGGCTACCCCTTCGAGGGGCCACGAGTGCTCGGCGGCTGGACGCCGCCCGCGAGTGCAGCCGTGTTCGCGATCCTGTACCGGGCCGACCCCGACGGCAAGCCGTACGACTACGCCGTGCTCGACGTCGACCATGCGGACAACCTGGCTAGTGCGGGGCTGCCGTTCGGCCACCCCCGAGCCAAGTGCTGGGAACGGCGCGCCGGCAACAAGTGGAACCTCCACATCTGCACCTATGAGGTGCCGGGCGGGCTGCGCTCGCATCGCGAGCAGATCGTCCAGGAGCTCGTCGCCATCTACCGGCCCGGCTGCGCGCCCGACCAGTTCGACCGGGTGTGGGAGGACGAGTGGATCGGCAGCTACCGGGCCCCCACCGCAGGCCCGCTCACCACGACGCGAGATCCCAGCGGCTCGGCCGGCTCAGCCTCAGAGTCAGAGTCAAGCTGAGCGCAGGCGGCTATTCGGGGTGGTAGCCGACTGCGTCGTGAAGCCGGCTGCGGCGCGTGCCCATCGCGGGCCGGGCCGGCGACGGCTCGCGCGGCTCTGGTTCAGGCTCGTAGGTGGCGCCGGTCACGATGCCTTCGGCCATGCCGTACAGCAGTGGCAATGCGCCCGCGATGACGCCGGCCGTGTTGTTGATGCGCTCGACGCCCGGCTCGACGGCCTCAGCGTCGGACTTGATCTTCCACACGAGCTGCGAGCACTCCTCGAGCAAGCCGGCGATGCGAGTGAGCTGGCTGCCCACTACGAACAGGTAGAAGGCGAGCCCGGCGATGAACAGGCCGATCAGGATGACCGAGAGAACTACGAGCGTTGTCATGAGCGCACCTTGTCGAGTACTCGGCCGAGGAACAGGTGGTGTTCGAGGCCTTCGGTCAGCACCGCATCGACCCCGTCGGCGGTTTCGGCGATCAGGGCGGTGTCAGACGTGTTGGCGGCGGCCCGCTCGAGCGTGCCTTTGATGGTCTCCACCCGGCGCTCGATCGTGCGCACCAGCAGCACCAGCATGGTGAGCAGCACCACCACTGCCACGATCACCACGAAGCCGCCGATGATGACCCCCCACCACAGGTTCTCTTGGGTGTCGGTGAGAGCCAGCAGGTTCATGTCAGCCTCCTAAGCCTGCGCCGATCAGCGGAACTTTCTGTTGCATCGCCAATTGCCTCCCGCTCTTGTTCGCTTCGCTCACGGGCCGCTCGGGCCACGGCTTCGCCATTCGGCTCAGCCTCCTAACCGGTTCCGGCCGCGTTTGAGGCCGTCGACGATCACCGTTGCCGCTGCGATCGTGGTGTTCAGTTCCCCGAGCGCCGCCGTGTTGGTGACGGCGTCCTCCAGACCGTCGTTGATCTCGGTGGCCCGGTTGCCGATCGAGCGGGCCAGCATCAAGATGGGCACGACGAGGGCGACCACCGCGATCACCACGACGATGCCGATGACATAGCCGATGACCCATCCGGTGGTGGATCCGGCGTCCGAGCTCTGGGCGAGCAACTGCGCCATGGCGGTGCCTCCCTCAGATCGATTCGCAGAAGTCGTGGACGGGCATCAGCGTCGAGTTGACCGACGGCAGCACCGTGGGCACCGTCGAGGTCTGCTCGGCGATGACACGAACACCCCCGGCCACTTGGGTGAGCGTGCGGTGCACTGCAACCAAGTGCAGCACCACCCGCAGCAGGCCCACCGCAGCCGCCAGGATGATCAAGCCGCCGATGATGACAGTGACCCAGGCAACAACAGGCATCACGTCCCCTTTCAGCCCAGGAGCTTCCCGACCGAACCGGCGTAGCGGACCGCTCCGTCGGCCACTTGTTCGATCGTCTCATCAGTAGTTGCGAGCAAGTCCTGCGTGGTGTCGAGCTCGCCGATGATCCCCACGCCGCCGGCCAAGATGTCGTCGCTGGCCTTGCGAATGCGCTCGATCGCGGCGAGTACCCGGTTCAGCAGCGCGAGCGCAACGGGCACGACCACCACGAGCAGTATCAGGTTTCCTATCCACCAGAGCACGAGCGCCTCCTCACACGGCCTCGGGTCGGTACGGCAGGGCAAGTCGGCGCACGACGCGGGCGAGGCCCATGCCCGCGGCACGCAGACCGATGGCGAGGCCGCCGGCGGCTTGAACCTGTTCGACTCGGTCGGGATCGCGGCCCTCTGCGATGGCGGCGAGCCGGTTCTGGACGTTGGCGGCGAAGTCGTTCAGCAGCACCGCGGTGATGTCGCTCACCAAGCCGCGCCCGTACTGTGCTGCGGGCCCGGAAAGCTGCAGATCCATGGCTACCTCCACGCCCGTGCCGCCCGCGGCGTCAGCGAAGCTGGCGTTGAGCTCGAGCGTGGCTTGGCCCCGGCCCTTGCGATCGGCGCCGCTGGCAGCGACGGAGATGGTGCGGTTCTCCTCATCGCGTTGAGTGATCTCGGCGCCGCCGTCGAAGTCCAGCTTGATGGGGCCGAGGCCGATGGACACGGTGCCGCCGTAGCGGTCGTCGCCCAGCTCGGTCGTCAGCTCAGTGCCCGGCAGGCACGCCGCGACCTGCGGCACGTCGCCGAAGAAGTTCCACACAGCCTCGGGCGGCTGCGCGACCTGGAACTGATTGGTGATCTGCATCAGGCGACTCCCCGCTCGCGTGCGAAGGCTGTGCGGCACCCCGCACAGCAGAAGTAGAAGACCTCATCGCCGATATCCAGCGACGGCGTCGCCGGATCGACCTGGACGGTCATGCCGCAGACAGGGTCGACAGCCTCCGGCATCGTGGGCGTCTGAGCAGCGACAGCCGCCGTGAGCGCACCCTCGGCGCGAAGCTGCACCAGCTCGGCCAGGATCGACACCGCGACCTCCTTGTGCGTGGTGCTGCCCAGATCCAGGCCGGCAGGAACTCGCAGTGCGCCGAGCTGAGCTTCCTCCACACCGTGCGCGGCGAGCAGGGTTCGCACGCTGCGGCCTCGCCGAGCCGACGAGACCAGCCCCACGTAGGCGGGGTCGGCCTTGAATGCTGCAGCCAGCACGTCCTCATCGCCGTGTCCTTGGGTGGCGACAACCACCATCGACTGCGGTGCGAGCAGTCCCTCGCTGAACTCGGCACGATCCACCAGCTCGACACGCCAGTCGAGCTGGGCGGCCAGAGCAGACAGGGTGGTCGCCATGGGCGAGCTTCCGACAATCACGAGATGGGGTGTGGCCACGACGGGCTCCAAGTAGATCTGCAGGGCGCCTTCGCTCTGGCACGACATCGGCACCGCAGTCGTGCCCTGGGGCAGGTCGCCGAATCGGTCGCTCGCGCCGAGCGCCAGCAAGCGCGGCCTCCCCGCTTGGAGCGTTGCGATGGCCTCACGGATGAACACCGGCTCGGCGCATGCGCCGCCGATCCACCCGTACATCTCGCCTGCGGCCGTGTAAATGGCGCGAGAACCTTGCTGCCCCGACGTCGGTCCCTCGCGCCAGACAACCGTGGCCAGCACGAAGGCCTCTCCGCTGCGTGCCAGCTCGGTGGCGCGCTCGAGCACACCCCAGCCCTCGACGGCCCTGTGTCCGTCCGGTTCGGGCCCGACGGCGCCGGAGCTGATCATCATTCAGTCTTCACCGGTGGAGCACCGGAGACGTCGTGGCCCTGCGTGATGGCCTCATGGACCCGATCGGGCAGCAGCGGCATGTCGATGTTGCGCACGCCGGTGTCGCCGATGGCATCGATCACCGCGTTGACGAACGCCGCAGGACCGCCCACGGTGGCGCACTCCCCGATGCCCTTCGCCCCGATGGGATGGTGGGGGCACGGCGTCACCACTTCATGCAGCTCGAAGCCCGGTGTCTCCCACGCAGTCGGCAACAGGTAGTCCATGTAGTTGGACCCGATGCAATTGCCGTCCTCGTCGAAGGTGATGAACTGCATGTTGGCCATGGCGTAGGCCTCGGTGAGCCCGCCCATGATCTGGCCCTCGACGATCATCGGGTTGATGCGCACGCCGCAGTCGTCCACCGCCACTACCCGCAGGACGTCCCATACGCCGGTCTCGGGATCGACCTCAACCGTCGCGATGTAGCAGGCGAACGGCCACGTCAGATTCGGCGGATCGTAGTAGGCGTTGTTCTCCAGGCCCGGCTCCATGCCGTCGGGCAAGTTGCTGTAGGCGGCGATCGCGCACTCCTGGATGGTCACGCCCCGGTCAGGTGCGCCACGCACCGAGAACCTGCCGAGCTCCCAGTCGATGTCCTCCTCGGACACCTCGAGCAGATGCGCGGCGATCTTGCGGGCCTTGGCGCGGATCTTGCGCGACACCATGGACACCGCCGCGCCCGCCACAGGGGTGCTGCGTGAGGCATAGGTGCCCATGCCGAACGGGGCCGTGTCGGTGTCGCCCTCTTCGACCAGGACATCCTCGGCCGGTATGCCCAGTTCGTGAGCGACGATCTGCGCCCACGTGGTCTCGTGGCCTTGGCCCTGTGTCTTGGCGCCGGTGCGCAGCAGCGCCTTGCCGGTCATGTGGACCTTCAGCTCGGCGGAGTCGAACATCTTGATGCCCAAGATGTCGTACTCCCGGCTGTTGCCCGCCCCGAGGGGCTCGGTCATGGTCGAGATGCCGATGCCCAGCAGCCGGCCGCGCTGGCGCGCCTGCGCCTTCTGGCGCAGGAAGTCCTCGTAGCCGATCGCTTCGAGGCCGAGGTCGAGGCACTTGGCGTACTGGCCCGAGTCGGTCAGGAACCCCCAAGGCGTGCGATGGGGGAAGTCGTCGTCGCGCACCAAGTTGACGCGGCGGAACTCGGCCTGGTCCATGCCGAGGTCGCTGGCGGCCGCCTGCACCATGCGCTCCTGGAAGTACATGGCCTCGGTGACCCGGAACGAGCACCGGTACGCCACGCCGCCGGGCGCCTTGTTGGTGTACACGCCCTGCGCGGTGAGATGCGCGGCCGGGATGTCGTAACAGCTGAAGGCCGAGTGCATCAGACCGATCTTGAACTTGCTCGGCTGCGCATCGGAGAAGAAGGCGCCGTGGTCGGAGTCGGTGTGCATCCGCACGCCGAGAATGCGGCCGTCGTTGCGCAGCGCCATCTCGCCCTTGAGGTAGATGTCGCGGCCGAACCCCGTCGAGATGAGGTTCCCGCTCTTGTCCTCGATCCACTTGACGGGGCATTCGAGCAGGATCGACGCCAGGATCGACACCACGTAACCCGGGTACACGGGCACCTTGTTCCCGAAGCCTCCGCCGAGGTCGGGCGACACGATGCGGATCATGTGCTCGGGCAGCTCGGCGACCAAGGCCACCGCGGCGCGGATGATGTGCGGCGCTTGGGTGGTCATGTACACAGTGAGCTTCGAGGTAGCCCGGTTGAAGTCGGCGATCGAGCCGCACGCCTCGATGGGCGAGGGGTGGGACCGGGGGTAGTGCATCTCGATGGTCGAGGTCACATCGGCCTGCGCGAAGGCCCGATCGGTGCCCTCGCGGTCGCCGACCTCCCAGTCGAAGACGACGTTGGAATCTTGCCCGGTCTTGTCGTCTCGGATCAACGGCGCGTCGGGGGCCGTTGCCTGGGTCGGATTGACGATGGGCGGCAGCGGTTCGTAGTCGACCACGATGGCTTCGCAACCGTCCTTGGCGATGTAGGGGTCGTCGGCGACGACGCAGGCAACTTCCTGACCCTGGAATCGGACCTTGTCGGTGGCGAGAACAGCTTGAGTGTCGTACGACAGCGTCGGCATCCACGCCAGATTCCGGGCGGCCAGCATGTCGCCGGTGAGCACCATGCGAACGCCGGGGATGGCCCAGGCGGCGCTGACGTCGATGAAGCGGATGCGGGCGTGGGCGAGCGGGCTGCGCAGGATCTCCATGTGCAGCATTCCCGGCAGGACGATGTCGTCGATGTAGTTGCCCTTGCCGCGGATGAAGCGATTGTCCTCCACCCGCCGCCGGCTGGCGCCGAGGCCGCCGATCTTGATCTCGTCGAGCGCCATCTCAGCCCTCCCCGCCTGCGTCGTCGCCGGCATCGCCCGCACCGTCGCTCTCAGCGTTGGCGCCGAGCTTGTCGGCGGCCCACATCACTGCCTTGACGATGTTCTGGTACCCGGTGCAGCGGCAGAGATTCCCCGACAGCTCCCAGCGGATCTCGTCCTCGCTGGGGTTCGGGTTCTCTTCCAGCAGCGCCTTGGCTGCGAGCATCATGCCCGGCGTGCAGAAACCGCACTGCAGGCCGTGCTCGTCTTTGAAGCCTTCCTGGATCGGGTGCAGCTCGCTCGCCGTCGCCAGGCCTTCGACGGTGAGCACCTCGTGGCCGTCGGCTTGGACGGCGAACATCGTGCAGCTCTTGACGGGCACACCGTCGTAGAGCACGGTGCATGCGCCGCAGTTGGTCGTGTCGCAGCCGGTGTGGGTTCCCGTCAGCCGGAAGCCGTTGCGCAGCAGGTGCGCCAGCAGCAATCGCGGTTCGACATCGGCCGCACGCCGCTCGCCGTTCACGGTCAGCTCCACCCGGCGAACCGGCACAGCGTCATCGGCGGCGACGCTCGGCCGGACCTCTTCGAACAATGTGCTCATGTCAGGCCGCCTCTTGTTCTGATCGCTGGATCTGGGCACCGATGCGTCGCACGAAGGTGGCGACGACGTGGCGCTTGTAGTCGGCGCTCCCCCGGTGGTCAGAGCGTGGCTGAGCCGCCTCGGCCGCGAGTTGGGCTGCCGCGTCCACGGCGCTTGCATCGAGCACGGTGCCAGCTAGCGCCGCCGCAGCGTCGGAGGCGTTGATGGTGGCAGGCCCGACGCCGGTGAGCCCGATGCCCGCACGCGCAACGCTGCCGCCCGATATCTCGACGGAGACCGCCACGCCGACGGTGGCGAAGTCGCCCACTCGACGTTCCAGCTTGAGATAGCCGCCGGCCCGGGCGCCGCGTGGCGCGGGAACCACTGCTTCGGTGGCGATCTCGTCGGGAGCGAGCACCGTCTGGAACGGACCGTCGATGAGGTCGGCCACCTGAATGCTCCGGCGTCCTTTGGGACCCTGCGCCACGATGGCGCCTTCCAGCGACACCATCACCGAGGCCCAGTCGCCTTGCGGGTCGGCGTGGCACACCGAGCCCACGAGCGTCCCCCGTGTGCGCACCAAGGGATCGGCCACGACAGGGGCCGCCGCGGCGATGGTCGGCTGGGCATCGGCGAGCGCAGCGGATTTCTCGAGATCGGCGTGCCGGCACAATGCGCCGATGCGGTAGGTGCCGTCGGGATCGGCCCGGTGATAGTCGAGGCCGCCGATGCCGTTGATGTCCACGATCATCTCGGGCGCGGCGAATCGCAGTTTCATCATCGGGATGAGGCTCTGGCCGCCCGCCAGGATCTTCGCCTCGCCGTCTGCTGCGGCGAGCATCGCAACTGCCTCGGCGACGGTCGAGGGCGCTTCGTAGCGGAAGCGAGATGGATACATTCCTCAGCCCCCTGTCGACGGGCCGCCGGGACCTTGCGGATCCGGCACAGCTCGCGGCAATGATTCGGCGTCGGGATCAGGCCGTCGCTGTTGGTGTGGCGGCCATGGCCCCTGAACTGGCTGACCAGCGACTTTGAGATAGTCGATGATCTGCGGCCAGGCCCAGATCGTCGGGCTGGCGCCCTCCTTGGGTGCACCCTCGATGACCTCGTACAGCCTCGGGTTGCCTGCGCTATGGCCTGATGACTCGATCGGCATGGATACCCCTTCCCCCGGAGATCCGGCCGTGTCTCTGCGGCACAGCGAACTTACCACTGCCAGTCACGGCGATCCGAACGAGCTCGCTCATCGCACCGTTCTTGGTGCGCCTACTGCGGCATCGGTGCCTCTGGCGGCGATACTCGCGGGCATGGCACTCGGTTTCAGCGATTTCCTTGTGGCGGCCAGCTTCAACTCGGGCTGGTACCAAACCGTGCTGGTCGTCCACCTCGTGAGTGCCGTGGTGGGCTTCGGGGGCAGCGCGTTGGGCACGTTGATGCTGAGACAGGCATGGGCCGATGGTCCTGACGCTGCAGCTGCTGTGCGGCGCTCGTTCGAGTTTGCGTCGAATCGGCTGACCGACATGGCGGCCTATCTCGCCGGCGTTGCCGGCGTGGTGGCGGTGCTCCTCGATGACCGCTGGACCTTAGGGCAAGGCTGGGTGACGACTGCGTTCATCTTGTACTTCGTCTGGTTAGGCATCGCCCACGGCGCACTGCGGCCGACCGGCGCCAAGCTGGCCGAGGCCATGGACGCGGGTTCCGAACGGTCCGGCGATGCGGAACGGCTGCGGAAGCGGGCCGAGCTCTGGTCGATGGCGAACAACCTGGTCATCGTGGCCGCCATTGCTGTGATGGTGACGAAGCCAGGCCTGTGAACCGCGGCGCCCATGCGGACCTCGACGCCGCCGCGTAGCGTCGGCGTGCGTGATTGAGCAACGGCGGCACCGGGTGTGCGTGATTCCAGGTGACGATGCGGCACCCGAGGCGATGGCAGCGTCGCTGCAGGTGCTCGATGCGCTGGACCTGCCCATCGACTGGGACCACGTGCCGGTGGGCGACGAGCTCGCAGCGCTCACGCCCGACGAGCGGGAGGCGCTGGTCGGCGAGCGCATCGACGCTGCCGACACGGTGCTGTTCGGATCGTCGAACGGCACCACGCCGGGGGCGGGCTTCATGCGCTGGGGCAAGCGCACCTACGCCAACGTGCGACCGGTGCGGTGGCGGCCGGGCTACGCCTCGCCGCTGGCCCGGCCCGAGGGGATCGACTATGTGATCGTCAGGGAGAACCTCGAGGACATGTACGTCGGCGTCATGGGCCCGGCGCAACGGCTGCTCGATGCGGGACTGACCGAGGGCCGTTCTCGCGTCCCGCCCGATGCCGCCAAGGGCCGCTTCGCGGCGAAGATCATCACCCGGCCCGGCACCGAACAGGTCACCCGCTTCGCCGCCGAGCTGGCGCTGAGCCGCGGCGGCAAGCTGACCGTCTCGGCCAAGACGAACATGCTGCCGGCCACCGATCGCTGGTTCTGCGACATCGCCCGGGAGGTGGCCCAGGAGTACCCCGGCTTGGAATACGAGCAGTTCATCGTCGACGACATGGCGCACCGGCTGGTGGTACGGCCCCACGATCTCGACGTGCTGCTGCTGCCGAACCTGTACGGCGACATCCTGTCCGACCAGGGCGCCGGCACGATCGGCGGCATGGGCCTGGCGCCGTCGGGCTGCTACGGCGACGACTGGGCGTACTTCGAATCGGCCCACGGCACGGCGCCCGACATTGTCGGGCAGGGCATCATCAACCCCACTGCCACGCTGGAGTCGGCCGAGATGATGCTGCGCCACTTGGGCCTCGACGCACCGGCAGATCGGCTGGACCGGTCCTTGGCCGCCGTGTACGAAGCGGGCGAGCACCTGACCCCCGACCAAGGCGGCACTGCGGGCACCGAAGGCTTCGCCAGCGCCGTCGTCGACAATCTGTCAGGCCACTGATCGACACTCGACTCGATTCGCACTGGACGTGGGACTGTCAAAAATGACAGTCCCCCTTACGGCGGCGGCCAAGGCCGTCGGAGACAGGCCGACGGCCTAGCCGTGCCGGAATATTCGGACAGTGGCGGTGGGGCCGTTCCATTCCATGCGACTGCGACGGAGCACGTCGAGGCCAAGCAGCATGTCTTCTTGCAGCGTGTCGGCACGCCCGACGATTAGGTCTTGAGGATTGCCGATGACGGTTCCGTGCGACACGAATGAGAACGCAACGGCGTAACAGAGAGCGGTAGTCCGACCGGCGGCGGTGCGCAGCCCCGTTGTGCGCGTCGGGTCAAGGCCGAGTGCCTGCGCGATGCGGTCGCTTATCAGTGACATCTGAGTACCAGTGTCGATCAGTGCCTTGCCGCGGACTGGCAGCGGCAGCGGGCGCGCGACCATTCGATGCTCTTGCACGTCGACTGCCGTGGCGTTCAACTCGAAATCAACGCGTGCGCCGCTGCCGGTGATGCGGGCCGTCAGCGGCCACGGGGCAGCCGCGGAATCAATGCCGGTCCCCCAACGAATTCACCATCAACTCTGGGTCGGCCTCAAGGATCGGCTTGACGCAGAAGCGGCGGACGGCGGGGTCGCCATAGCCAGCACGAATCGCGTCCCATTCGTCGTCCAACACTTGGAGCAGCGGCACCAGTCTTGAACCGCGGTCGATGAGCAGCGCCCACTGACCAGGATGGTCAGCGACAAGCGCCGATCGAAGCTTCTCAAACCGCTTCTCCAAGCGGGTGAGCACAGCGTCGGGCTGCGCCATGGCACCCACGTCGGCGAATTGGGCCTGCTGCAACTGGCTCACTCCGGCATCATCGCACATCGTCGCTCTTTGTCCGCATCATTTTCCTGACCCGCTGATTCCAGTGTCCGTCCAGCGCGAAGCAGCGACTGCCGGTGTACACACTCGCGTACGGTTCGATATGGAGGCAGGCGAAACGAGATGAGCGAGCAGACGGCGAGCGGCGAGACGCTGCCGCGGGGAATACCTGACGACCGGCCAGCCGACGGCGACGACAGTGCGCCGGTGTCGTTTCGGCTGGACGAGCTTCGGCCGTGGGGCGTTGCGGCATACGCAGCAGCGGGCATGGCTGCCGACGACGCGGCGACTGTTGTCGACAACCAGCTCTGGTCGGATCGGCGCGGCGTCGACACGCACGGCTTCCAGCGCGTCAGCTGGTATGTCAACTGGTTCCGCGACGGCACCACCGACCCGACTGCGCAGTGCGAGATCGTCACCCGCACGCCGTCAGTGCTGGTCGCCGACGGGCACCACGGGCTCGGCCAGCTCGTGATCACCCGCTTCATGGAGCAGCTCATTGACGCCGCCCGCGAAAGCGGGCTGGTGGTCGGCGTGATCCGCAATTCGAACGACTGGGGCTGCGGCGCGAACTACCCATACCAGGCCGCTGAAGCCGGCTTTGTCTGCTACGGCACCACCACGTCGGTGCCGAACCTGGCGCCGTTTGGCAGCCGCCGGAAGCTGTTCGGCAACAACCCGATCGTGTGGACGTTCCCGCGCCGCGACCAGCCGCCGATCGTGCTCGATATGGCCATCACGCCCGTCGCGCTGGGCAAGGTGCTGCGGGCTCGTTCCGAGGGCGCCGAGATTCCGGTGGAGTGGGGCTTCCTGGACCGCGACGGCAACCCCACGGTCGATCCCGACGTGGCGATGCGCGGCATCGTGCCGGCCATCGGCGGCTACAAGGGCATCGGCATGATCACGGCTTCGAACATCGCCGCCGGGATCCTGGGCGGCTCAGCCCACACCGGCGATGTGGCCGTGGGTCGGCGGGGGCAGTTCTTCCTGCTGATGGATCCGGGCGTGTTCCGCGACCGTGAGGGTTACTACGACGACATCGAGGACATGGTGGCCCAGATCCGCGCTGCCGGGGAAGAGGACGCGCTGCCAGGCCAGACCGTGTACCTGCCCGGCGAACTCGAACAACTCGAGATGGATCGGCGGACTGCCGCGGGCACTGTCAGCTACCCGGCGTCGGTCGTCAGGTCTCTGGGCCGTGTCGGCGACGAGCTGGGTGTGCCATTCGAGTGCCAGCCTGTGTCGGCATGAACGACAGGATGCTGACGCTGGCAGCGGAGTGGGGCCCGACGCTGCGAGAGCGGAGCGTCGAGATCGACGCTCTGCGGCAGCTTCCCCAGGACCTGGCCGAAGCGCTGGCGGCCGACGGCTTCTACCGAACGCTGGTGCCGCCCGAGCTGGGCGGGCTGGGGCTTGCGCCGGCGGTGGTCGCTGAGATCAGCGAAGTGCTCGCCATGGGCAACGCCTCGGCCGCGTGGTGCACGTTCATCGGTGCGACATCGCAGATCATGTTCGCGGCGCTCGGGCCGGCCCAGCTTGCGGAGGTGCTGGAGAACCCCGATGTCATCACGGCCGGGGTGTTCGCACACTCGGGGACAGCCACGGCTGCACCCGGGCCCGACGGCGACGACGGGTACATGGTGAGCGGGCGCTGGGCATGGGCCTCGGGTTCGCACAACGCGGCATGGATCTCCGCAGGCGTGCAGATCGACGATGGCACTGCCGCTGATCGCGGTGGCGTCAGCCTCCAGCCGGCTCTCGGCCGGGCGTTCTTCCGGCCCGACGACATCGATCTGCACGACGACTGGCGCACCAGCGGGCTGCGCGGTTCGGGTTCGAGCACGTTCGAGGTTCACAATGTCTGGCTGCCTGCATCGCGCATCGCCTACGAGCGCTCCATCCTGAAGTCGTCGTACGCCGCCGAGCCGCTGTACCGCATGCCGCTGTTCGGCCTGCTGGCGCTGCCCATCGGCGCGATCGCGCTGGGGATGGCCCGGGCGAGCGTGGACGAAGTCATTGACGTCGCGGGGTCGAAGGTGCCCCAAGGGTCGCGTCGCACCCTGGATCAGCGACCGGCGCTGCACTCGGCCGTGGCAGTGGCAGACACCGAGGTGCGGGCGGCCCGCACGCTGCTGTACGCGACGATCGATGCCGCCTGGGAGCGCGCACAGCATGGCTTGTCCGACTTGGAGCTCCGCCGTGACCTGCGCACGGCAACCACCCATGCGATGCAGACCAGCCTGCGCGTGATCGGTTCCATGAACGCCGCTGTCGGGGGCACGGCGGTGTTCGAAGCATCCCCGCTGCAACGCCACCTGCGTGACGCCCAGACCGCCTCGGCCCACTTCATGGTCGCGATGCCGGTGATGGAGCTGGCCGGCCGCACGTTCTTCGACCCCGACGCCGACACCTCCGGCCTCTAGACCGTCGGCCGGCAGCGCTCAGTCGTCGCGGCGACGCTGGTGCGCGGGGAGCGGGAACGTGATCGGGACGAGCGCGGTTTGGTCGATGTCGATCAGCGACGGTCCCACGGGGCCTGATTCGCCGCTGGCACGGGCAACCGCTTCGCCGAAGGCAGCTTCGAACTCGGCCACGCTGCGCACCCGCTGGGCCGGCACGCTCATGGCCTCAGCCGCCGCGACGAAGTCGATGCCGCCGATCTCGGTGCCGTGGTGCTCGTCCCACAAGGCGTCCTGGATGATGCGCAGCACGCCGTAGCCGCCGTCGTTGAAGACGCACACGATCACGGGCAGGCCATGCTCGGCGAGCGTCGAGAGCTCCCCCACAGACAGCATCAGCCCGCCGTCGCCTTGGATCACCACGGTCGGCTGGCCGGTGGCAAGCGCCGCACCGACCGCCATCGGCACGCCGGGGCCGATCGCCGCGTTCGCCGCCCGGATGGACGTGCGCGGCGCCACGATCGGCAGCAGCCGATTGCCCCACATGTAGCCGGGCACGGTGGTGTCACGGACGATGCGGGCCTCATCGGGCAGCATGCGGCGGATCGCGTCGCAGATCGCCGCGTGGTCGGGTCCGATCTCTTCCCGCATCGCTTCGATGTCGGACGAGCGATGCTTGCGTGCCCGTTCGACGTAGCCGTCATCGATGGTGGGCGCGCCGTCGCCCACCCGTTCGAGCAGGCCGGCCAAGCTGAGCTTTGCGTCGCCCACGACGGCCAGCGACGCCGGGTAGTTGAGGCCGATCACGCCAGGATCGGCGTCGAGGTGGATCAGCTCGTCGGGCAATTGCAGCGCCCACACCCGGGTTGCGTAGTTCTGGAATCGGGTGCCCACGGCCAGCAGCAGGTCGGCCTCGGCGAAGACGTCGGCCATCTGGGGGCGGTCTGAGCGGAAGCCCAGCGACAACGGATGCAGCTCGCTCAGCGCGCTGCGACCTTCGATCGTCGTCACGACCGGCGCGCCGAGCCGCTCGGCCAACGCGGTGAGCTCGGCCGAGGCATCTGCGCTGACGACGCCGCCGCCGGCCCAGATGAGCGGTCGCTGAGCGCCCGCGAGGCGCTCCGCCGCATCGTCGAGCAGCGATGCATCTGGTCGAAGTCGGGGCACCTCGGGTGAGCCTGCGGCGGGTCCGTCGCCGACCTTGGCGTACTGGAAATCGATCGGGATCTCCACCGCGCCAGGCTGAGGTCGGCCGGTGCGGATGTCATCAGCGACGCGGGCGATCTCAGCCGAGATCTCGCTCGGGTGCCGCACAGACGCCACGCTGCGGCACACCGAGCGCAGCATCTCGACCTGTTGATCGTTCTCGTGCAGGAAGCCCTTGCCCTTGCCGTAGAAGCGGGATTCGGTCTGACCGGTCACCATCAACACGGCCGAACTGGTGAACGATGCCTCGTAGAGCCCCGCCACCGCATTGGCCGCGCCCGGGCCGGTCGAGGTGAGCAGCACGCCCATCTCCCCGGTTGCGCGGCAGTAGGCATCGGCGGCGTGAGCGGCGGCCTGCTCGTGGCGAACCTTCACCACCTCGATGTCGTCACGCACCGACAGTGCCTCGTAGATCGGCAGGTTGTGCACGCTGACGATTCCGAAGACGTGCCGCACGCCCAAGCGCGCCAACGTCGCTGCGACGGCCTCGCCGCCGGTCATCTCACTCATGGCAGTCACTCACCTCGGGCTTCGCTCATCGCCCGCACGGTAGCCCTGCGACGGCGCTGGCCGCCCGTCGAATGCGCGTTCGGTGACTGTCGGAACTGGACCTATTCGGCGGCGCTGAAGGGCGGGTACTGGTCGGTCAGCATGTACATGAAGGCCAAGTAGCGCGCGTGGGCCCGGTAGAACCCGATCACGAAGTTGCGCATGCCTGCGGGCCAGCGGCCGGTGACCATGATGATGAAGTAGGCGATCGTCACCACGAGAACGACGAGATACGAGTAGACGGTGACGAACACGATCTGCGGCAGCCCGTAGATCGGGCGGAACAGTGCTGCCAGACGATTGCGGTTCCCCGACGGCACTGCGACATTCGTCGCCACCGGCAATCCGCCCGGTTCCTCTTCCGACGAAGGGAATTCAAATGGCGGGTACTGGTCGTGCATGAGATGCACGTACGACAGCACGCGGTGGTAGTAGCGGATGTACATCACCTGGAAGCTCGCCATGCCTGCCGGCAGCTTGCCGGTAAAGAAAATCGCGAACATGGTCAGGAGGGAGAGCAGCCAGGCCACGATGTGGAACACCAAGAGGATCACGAAGTGCGGGATCAGCAGGATCCAGTGGACCAGCGGACGCCAGTTGGCCACGCGCTCTGAGGGTTGAACAGTTACTGAGGCTGGGTAGTCCATGCCCTGAAACTACTCGCACTTCCGGCGGCACTCGTGATTCACCCGCGCACAATGGCTGCGCTACGCGGCGACGAGCGGGAACTTGTGATCGTCGGCGGGGTACTCGCCGGCGACCGATGTCGTGTCGTCGTCGCCCACGATGGGATCGCACCCCGGGTGGGGGTACCACACGGCGTCGTCGCCCAGCCAGCGGGTGGACAGCGCCACCCGCCGGTGGTCGCCGGCATTGCCCGGCGAGCCGTGGATGATCCACGACGAGAAGAACAGCGCATCGCCGGGCTCGACATCGAAGCCGACGATGTCGTACGCGGCCCGGTCGGCCTCGACATCAGGCATCTTGGGGCCCTCGAAGTCGGCCATGAAGCCCTTCTTGCCGTCGAAGGACTCGGGTGCGTAGTAGGCGTCCCAGCTGTGCGAACCTCGCACGAACTCGAGCGAGCTCTCGGCCACGGTCACCGGTGTCATCGCCACCCACGCCGAGCAGATCTGCTTGCCCAGGAAGGGCCAGTAGGGGATGTCCTGATGCCACGGCGTGGGGTTGGCAGTCCGCGGCTCCTTGATGAGCAGGTGGTCGAAGTAGAAGCGGGCAGTATCCGAGCCCATCAGCGCCGCGGCCATCTGGGCCATGCCCGAGTTGAAGACGAAGTCGCCGATGACCGGATCGACCTCCCAGCGGTACCGGCTCGTGAACAGCCGGTTCTCCGGCGCTCCCGGATTCGTGTCCGAAACCCACTTGCCGGGCTCGCGCAGCTGCTGGTCGGCCACGCCGAGCACCCGTTCGACCCACTCGTCCGACACCGCATGGGTCACCTTCACCACGCCGTCCGCCGCGAACACCGCCTTGTGCTCGTCGGTGATGCGCTCTCGTGGCTGCGAGCTGGCCTGGATCGGGCGGCCGTAGGGGCGGCTCATGGCGCGCTCACCGCTTCCAGCAGTCCGGCGATGCGGGCGGGGCTGTGGGTGCGCTCGGGGGTCACGCCGAAGGCGTGGTGGGCGGGAACGAGATCGCCGAAGGGACTCACCACGTTCACATTGTCGCCCCCGATGAGGCCCGGGTGCTCGACACCGCACGCATCGGCCAGCCGGAACAGCTCCTTGCGCAACCCGATGACGTAGTTCCCCAGCCGGACGCTCTTGAGCGTGGGGTCGAGGCCACGAGAGAGCCACTTGTTCTGCGTCGCCACGCCGGTGGGGCAGTGGTCGGTGTGGCAGCGCTGCGCCTGAATGCAGCCGATCGCCATCATCGGTTCGCGAGCCACGCCGATCATGTCGACCCCGATGTTGAATGCCAGCGCCGCGGGGGCAGGAAAGCCGAGCTTGGCGGAGCCGATCATCACGATCTGGTCAGTCAGGCTGGCCTCGCCGAAGGCCCGGTGCACGATGCCGAACGCCCGCCAGAACGGCAGTGCGACGTGATCGGTGAACACCAGCGGTCCTGCACCTGTTCCCCCCTCTGCGCCGTCCACGGTAACGAAGTCGGGTCCACGGCGGGTCTCGGCCATGTGTTGGGCCAGCTCGGTCCAGAATGCCTCCTGGCCCACCGCCGACTTGATGCCCACTGGCAGACCGGTCGCCCCGGCCACCTCTTCCACGAAGTCCACCAACTCCGCGACGCTGCCGAATGCCGAGTGGCGGCTGGGACTCACCACATCCTTGCCGACCGGGACGCCACGTGCCTCTGCGATCTCGGGACTCACCTTGGCCCCGGGCAGCAGGCCGCCGACACCCGGCTTCGCTCCTTGGGACAGCTTCACCTCGATGGATCGGACCGGCGCCCCCTCGACGGTTTCCAGCAGCCGATCCATCGAGAAGGTGCCGTCGGGATTCCGGCACCCGAAGTAGCCAGTCCCCATCTGGAAGACCAGATCGCCGCCGCTGCGGTGGTGCTTGGAAATGCCTCCTTCGCCCGTGTTGTGCATGCAGCCCGCCAGCTTCGCCCCGCGGTTGAGCGCTTCGATCGCCGTACCGGACAATGACCCGAAGCTCATAGCCGAGACGTTCACAATCGAAGCGGGGCGGAATGCCTTGTCCCGGCCGCTCCAAGCGCCCATGACTTTGCCGCATGGCAGCGGCGCATCGGCTGGCACGGTGCGGCCCAGGGGGAACGGGCTGTGGCGGAACGTGATGTGGCCGGGCTTGTCGATCTCGTCGTCGGTGCCGAACCCGAAATACGTGTTCTGCTCTTTGGCTGTCGAGTAAACCCAGCGTCGCTCGTCGCGGTTGAACGGCCGCTCCTCCTCGTTGTGAGCGACGATGTACTGGCGCAGCTCGGGTCCGATCTTCTCCAGCAGGAAACGGAGATGGCCGATGACCGGGTACGTGCGCAGGATCGAGTGCCGCTTCTGAGTGCTGTCGTGAATGAACACGATCCCAAGAAAGGCCCCGATGCTGATCAGCAACCACAGCCACCACGGCACGTCCCCGAACCTACCGCGAGCCCGCACAACGCTTGAGCAGCGCCATGGCGAACCTCTCCCGACGGCTCCGGGAACGACCGCTCGGCGCAGAATTCATCGGGCCCCAGCCAGCACGGCTTCCTATGCTGGTCCGATGGCAGCGGCACCGCAGGGAACAGCGTCCCGACTGGCGCAGCCGAACCTGGGGGCCCTGCCGCCGCTTGAGCCCGATGTGCAGACGCTGCTTCCGGCTGCCGACGAGGCGCCACGCTGCTCCGCGCACGCTGCCGGCATCGGCACCGATCCTGGTGGCACTGCAATTGCGGCCGACGCGGTAGCGCTGGTGGAGGCGCCACTGCCGTGGCCGAAGCCCGTGTTCATGAGCGGCTTGCTCGCAGGCCTCTCGTCCATGATGGATCTTCAGGTAGGTCCCACACGGGTGCTGGCGGTGGTGTCAGCGGGAGGGCGCGACCGACGCAACGAGATCTCCAGCAGGATTCCTGTGGTGCTGCACTGGCGCTCGGGAGCGGGCACGCAGTCGGCCTATTTCGAAGCCGACGGCGCCGACGGACTCCACGAGCTGTTCGCTCACCTTGGAGATCGATCGCCCGCTGAACCGGTGCCGCAGGACACCCGGTTCGCCTCGGTCGGCTACGCCGAGAACGAACGGGCGGTGCTCATCTGCACCCAGGGCAGCCATGACGTGTGCTGCGGCAGCGAGGGCACCCGCCTCGCCGCCGACTTCGAAGCGGTGCTGCGCGCCTACCGGGATGCAGACATCGACGAGCCCTACGCCGGTGCGCCGACCGCAGGCGGGCGGGTCGCCGTATACCGCGTCAGCCACACCGGAGGCCACCGATTCGCCCCGACGGCGATGACGCTGCCCGACGGCCGCATGTGGGCCGGCATCGAGGCCGGCGAGTTGGCCTCCATCCTGGATCGGACCGCCGACGCAGCGGCCGTGGCGCCACGCTGTCGCGGCTGGTGGGGGGCTGCGACCGGGCCCGCCCAGGTGGGCGAGCGGGCGGTGCTGGCCGAGGTCGGCTGGTCGCTCGAATCGATGGCGCGCGAGGTGCGCTTCCGACGCACCCCTGACGCCTGGGAAGTCGACGTGATCGCAACATCCGCAGGGCGTGCCTGGACCGTGACCGTGCAGGAAGGGCGCACCGTGCCGACCATTGCGTGCCGTGCGATGGGCGGGTTGCCCGCCAAGCCGGCGACCGAGTTCATCGTTACCGACATTCAGGAGCAACGGAGATGACATCACCCCTCGAGGGCATCCGGGTCACCGAGTTCGCCAACTTCGCGGCCGCGCCGTCGGCCGTGGCGATCATGGCCGACCTCGGTGCCGACGTGATCAAGGTAGAGGCGATCGGCGGCGATCCGATCCGCGGGCTGATGAAGCAGGCCAAGGTGCCCGAGGGCGTCCACAACCCAGACGTGGCATTCCAGTTCATCAACCGGGGCAAGCAGTCGATCCAGCTGAACCTCGAGGATCCCGACGGCTCAGCGATCGCTCGTCGCCTCATCGCTGCGTCAGATGTGGTGGTGATGAACCTGCTGCCCGAGCGCCGTGACCGGTTCGGACTCAATACTGACGATCTACTTTCGATTAAGCCCGACTTGGTGATCGGCGTGCTCTCGGGCTACGGCGAGGTTGGCGAGGAAATCGACCGGCCCGGCTACGACGTGACGGCGTTCTTCTCCCGGTCAGGCCTCTACGGTGCCTCGACGCCACCTGGCGGTGCCCCGCCGCATGCTCGACCCGGTCAGGGAGACCACACCACGAGCCTGGCGTTCTTCGGCGCGATCATGTCCGGGCTGCGGGCCCGGGACGTGACCGGCGAGGGCCAGGTCGTGGAGTCATCGCTGCTGCGAACAGCGACATGGACCATCGCCATCGACATGGCCACGTCGCTCGTGGACGGTCGCCCCAACACCGAACGGCCCCGCGAGAGCGGCCTGTCGCCGATGCTCGAAGCCTTCGAGTGCGCGGACGGGCGCTGGCTGCACTTCACGATGCCCGACACCGGTGACGCGTGGGAGCGCTTCTGCAAGGCCATCGAGCGGGATGACCTGCTGTCGAACCCCGATTACCAGACCGGACGGCAGCGCTTCCGGTCGATGCGCGCACTGCTTGCCGACATCGACGACACCCTCAAGTCACAGCCGTCCGAATACTGGATGCCCCGGCTGGACGAGCACCGCTGCATCTGGGCGCCCATCAACGACACAGCCCAAGCAGCGCAGGATCCGCAGGTGCGCGCTACGGGCGCGTTCGAGACCATCCACCATCCCGAGACCGGCGACTTCGAGACGGTTGCTGCGCCGTTCCGGATGCACAACTCTCCCGACGTGGGCGTACGCGGCCCGGCACCGCGAGCCGGTGAGCACACCGCAGCGGTGCTGTCCGAGGTGCTGGGGCTCGGCGAAGACGAGATCGCCGACCTGACCGAGCGCGGGGTTATCGCTTCAGACGATTCCACACGGGCGTGATCCGAACGGGACGGGTTCGCTCCCCACTCATCGGCTTAGCGTGACGCGCCATGATGTTTCGCATGACTCGTCTTCGTGACGCCCATGCACAGCGGCGGTCTCGGGCCGTCTGCAGTCTGGCCGCCATGGTTGCAGCAGCTGTGATGCTGCCTGTGGCATTGCATGCAGATGCAGCGAATGCAAGCACCGGCGGTGCGCGCTGGCCCTCAGGCATGGACCGTTGCGTGGGAGCGAACGCGGTGATGGCAGCTTCCGACGACGCAGCGCAAAGCGACATCTACAGCGCAGTGACCCTCGCAGGGGTCATCGGTTCACGCTGTGTAGTAGATGCCGGCGCGCGAGGTGCCCCGATGCCCGCGGCTTCGAAGGCGTTGCTCGCTGCCGCGGCACCAAACGTGTACGTAGTGGGTGGAGTCGCGGCCGTACCCGACGCGAAACTCCACGGCCGCCAAATACATCGAATCGGAGGCGCTGACCGCTGGGAAACTGCTCGACTTGTAGGTGAGCTCGCTACGGACCTCGCCGCTGGGCGCTCCCCCGATTTCACCGTCATCGATGCCGACACCGTGGAAGAGGTCAGCGGCTACAGCGCGATCGCCGCTCGGTGGAATTTCGCGTGCGCGATCCGCACCGACGGAGAACTCGCATGTTCGCTCCTCGGCGGTGACGGCATCGCAGGGCGTGACTTCGGGCAAGCATCGCCGCCAGCAGGGAACTTCTCTGCGATTTCCGCTGGAACCGGGTCGGCATGCGCGATCCGCACCAACGGCGAACTCGCATGCTGGGGTTACAGCTGGCCCGGTCAAGCATCGGAGCTCAAAGGGACCTACCAAGACGTAGACCTCGGTGACCATCTCTGGTGTGCGATCCGCACCGACGGCCAACTCGCATGCTGGGAGCGCGGCATTTCCGGGCTCGAATCGCCGCCCGGGGGGACCTACACCGCCGTTGCGGCTGCCATCGTCGACGCATGCGCGATCCGCACCGACGGCCAACTCGCATGCTGGGGTTCCGGCTGGACCGACCAAGCATCGCCGCCCGAAGGGACCTATGCAGCGATCGACGCATTCGACCATCACTGGTGCGCGATCCGCACCGACGGCCAGCTCGCGTGCTGGGGCACCACCGGTCGCGAGTGGTCGCCGCTTGCGGGCACCTACATAGCTGTCAGCACTGCGCGATCTCACTCCTGTGCGATCCGCACCGATGGCCAACTCGCATGCTGGGGCGACGATTCTCGCGGGCAGGCATCGCCCCCCGCGGGCATCTATCTGGACGTTGTCGCCGAAGGTTCGTTCTCGTGCGCGATCGATACTGACGGTGATCTCGCTTGCTGGGGCCTCCGCGATGTCGACGACGTTCCATTGCCGTCAGACGTCCTTCGGTGACAGCCCTCCACGCGAACGGTCTCACTGCCATAGCAGCCCGACTTGCAACCAGGTTGACGGCGCGCAATGTCGCCGCTCGGGCGTAAGTCCGTGCCGAATGCACCAACCAAACCGGACCAGCAACGCTCCGAGTCGAGCTAGATATCGAGGCGGTCGATGATGTCTGTTGCTATGTCCTGCGGTGAGCGGCCCGCCGTGTGGACCTGCTCGAACTGCCCGTAGCCCGCTGCCCGTTCGCTCAGGAGGCGGGCTACTGCGGCTGCCGGATCGTCGCCCACAAGCAGCGGCCGCACCGGTCCATCGACATCGGCTCGCAGGCGGTGGATGATCTCATCCGTACTGGCGACGAGGCAGAAGACGCGACCGGTTGCGGTGAGCGCATCGGAGTTGGCTTCGTCCAGCAGCATGCGGCCCCCCGTGGCGATGACGTGCTGGCGTCGCTGCGCGAACTCAGCAGCGACCTGCCGTTCGAGTTGCCGAAACGTGGCCTCGCCCTGCTCGGCGAAGATGGCGTCGATGGGCCCATGCCGAGCCGCGATCACGGCATCGGTGTCCACGAACGACCAGCCCAGCACGCGCGCAATGAGCCGGCCCACGGTCGTCTTGCCCGTTCCCATGAATCCGGTCAGCACCACGTTCTGATCGGAGGCTCGTGTCACGGGCTCACGCTAGAGACGGTCGGCGCCATGGCGGCGGCGCCGGCGCATCAGCGTCCAACGCGAACATCGCGCAAACATCGTCCAACGATGCCGCGACATCGCTTGACCCCTCCCACGGTCGCCGCTTACCTACGAGGCTGAGCCGGATGCCGCGCCGGGGCCGATGCGCGGTCGTACCCCAGGAGCGCCCTTGTCCACCAATTCGACACCGGGCGGCACCGCGCCGCACAACTTCACGGCGGAAGATCATGAGGTTGGCCTGCCGGAGTTCACCACCGAGCAGCTGCTGATCAAGCAGGGCGCGGCCAAGCTTCGCGACGAGTTCGAAGGCGTCTTCAACGCCGAGACCATCGAGCGCTACATGGTCGATTCACGCACCAAGCTGAAGGCCGGTGCTCGGTTGCTGGACTGGCTGCCGCTGCTCATCGAGCGCTTCACCCGCGACCGGCTGCGCGCGCTCAAGCGGCTGGAGGTCGGATCGCTCGAGGTGCCGGCGGTGCTGTTCCTGTGCACTCACAACGCGGGACGCTCGCAGATGGCGGCCGGCTGGCTCCGGCACCTCGCGGGTAGCCGCGTCGACGTGTTCTCCGGCGGTTCGGATCCCGGGCTCGAGACCAACGCCGCCGTCATCGAGGCCATGGGCGAGATCGGTATCGACATCACCGGCGAGTACCCCAAGCCGTGGACCGATGAAATCGCCCGAGCTGCCGACGTCATCGTCACGATGGGCTGCGGCGATGCCTGCCCCATCATTCCGGGCAAGCGCTACGAGGACTGGGAGCTCACCGACCCCGCCGGCCAGCCGATCGAGGTCGTACGCGGGGTACGCGACGACATCGGCCAACGTGTCGGCGCGCTGCTCGCAACACTGAATCTCGGCGCTTCGGCCTAACCCATACCCTTGACGGGGACCCGTTAGTCGAGCCAGCCGCTGGCTACGAACAGTTCGAACAGGTGCCAAACAGACGGTCGCCGGCCGCACGGTATCGCCGCGGACGTGGTCCAGCGGCTCGAAGCTTGACCCGCGTGCTGCCGAAGCCAGTTCAGGCTTCCCAGAGCATCTTGACCGGCATCGCGTACATGCCGGGTGCGGTTTGGTGCACGCGATCGCCGTTGTGCAGGAGGACCCCGCAGGCGAAGCTCTCACCCACGGCGTCCTTCAGGCGTCGCAGCCCGGTGAAGTCTCGGGGGTGCGCCGTGGCCCGCGCCTTGACTTCGATGCCGACGACGGCGCCCGGCGAGCGTTCGAGCACGAAGTCGACTTCTGCGCCGCTCTTGTCGCGGTAGTGGCTGACGGCGGTCAGGTCACTGCTGAGTGCAACGGCCTTGGCGAGTTCCCCGTAGACAAAGCTCTCCAGCAAAGGGCCGAGCCGTTGCCGGTCGCTGGCGATGCTCGCGGCATCTACGCCTTGCAGTGCTGCTAACAGGCCGGAATCGAGGAACTGGAGCTTCGGCGCCTTCACCAGGCGCTTCAGGTCGCTGCGATCCCAGGCGCGCACCCGGCGAATCAGGAACATGTGCTCAAGCAGCACGAGCCAGCGGTCGACAGTCTTGCCGTCCACGCCGAGACGCGTGCCGAGTGCGGACATGTTGAGCAGTCCGCCGGCTGCGACGGCTGCGTGGGCGATCAGGCGAGGCAGCTCGTCGCGTTTGGCGACTTGGGCGATGTCGCGGACATCGTGCTCGGCGACCACGCGCGCATAGTTGCGCAGCCATGACCGTCGCCTGGCAGGCGCGGAGCGCGTCAGCGCCTCGGGGTAGCCGCCGCGCCCCACTCGCTCCACGAGGTCGTCGGTGGGCCCGGCGGCAGCCAGGCCCGCGAAGTCACTCGCGAATGCACGATCGATGAACGAGGACGGCTGTGTGCCGGCGATCTCGGCTTGTGAGAAGGGCAACAGCTCGACCGTTTCGACACGCCCGGCCAAGGAGTCTGGCGACATTGAACCTGCGAACAGGTCGACCGAACCGGTGATGAGGAACTGCCCGGGGCGCGGGTCTTCGTCGACAATCCGCTTCAACTCCAAGATCAGACTCGGCGCTCTCTGGACTTCGTCGATCACTGCTCGGTGCAAGCCGCTGGTGAATCCCCTCGGGTCCTCTTGGGCGAACTGTCTCGACTGCTCGTCACCGAGGGTGACGAACTGCCGGCCATCGCCGCCGGCGATGCGGCGGGCGAGCGTCGTCTTGCCCGATTGGCGCGGCCCGACAATGGCGACAATGCGAGTGTCGGCCAAAGCCGCGCGCACCTGCGGCTCGGCGTGTCGGGCGATGAGCGCTCCGCTCTGCGTGGTCTGATTCGGCATGAGGCTCTGTCTAATTCGGAATACACGCCTGGCCAATTCGGAATGTGCGCCGGGCTGATTCGGAATCTAGCGACCGCTCACAGCCGACGCAGACCACCGACAGCCCGCCGTTCAGATTGCGCCAGAGCCGCGAGTCGCTGCGCCAAGAGGCGCAGAACGCGGTGCTACGACGCAGCCTCCTCGATCGCGGGGCCCTGGGGAGGCAGGCCGATCGGGAAGGCTTCGCGGACAGCGGCGTCGACCGCAGGGCTGATGTGCGACGGCCAGTGGCTCTTCAGCGTGGCCACCACATGGTCGTGAGCCACATCGTGCGCAGCCCGGCTGCCTGCTTCGGTCCAGTCCTCGGGAGTGTCCCGGTTGGACACCAGCGGGTAGAGGTACTCGGTTTCCATGAGCTCGAGCGTCTGCGGCGAGCCCAGGAAGTGGCCCGGCCCGGCAATGACCTCGCCGATGAGCTCTGCGGACAAGGTGTCGGCGTTCACCTCGATGCCGCGCACGGTGCGGTTGATGGCGCCCAGCATGTCGTTGTCGATCACCAGCGCCTCGTGCGAGCACGCCAGCAGGCTCGCCAGCATCCCCGCCGACTCATAGACGATGTTCGCTCCCGCATGACCGGCCAGCCCGACGTTCAGGCCCTTCTCGTAACCGGCTTGCGCGTCGTTCACCTTGGAATCCGTCATGCCCGCGGCCACGCCGGTGGGCAGCCCGAGCCAGTGGCCGACTTCGGCCGCTGCGGCGTTGAGGATCCCCTCCTCGCCCGATCCCCCGCTCATCGCGCCCGTGCGCAGATCCGACACGAACGGCCACAGGCCCAGCAGGCAGGGATGTCCGGGTGACAGCAGGTTCACGAAGGTCAACCCGCCGAGGCACTCGGCCACCGCCTGCGCGAGAGCGCCGGCGAGCGCCGCAGGCGCAGTGGCGCCGGCCTGCAGGGCCGACAGCAGGTTGATAGGCATGCCCGTGCGCACCTGGGCGACGAGGCACCTCGCCGAGTCGTACGCGAAGCGCAGCGGCGGTACGACGAAGGTGTTGTTGGCCGCGATGAAGGGGCGCTTCGCGAACTCGCCCTCGCCGCCCAGCACGAGGTCGAACATCTCGACCGACTCGTACACCCATTCCGGCTCGAACCACGACGATCCGCCCGGCTTGGTGGTGCTGCACATCACTGCGTATGCGGTGGTCATGTCGAGGTCACGGGTCTCGACCATGTCGCGTGCCACCACCGTGCGCACGTAGAAGTGCAGGTTGTCGAGCGTGTCGACCAAGCGGCCGCAGTCGTACACGTCCTGTGCGAGCGAATCGCGGAACGTGCCGGTCTCGTGGTCGTACATCATCACCGCGGCGCCGGACGTGCCGAAATAGACATGCTCGCCGCCCACGTGCACCGACTGATCGTCGTCGAAGCCGTGCCAGATCCATTCCTTGGCCGCCGTCTCGATGGCGCGCTCCACGACGCCGCGAGGCAGGTGAATGCGTCCGTTGTCGTCGACCCACCCGCCCACAGGCGTTGCCGCCTCGACGAATTCGTCGAGGGGATCGCCCATGCCGACGTCTTCGAGCAGCCCGAGTGCGGTGTCGTACACCTGCTGCATTTCGCTCTCGGTCAAGGGTTTGAATCGTCCCCCGGGCAGGCCCGGACGGACGGGCCTGCGATCGCGCTCGGGCGCCGCTTCGCGGACGGCGATGCGGCCGGCCCGGCCGCCGCCGCGGCGCCGGCGGGGCGGCTCAGCAGTCTCGGGTGTCGGTGCAGCCGCGTCAGACATCTCCTGCGGGCACCTCCTCGTGCAATCTGTGTTGTGAGTGGCGGGGTTCGCCGGGTCCTTGTGGTTCAGGGGCAGAGATGCGACAGCGTTGCCATGTCGGGTTCAGGCTCGCAGCGCTGTGTTGTGGGGGTCGTAGGCCGCCTCGGCGAGCACGGTGGCGGTGCGCCGCTCTCCGAGCAGATCCAGCTCGAACGTGCTGCCGGGGGCTTCGAAGCGGGGGTCGACGTAGACGAAAGCCAGGCTGCGGCCCACCGAGTGACCCCAGGCGCCGCTCGTGCCGATGCCCATGGGCTCGTCGCTGCCGGGCGCGAACGCCGGCTCGTTGCCGCGCACGTCGTTGCCCGTCGGACCCATCTCGGTGTCTACCTCGCAGTAGACGAGCACCATCGACAGCGGCTCGCCGCGTTCCTCGGCTTCGCGGCGGGCCACCGCCGCGTCACGTCCGAGGAAGGGGCGGCTGTAGTCCACGAAGCGCTCGAGTCGGGCCTCGACCGGCGTGATCTCGGTGGTCAGCTCGCTGCCCCATGCCTTGTAGGCCTTCTCGATGCGCATGACGTTCATGGCGTAGCTGCCGAAGTGCACGAGGCCGTGGGGTTCGCCGGCTTCGGCGACCGCGTCATGCACGCGGGCCACATCGCCCATCGGGCAGTGCAGCTCCCAGCCCAGCTCGCCGACGTAGGACACCCGCAGCGCGATGACGGGCACGCCTGCCACCGAGATCTGCTGGGCAGTCAGCCAGCTGAACCCGTCGTTGCTGAGATCCGCATCGGTCAGCGGCGACAGCACATCACGTGCACGCGGCCCGGTCACACCCAAGATGGCCGTGTCGTCGGTGGCGTCACGCACGCTGACCTGCTCGCCGGCCGCTGCGTGATCGCGCAGCCAGTCGAGGTCGTGGCTCTGGCCCATGATCGCGGAGGCCAGCCAGAACCGGTCCGGCGCCAGCCGTGCAATGGTCATCTCGCACTCGATGCCGCCCAGCTCGGTGAGCATGTGGGTCAGGCGGATGCCGCCGTCGCGCCCAGGCAGGCGGTTGGCCGACAGCCGGTCCAGCAGGGCCGCCGCGTCGGGCCCGGTCACCTCGAACTTGGCGAATGCGCTCAGATCGGCCACGCCGACGCGCTCGCGTACGCCGCTCACCTCGGCGCCGACCACGTCGTGCGCGTTGGAGCGACGGAACGAGTGGGCCTCAGGCGTGCCGTCGGGCGAGAAGTACTGGGGGCGTTCCCACCCGTAGATCTCCTGCCACTGCGCTCCCAACGCGTCGAAGCGCCCCCACAGCGGCGTGGTCTTGACCGGCCTGCCAGCGGCGCGCTGCTCGCCCGGCAGCCGCACTTGGTACATCTCGTGGTACTCGTCGAGCGCCTTCTCGAGAGCGAATTGCGACTTGGGGCCGGTGTGGTCGCCGAAACGGCGCGGATCCATGTTCCGCACGTTGATGTCGGTCTGGCCGTGGACCATCCACTGCGCCAGGAACTTCCCGGCGCCCGGTCCCTGGGTGATCCCGATCGACGCCCCGTTGCAGTGCCAGTAGTTGCGCACGCCGGGGGCTGGCCCCATGAGGTAGCCCGAGTCGGGGGTGTGGGTGATCGGACCTGACACCACCTGCTTGATGCCTGCGTCGGACAGCACGCCGATGCGCTGCTCGGCGAAGCTGAGGCACTCCTCGAGCACATCGAGGTTCTCGCCGGGCAGATGGAAGTGCAGGTCCCAGTCGATGCCGTCGACGCCGTACGACCGGGAACCGGACATCTCGTACGGCCCGATGAGCAGGCCGTCGATCTCCTGGCGATAGTAGCACGAGGCACGGGGATCGCGCACCACCGGCAGCTCGAAGTCGAGGGCTTCGACTTCGGGCACCGTCTCGGTCACCAGGTACTGGTGGATGACCGACACGATCGGAACGTCGAGCCCGATCATGGCGCCGAGCTGGGGCGCGTAGTGCCCGGCGGCGTTCACGACGTGCTCGCAGTGGATGGTCTCGCGCTCGCTCTCGCCGTCGGAACCGTTGCGGCGGCGGGCCGGATCCGCCCCGCCGCACACGACCGTGACGTCCCAGCTGCCGTCGGGGCGCTGAGACATGCCGGTGACGAGCGTGTGGCGCATGATCCGACAGCCCAGATCACGGGCACCCTTGGCCATGGCGTTGGTGCAGCTCGACGGATCGGTCCAGCCGTCATGGGGTGTGAAGAAGCCGAGCCGTACGTCGTCGAGATCGGTCAGCAGCGGGTGCCGTTCGGCAATCTCGGCGGGCCCGATCAGGTGCGACTCCACGCCGATCTGGGTGAGCATGGCGTGGACGTAGTGGTGCCAGTCAGCCTCGTCGGCCGTGCGCGCCAGCCGGATGGCGCCGCAGCCGTGCCAGCCCGCCGACAGTCCTGTCTCTGCCTCAAGGCGTGGGTAGAGCGCGATCGCCTCCTGGTGCACCTTGGCCATGTTGAGATCGCCGATGAAGTTCGGGATCAGTCCGGCTGCGTGCCAGGTGGACCCAGAGGTCAGCTCACCCTTCTCCACCAGGATCGTGTCGGTCCAGCCCTCGTGCGCGAGGGCATACAGCAGGCCGGCCCCCATGGCACCGCCGCCGACGATCACGCATTGCGCTTGTTCAGGCATGCTCAGCGATGCCGGGCCTGCTCAGACATAGGTAGGTCCCCATTTGTCCGGGCCAGACGTGAGCCGAACCCCCCGGTTCGCACCCCGCGGCATGCCGACATGGTGCGCGCAAATTACCACCACCCCGCGCACCACCGCGCGCATCGGGGTCAGTCGGATTCAGACGGCGAGTGATACTCCAGCAACGAGGACTGACCACGCATGGCGACGATCCTCAGGTTGCGCTCGTTGCCGTGAGCATCAACAAGGTTGAGCACCTCGTCGCCAACAGCGAAGTGAACCGGTTGTTGTTGGCCGCCATTGACAGCGACGTTGGTCGTGCGCAGGTACGTCCGATCAAGATTGTCGAGTATCGGGTCGAGCCGGCCTTCGATGCCCGGCACGTATCCGGTCTGATCTTCGAAGATCGCCGAGCCGCCGTCGACGAGCGATGCCAGCTCGACACTCAGCGCACCGCTGGCTGGAATCCAGCCCGTCGAGACATGAGCACTCAGGTTCGGCCCGGCGACGAACACCGTCATGGGGAGATCGTCGGTGTACAGGTCGAGGCGCGCTACGCCCCTCGCGTCGGTCGTCGCGCCTCGACGCGTGCCATTGGGGAACAGCACCAAGACGTCGGCCTCGGCGGCGGGAGCGCCGTCACAGCTGACGATGACGGCCGTCTCGGTGTCGAATCGCGCCAGCGCTGCGGCAAATTGGAAGATCGGCACGACATCGAAGTCTGTCCGCCTCTGCGAACGCTCACCGCCATAAACGAGCGTCTTGGCAGTCACGTCGGGCAACACGTCGGCGACCTTGCGGAGAGCGCGGAACATGTCATTGTTGACCGTTGCGCCTGACTTGATTTCGATGGCGTTGATGCCCCATCCGGTCTCGTAGAGCAGGTCGCACTCAAGTCCACGTGAGTCCCGGAAGAACGACAGCCGCGGTTCCAAGCCGCGGTTCCATCGATGCTTCAGCGCTTCAGTAACCACGAGATTCTCAAAAAGGGCACCGCGCAGAGGGTGCGTGGCCACCTGTTCGGGACGCTCGATACCGAGCAGGTAGCTCGCCAACCCGACGTCGTAAAAGTAGATCTTTGGAGTCCGCACGAGCCGCTTGCGGATATTGGCAAAGTGCGGCTGGAGCAGGAATGCGATGTAGCTTCGCTCCAGAACGGTCATCCACTGCCGCGCCGTGGTGTGCGTCACGCCCGCGTCGTCACCGAGCGAGGAGAGATTCGCGAGTTGACCGATCCGCCCTGCGCACAGCCCTGCGAAGTTCCTGAAGGCCGTGAGATCGCCGACGCCGCCCATCAGGCGGATATCGCGCTCTACGTAGGTCTCGAAGTAGTCAGCAAGCACCGTTCTCGGTTCAAGCTGCTGGTCCACGATCCGCGGGTAGAAGCCACCAAAGATCAACTCGCTCACCGACATGTGCGAGTTCGCCATTTTTCGCTCTGCCAGTGAGAACGGCATAAGCCGCAACAACGCAGTGCGACCCGCAAGCGACTCACTCACCGCCTCGGTCAGCCGAAGGTTCGCGCTGCCCGTGAGAACGTACTGACCGTTGGTGCCTGCTTCGTCCGCGCGTTCCTTCAGGTACGACAACAGCGTTGGGACATGCTGAATCTCGTCGATGACGGCAGGGGCACCAAGCTCGGCTAGCAACCCGCGCGGATCCGACGCTGCCTGTTCACGGGCATCGGCTGCGTCAAGCGAGATGTATGCCAAATCGCCGAACGCCGCACGGCAGAGCGTGGTCTTGCCAGCCTGACGCGGACCGGTCACCGTCACGAATGGGAACTGCTCAAACAGCCTGCGAAGGCGAGGCATGATCTCTCGGCGAATCATGGTCACATCGTACCGGCAAAATGCACAATCTGAAAGTTAACATTTCAGATTGCAGGACTGCAGGCGGACTCGCTGGTTGGTGGGGTCGTAGAAGCTGCGGATCGAGGGCGTGGCGGCGATGCGGCGGCCGGCGATCTCGATGTCGAACGATCCGGCGTCAAGCCAGGACTTGGTGACGGCTTGAGGCTCCGGGCTGGCCGCCGCCGGATGGGTCACGTAGCCCATCGCCAGGCAGCGGTCTTCGGTGTAGCTCCACATGGCCGAGGTGACCCGGCCGACGAGCTCGCCGTTGCGGCGGATCGGCTCGTCGTGGTAGGCGAGCACGTCGGGATCTTCGAGCCGGAACTGGATGAGTCGGTGTGTGCGGGGCTCGTGGCGCTGCGCTTCCAGCGCTGCGCGGCCGATGAAGCTGCGCGGCTTGTCCCAGGCGATCGCGAAGCCCAGACCGGCTTCGAGTGGTGTGTCCTCGTCGCTGATGTCGTGGCCCCAGTGGCGGTAGCCGCATTCGAGCCGCAAGGTGTTCATGGCGTGGTAGCCCGCGTGAGCTAGTTCCAGATCGTCGGCCGCCGCGGCGGCGTCCCGCAGCGCCTCGTACACCGCAACCGCTCGCTGGTTGGGCACATAGAGCTCCCAGCCGAGTTCGCCCACATAGCTCATCCGCACCGCTAACACCTCGCCCGAGTGGGCGGTGTCGTGGCGCGGCGCAGCCGGAGTGCGGGGTGAAGGACCGTGCCGAATTGCGATGTGTCGGGCGGCGCCGAAGGGGAACGACTCGTTGTCGAGCGGGGCATCGGTGACGCGACTCAGCAGCTCGCGCGAGCGTGGACCCATCAGCCCCAGCACCGCCCAGTCGTCGGTGACATCGGCGATCTCGACATCTCTGCCGCGACAGTGGCGTCGCAGCCACGCCCAATCACGGGCTTGGCAGGCGGCCGAGGTGACCACCCAGAAGTCGTCATCGCCCAGCCTGGTCACGGTCAGGTCGGCTTCGATGCCTCCCCGCTCGTTGCACCACTGGGTGTACACGGCGCGCCCGGCAGGCACGTCAACGTCGGCGACGCTGAGCGTGTCGAGCACATCCAGCGCATCGGGGCCGCGCACGGTGAACTTGGCGAACGACGACTGATCGAACACGGCCACGCCGTTGCGGACAGCGTCGCATTCGCGCCCGGAGTTGTCGAACCAGTTCTGCTTGCCGTAGCTGTAGCGGTACTGCCGCTCCTGGCCGGGTTCGGCGAACCAATTGGCCCGTTCCCACCCGGCCGTCTCGCCGAATACGGCGCCCGCCGCATCCATGGCGTCGTGCAACGCGGAACGACGCTGGTCGCGAGCGCTCGTGTACTGGAAGAACGGCCAGTGCATCGCGTAGAGCAGACCGAGGCTCTCGCTGATGCGCTCGGCCAGGTAGCCGTTGTCGGCCTGGAACGGCATGGCCCGGCGGATGTCGACCGCGCACAGGTCCATCGGTGGGTGCCGGTCGGCGATCCAGTCGGCCAGCACCCAGCCCGCCCCGCCCGCCGACTGGATGCCCACGGAGTTGAAGCCTGCGGCCACGAAGCAGCCGTCGACCTCGGGCGCTTCGCCGAGGTAGTAGGTGCCGTCGGGGGTGAAGGATTCTGGGCCGTTGAAGAACAGCTGCACGCCGCAATCGGACAGCGCAGGCACCCGGTGGCAGGATCGCTCGAACACCGGCCCGACGTGGTCCCAGTCTTCCGGCAGGGTCCCGAACTTGAAGTCGCGGGGAATGCCGTCGAGACGCCACACCTTGGCTTCCGGCTCGAAGAAGCCGACCATCAGCTTGCCGGTCTCCTCCTTGAAGTACGTGTAGTTGGTGGGGTCGCGCACGATGGGCGTGGAGGTGTCAAGCCCTTCGAGCGGCTCGGTGACCACATAGAAGTGCTCGCACGCCTGCAGCGGGACGTTGACCCCGATCTGTGCGGCGAGGTGCCGGGTCCACATGCCCGCAGCCAGCACGACCGTGTCGGTCTCGATGAGGTGGTCTTCCCCGGCGACACCGCCCAGCAGCTCGCCGGCGACGCTCGCGGTGCCGGGCATCAGCTCAGTGCGGACGCCGCTGATGGCGCCATTGCGGGTCTCGAGCCCGGTGACAGCGACTCCTTCGACGATGCGGCATCCTCGGGCACGTGCGCCCTTGGCCAACGCCATCGTGACGTCGACGGGCGACACCATCCCGTCGTCGGGCAGGTACAGCGCGCCGACCAGATCGTCGGTTCGCATCAGCGGCCACATCTGCGACAGCTCGTCCATGTCGAGCTCGCGGGACTCGACGCCGATGGACCTGCCCATGGATGCGCCGCGCAGGATCTCCTCCCAGCGCTCGCCGTCGGATGCCACCGAGATCGAGCCCGGCGCCCGGAATCCCGTGGCCTGACCCGTCTCGTCCTCGAGCGCCTCGAACAGGCGCACGGTGTAGGTGGCCAGCTTGGTCAGGCTGTAGGTCGACTTGAGCTGCGCTGCGAGGCCCGCGGCATGCCAAGTGGTTCCCGAGGTGAGCTGGTTCTGCTCCAGCAGCAGCACGTCGGTGATGCCTCGCCGCACCAAGTGATACGCGACTGCGCAGCCCACGACGCCGCCGCCCACCACGACGACTTCGGCACGATCTGGGATCGTGCGATTCGACGCAGCACGATCTGGGATCGTGCGCGCAGACCCGGCGCGGTCGGGCACCGAGCGATCGCCAAGGGTGCGCCCGGCTGAAGTCTGTTCTGCCATCAGTGCCGCCTCAGACTCGTTCGAGCAGGTCAGGGGTCAGATCAGCGGTCGAACGGATGCCGTTCAGTCGCATTGTTCGCGTCATCCCCTCGACGAAGTAGTTGAGCACCCAGTCGACACCGGTCTCGCCAGCCGCGCCGAGCGCATACAAGTACGCCCGGCCGATCATCGCTGAATCGGCGCCCATGGCCAGCGCCTTCACGATGTCGCTGCCGCGCCGGATGCCGCCGTCGCAGATCACCTCGCAACGATCGCCGACGGCTTCGCGGATGGCAGGCACGCACTCCACCGGCGCAGGCGCCCCGTCGAGCTGACGCCCGCCGTGGTTCGACACGATCACGGCGTCGAGCTCCATGTCGGCAGCAATCTTGGCGTCGTCGGGCGACAGCACCCCCTTGAGCATCACCGGGCCGTCCCAGCGCTCACGGAACCACTCGATGTCGTCCCATGACAGCGACGGGTCGAACTGGCTGTTGATGTAGTCGGCCAGTGCCACCGCATCACCGCCGTCGCCGCCCGCTGCCCCCTCGCAGTTCGAGAACTTGATCGGCTCGTTGCTGAGGAAGTCCAGCAGCCAGCGCGGATGCATCAGGCCGTCGATGATCGTGTCGGGGCCCAGCTTGGGAGGAAGGCTGAAGCCGTGCCGTACATCGCGCTCGCGGCGTCCCAGCACAGCAGTGTCGACCGTGATCATGATCGCCTCGTAGCCGGCCGCCGTCGAGCGCTTCAGCAGGTCAGCCATCAGCTCGCGGTCGCGCCAGACGTACACCTGGAAGAACTTCCGGCCGTCGCAGACATCGGCGACCTCCTCCACCGAGCGCGTCCCCATGGTGGACAGCGAGTACGGGATGCCGGCACGTTCGGCGGCGCGGGCCACGGCCAGCTCTCCCTGAGAGTGGGCGATGCGGTCAAAACCGGTCGGTGCGATCACCAGCGGGATCGGCACGTCGCGGCCCAGGACCCGGCCCGAGATGTCCACATCGGAGACGTCTCGCAGCACTCGAGGCCGGAATTGCCATCGGTGATACGCGGAGACGCTGCGCTCGGCGCTGACCTCGTCTTCCGCTGCCCCGTCGATGTAGTCGAAGCAGCCGCCCGGCATCCGGCGCTTCGCCATGCGGCGCAGGTCAGATACGTCGGCGGCGCGGATCAGGTGCCGTTTGTCGGCATCGCGTTCGAACTCGCCGAACTGCATGACGCTGCGGGCGGTCTCGCGGGCCTGCGATATCCATCTCGTCAACCCCGCCATGAACGCGAA
This sequence comes from Acidimicrobiia bacterium, assembly GCA_022824805.1. GTDB lineage: Bacteria > Actinomycetota > Acidimicrobiia > Acidimicrobiales > Poriferisodalaceae > Poriferisodalis. Next base: position 18,054 of record JAJDZE010000021.1, on the reverse strand, counting down.
CTCTACGATGTCACGATGGCCACAACCGCCGAACTGGCAGAGCGTTACCGCGCGATCCTGCCCAGCTTCATCAGCCCGCTGTACGAGCGGCCGGTCTCGATCGACCGCGGCGAGGGGAGCTATGTCTTCGACAACGAGGGCAACCGCTACCTGGACTTCTTCGGCGGGATCCTCACCACCATGATCGGCCACACCAATCCCGTCGTAGTGCAGGCCGTACAGGCCCAAGCAGCCAAGGTGATGCACACCTCGACGCTGTACCTGAACGAGGAGATGATCTCGTTCGCCGAAGAGGTGGCCGCCGTCTCGGGCATCCCCGACCCCCGGGTGCTGTTCACCACATCGGGCAGCGAGGCCAACGACACCGCGATCCTGCTGGCAACCAACTACCGCAACAGCAACCAAGTGCTGGCGATGCGCAACAGCTACCACGGCCGCTCACTCACGGCCCAGGCGATCACCAGCCACCGCGCCTGGTCCACCAGCAGCTACAGCGGGCTCGACGTGCAGTTCGTGCAGGGCGGCTACCGGCTGCGCAGCCCGTTCCGGCAGCTCGACGACGATGCCTTCACCAATGCCTGCGTGGAGGACCTGGTCCAGCTCATCGACATGACCGACTCCGGCGGCTTCTCGGCGCTCATCGCCGAGCCCATCCAAGGCGTCGGCGGCTTTGCCACGCCGCCCGACGGCTTCTTCGGGGCCATGGGCAAGGTGCTGCACTCGGAGGGAATCCTGTTCATCTCCGATGAGGTGCAGTCGGGCTGGGGTCGCACCGGAGAGCACTTCTGGGGATATGAGGCCCACGGCATCACGCCCGATGCGATCACCTTCGCCAAAGGCGTCGGCAATGGCATCACCCTGGCAGGCATCGTCGCCCGGGCCGAGCTGATGAACTGCCTCGCCCGCAACTCGATCACGACGTTCGGGGGGAACCCGCTCTCGACCGCTGCAGGGCGGGCCACGCTGCGCTACCTGCTCGAGAACGACCTCCAGGCCAACGCTGCAGCCCGCGGGGCGCAGATGCACGAGCGCCTGGCACCCGTGTGCGACGCGTCACCGCATGTGGCCGAGCTGCGCGGCAAGGGGTTGATGCAAGGTCTCGAGTTCTGCCACGCAGACAGCGTCGAGCCCGACGCCGTCACCACGGCAGCAGTGCTGGAATCTGCAAAAGACCGCGGCCTGCTCGTGGGCAAGGGCGGTCTCTACGGCAACGTCATCCGCATCACCCCGATGCTGAACGTGACCGAAGCCGAGATGGGCGAGGGCCTCGACATCCTCGTGCAGGTGATCGAATCGCTCGACTGAGCCGGCTGCGTTCGATCTGCCGCTGTCAGCTGATGAGAAAAGGTAGCGCTGCTGAGAATTCGCAGCACTCGCAACGCCGTGGGAACCCCGGGATTATGCAGAATTGGGATCAGCGGCTATACAGAATGCGGGCTAGATCTCTGACCAAACTGCGATTTGAACACTACTCTGGTTCGCATGGACCTAGTCGACAGGCACATGCGGCCTCGGCTGGCGGACGCGCTCGGCAGCGCACGAGTCGTGATCCTGCACGGCGCCCGTCAATGCGGCAAGACCACGCTGGCCCGTGCTGTTGCGGCCGAGCGCGGCGGCACCTACATCACGCTCGACGACCAGCAGGTGCTCGATGCTGCACGTGCCGATCCGCGCACCTTCCTGCGCGCCTATGCGGCACCGCTGGTGATCGACGAGGTACAGCTCGGCGGGGACCGTCTCGTGCGCGAGATCAAGATCGCCGTCGACGAGGACGGCGCCCGGGGCCGCTTCCTGCTCACCGGTTCGACCAATTTCCTGACCGTGCCCACTGTCAGCGAGTCGCTGGCCGGACGGGCCGTCATCTTGCGGCTGTGGCCGTTCTCTCGGGCAGAGCTGGCCGCCGCAGCGCGGGAGGCCACGGAGGGCCGACGAAGCGACCCGAGCACGGCCTCTGCCGCTGACCGCTTCGCAACGGTCAGCGGTCAAGATCGCGACGGCACAGCATCTGTCGTTGAGCGTTGGCTCAAAGGGGGCACTGCTGCGCCGGAATCGCTCGCCGCCGGAGAGGCCGACCGGCCCGACCGTGATGACTACTTGGAGATGGTGTGCACCGGCGGCTATCCCGAAGTGCAGCAACTCGCGCCAGCGGGACGTGCCGAGTGGTTCGACAGCTACGTCGAGACGGTCATCAGCCGCGACATCGTGAACCTCGGCGACATCCGACGCGACGGACTCCTCGGACGGCTGCTGCGCCTTGCCGCCGCCAACACGGCCAGCGAGGCGAACCTGACGCGGTGGTCGCAGCAACTCGGCGCCGACCGGGCGACCGTGGAGTCGTATCTGGGCCGGCTGCGCACGGTGTTCCTGGTGCATGAACTGCCGTCGTGGACCCGAAACCGATCGGCACGCGTCGTGCGTCGGCCCAAGCTGCATCTCACCGACAGCGGGCTGGCCGCAGCGTTGAGCGGTGTCGACGCCGCAGCGCTGCGCACGCCGACCGCGACCGCAACCGGCTCGCTGCTGGAGACGTTCGCCGTGAGCGAGATCGCCCGGCAACTGGCAGCCCGCGCCGATCGTGCGACGCTCTACCACTATCGCGACAACGCGGGTCGTGAAGCAGATCTCATTGTGGAACGACCCGACGGCGCGATCGCCGCTGTCGAGATCAAGGCCACTTCCTCGCCACGCGCCACCGACCTGCGCCACATTGCCGCCCTGCGCGACAGCCTCGACCGTACGGAGCCGGGCGCATTCCGTGCAGGCATCCTGCTGCACACCGGCCGCCACGCGCTCAGCTTCGGCGACCGGCTCCTCTCAGCTCCCCTAGCAACGCTCTGGGGATCCCCGACTCGATCGGATGACTGAGCCAGCCGGGGTCAGTCGAAGCTGACCGACACTTTCAGTGCGCCGGCGTCGTGGGGTTCGTGAGCCAGTCGGAACGCGTCGCCGATGTCGCTCACGTCGTACACGTGGCTGAGCAGCGGTGACACGTCGATGTCGCCCGAGACAATGAGCTGCAGTGCTTGGCGGAATGACATGGCGCCGGGCTCGTCCTGGGCGCCGTAGGTGCTCGCCGCAGAGAGCCGTTTGCGGAAGAACTTCTGGAAGCGGACATGGATGTTGTCGTCGGTGGACGGCAGCCCGAACCACAGGAGCTGACCGTCCATGCGCACGAGCTCGACGGAGTCCAGGAACGTGTCCGAGCGGCCGACGGCCTCGACGACATAGTCGGCGCCGCGGCCGTTTGTCATGTCCTTGACCGCCTCGATGACGCCGGCGTTGCCGAGTTCGGCGGCGTTCAGGCACTCGTCCGCGCCGTAGGCCTCGGCGACGGCCAGACGCGTCGGCGACAGGTCCGAGACGATGACCCGCTCGGCGCCCGCCCGCTTCAGCAGGTAGGTGAAGAACAGCCCCGCCGAGCCCTGGCCCATGACCATGACCGTTTCGCCGGCGACATCACGTGGGTGCTGGCGCATGGCGTAGATCACCGTGCCGAGCTGCTGGCCCATGAGCAGGTGCGAGCGAGGCACATCGCCAGCCGGCAACGGCACGCAGTAGCTGGAGTTGATCCGCTGGAAGGCGTTGAAGCACTCGCCCACCGGCGGATTCGGGAACGTCAGCACATGGGTGCCCTCAGGAAGGCTCGGCGCCCGGCTCTCCACCACCATGCCGATGCCTTCGTGGCCCGGGAAGCCATGCGGGCAGGGCGGTCGGTGAGCAAGACCGGCGCCCATCATCACCATGTGCAGGTCGCTGCCGCAGATCGATGCCATCTCCGAGCGGATCAGTACGTCGTAGCTCACCGCCGTCATGCCCAAAGCGGCATCGGGCCGGGACGACGGGGCGGCTTCTGAGGAGATCTCGTCCAGCGGCGGCACCGGGATCTCTTCGCACACCATGCGACCCACATCGACCATCCGGCCCGCCTTCATCATCTCCATGCGTCTGCTCGCTTTCTGCCCTACGCCCTGTTGCTGATCATTCTCATTGGTTCAGCGAATACTGGCTCATGAACGCCCAGCCGTCCGCGGTGGCGCTGATGCCCGCTTCTGAACCGACACCGTTCTTGCCGTTGCCTTTGCCCCACGATGAGCCGGGCCAGACATGGCCGAGGCCCTCGACCGCGTAGAAGCGCAGTTCGACCCCGTCATCGCAGCCGGTGTAGCTCGTGAGCGATGTCGTGGAGTCAATCTCGCTCTCAGTCACGACCGCGCAACCGAATGCAGCTGCGAACTCCGCGAGTTCGTCGGGGATGATCTCCGCGAAGAACGCTTCGAGCTCCCGGGCCTTCTCGTCATCGATCTGCACACCCTGCAACAACACTGATCGCCGGCGGTCGTCGAAGGGCACAACTTCGTCTTCCGTGCCGTGAACGGCTGCCATCGCCACGGGGCGGGAGGGCTGGCACCCTTCGGGATGGCTGATGCCGCCGACAGAGAACGTTGCTGCAATCTGATCTGCCAATTTGCAGGCCAAGTATGCGCTGAAGTAGCCCCCGTTCGAGAATCCGGTCGCGTAGACGCGTGATTCGTCGATGCACGCTTGTTCGGAGACTCGATCGATCAGATCCCCGACGAACTGCACATCGTCACGCGACGAGGTGTCGCTGTGGGCGAGCTCCCAACTCCGGACGCCTCCCCAGTCGTTGTCGCCCAGACCGGATGGGTGGACGACCACAAAGCCCTCGTCATCGGCCAGATCGGCGTAACCCGTGTAGGCCGCCTGGCCGGGTCCGTCACCGCCCAGGCCGTGAAAGTTGATGACCAGCGGTGCGGACGCCGACGCGGACGCCGGCACATAGAGCAGATACTCGTACTCGTTGCCGCCCGAGGCGAGACGGTGGCGACCGTGCGAACCGACAACATCTGCATCCGGCAGACAGTCATCTGAGGCAGAGGCACTTGTTGACGGAGCGGCCTGCTTCGAGGTCTCAGGTGCGAACGCTTCAGCAACGGCTGCCGATGACATGGGAGGCACAGTCGTGCCGACTGTGCGGTCTGCTGAAGTGCACGCCGCAGCAAGTAAGCACAGCGTGGCTACGCACACGACCTGCAAGAGACCGATGAGGCTGCGGTGCCGTGCCAGGCGCATCGGGGCAAGTTAGCTGGCAGGCTGTTCCGTGTGAATGTGCCGGTGGCGACCGCTGAGCGCAGCCAGCGGTTCGTTCGGGGCTGGGTCGTGCTCACCGGCATCTTCGGCGTGATGATGATCACCTCGGGCATGGTGTTCTACGCCCTCGGCGCCTTCCTGAACGCCTTCGTGGACGAGCAGGGTTTCAGCACCGGTCTGGCAGGTGCAGGCGTCGGCATCTTCCTGCTGGCGTCGGGCCTGTGCGGGTACTACACGGGCATGCTCGTCAATCGCTTCGACGCCCGCTGGGTGATCACCGCGGGCACCGCGGTCAGCACCGTCGGCATGGCACTGCTCTCACAGGTGCGCAGCGGTTGGCAGATGTTCGTCGTGATGACCATCTTCGGCATCGGCTTCGGGCTCTGCGGTCTGGTGCCCACCACGACGCTGGTGACGCGCTGGTTCGAGCGCCGACGTTCGGTGGCGATGGCGATCTCGTCGACCGGTCTGTCGCTCGGCGGCATCGTGCTGCTGCCGGAGATGAGCGTTCGGATCGAAGCGGACACCTTGGTCTACTGGGCCCCTCGATTCGCCGTCGTGTACTGCGCTCTGCTGCTGATCTCGACGTGGTTCTTCCTTCGTGCATGGCCCCGAGATGTGGGGCTGCTGCCCGACGGCGCCAGACAGTCCAGCGAGCCGGGCGATGCTCCCGCCGGACCGCCGCCCGGAACGCCGTACCAGCAGGCCATCCGCACACGGTTCTTCATCTTCACCGCCACCGGATTCGTGCTGGTGATGAGCAGCCAGGTCGGGGCAATTCAGCACATGTACAACTTCACCGAGGACCGGCTGGGAATGGCGGCAGCCGCCACCGGTGCCGTGCAGGTGCTCGCGGGCACGAGCGTCGTGGCCAGGATCTGCGGCGGCATCGCCGCACTGAAGGTGTCGCTGCGCTGGCTCACGATGGTGCTGATGGTGGTGCAGGTGGTCGGGCTGTGCATACTCTCTGTGGCCGGCAGCGGGCTTGCCATCCTGTTCGGCGTGCTGGTGCTGGGCAGCGCCATGGGCAATCTGCTGATGCTGCACCCGCTGATCCTGGCCGATGCCTTCGGCGTGCGGGACTACCCGCGCATCTACGGCTTCGGCTCACTGCTGATGGTGTCCGGACTGGCCGGTGGGCCGTTCCTCACCGGAATCCTCAACGATGCGTACAGCTACCGGTCCGCGTTCTTCGCATTGGCTGCGATCGCGGTGGTGGGTCTGGTCGTCTACAGCTTCGCCGGCAACCCGGCCCGCGACTACTTGACAGCACCGGAGCCGAAATCCGAGCGGGCAGCACCGATTCGGCCTCGATCAGCACGGCCGACGCCGACACCCGTGCTGACCGTCACTCGTGATCTCCCCGAGGGAGTGCGCCAGCCGGCGCTCCTCGGCAAGGGCATCAATGGCGCTCTCAAAGACGCAGTCGAACTCGACGAGATCGAACAGATACGCCGCCGGACCGGCCCCGCGGTCTTGGTGGTGGAATCTGTGTGATCTGGCCCAGCTGATCAGGACCTGACACGTCAGGGCCCAAGCAACTAGGGCCTGTATGCGATCGGGCGCGGTGCGAGCTGAGCCGGTCGATTGACCACCCGGTAAGCGCCTTCGATCCACTCGCAGATCAGCCGCCGGGTGTCACGAGGATCGATCATCTCCTCGATCTGGAACCGGTTGAGCGGTCCGATGGGGCCACGCGCCGCCTCGATGCGAGCTTCGAGCTCGGCCCGCAGCGCCACTGGATCCTCTGCTTCTGCGAGTTGCCGCTTGTAGGCAGCCTCGATGCCGCCCTCGGGTGGGATGCCGCCCACATCGGCAGCCGGCCATGCCACACGGGCGTTGTGCTGGCGCCGAGGCGTGGCGTAGTTGTTGCCGGCCACTCCGAAGCTGCGGCGCATCAGCACCGTGTAGATCGGCACCGAAGCCTGCGCGAACGCGGTCATCCAGGTGGCACCCTTGCGGATGGTGCCGGCGATCTCGTGCTCCTTGCCGACGGCGAATCCGGGGTTGTCCACCAGATTCAAGATCGGCACATGGAACATGTCGCAGAGATCGATGTGGCGAGTGAGCTTGTCGCAGCCGTCCGCGGTAAGTGCGCCCCCGTTCCGATGGCGGCTGTCCGATGCCAGCACGCCAACCGGGTGCCCGTTCATGCGAGCGAAACCGACAACCTGATCGGTCCCCCACAGCGGCCCGATCTCGAAGAACGAGCCGCTGTCGCAGATCAGCTCGATCCCGCGGCGGATGTCGAAGGTGGTGGTGCGCTTGCGCGGGATCAGCGTGAGCAGCTCCTCTTCGCAGCGGTCAGCCGGATCGTCGGGATCGGGCGACAGCACCGGCGGCGCCTCATACACCGACGACGGCAAGTACGACAGGAACCGCCGAACCAGCGCCGCGGCCTCCTCCTCGGTGTCGGCCAGGTTGTCGACCGAGCCGTTGGTGCAGTGGATGCGCCAGTCGCCGAGGTCTTCCTTGGCGATGTCGTAGCCCATCGCATGACTCACGACCGGCGGCCCGGCCACGAAGAGCTGCGAGATGTCGCGCACCATCACGGCAAAGTGCCCCAGCACGGCCTTCGCCGCGCCGATGCCGACCACGCTGCCGAGCAGCATGTTCACCACCGGCACCGTCGCGAGCTGTTCCGCGTATTCGGTACTGCCCAAGTGCGACGGCAGGAACGAACCTCCACCACCCGTCACCCGTGGCCGGCCCGCCTTGATGGCCCCGGTGCTCTCCTTGGCACTGCTCTCGCCTTCCTTGCGCTGCTCGGGCACCATTGAGGCGACGCTGCCGCCGCCGGACGAACCGTCCAGCAGCCGGATGGAGGGCACGCCCAGTTCGGTTGACAGCAAGTCCAAATAGAAGCTCTTGGCACCGATGGCACCGTCGGCATGGCCGCCTCGCGACGTGAAGTCGTCGGCGCAGACAATCACGCCCCGCCCGTCGATCTTGCCGGTGCCGCCGACGTGGTTGGCCGGCGTGAATGCTGCGATCTCGCCTTCGTCGTCATAGGAAGCGAAGCCAGCGAGGCTGCCGACCTCACGGAAGCTGCCCTCGTCGAGCAGCAGGCGGATGCGGTCGCGGCAATGCAGCTTCCCCCGGTTGCGCTGGCGGACCACGCCAGGCTCGTCTGAGTCGGGACCCAGTCGTTCCTCTGCCAGCCGCTGCAAAGTCTGCACGTCGTCCAGCAGCGGCTCCCAGCCGCTGGAGGCTGTGCCCGCGCTCGGAGTCCCGCCGGCGTCTGCGCCGGACAGCACCACTGCCAGCACGTCGCCGGCCGCCAGTTGGTCGCCGGGCTGCAGGTCGCGCAGCGCTGAGACTGTGCCCTCGCACGGGGCGGTGACCTCCGTCTCCATCTTCATGGCCGACAGCACCACGAGCGCTTGCCCCACTGTGACGGCGTCGCCGGCGCTCACCCGGACCTCGACGACACTCGCGGGCAGCGGACTGCGAATCGCAACCTCACCGTCGGCGAACTCGCGGTCCGGCCATGCCGACGCCGGCGCCGTGGCCGGTGACCCCAATGCAGGTGATGCCGCCGATGCGGGCTCCAACATCGCAGCGCGCCGCGAGGCGTTGCGCATGTTGCCCGAAACTCCGTTGGTGTTCGATGCGCCCGCCGCCCCATCGGCGAGCGGCGCCGTCTCCGCGAGCAAGGTGGTGCGTGCATCACCGCTGCGCACGGTGGGGTGGCTGAGGATCTGGCGAAGTTGATCGATGTTGGTGGGCAGTTGGCCGATGTGGAAGTCACCCAATGCCGCCGATGTGCGCGCCACTGCGGCTTCGAGAGTGGTCCCCGTGCCGATGACCTTGGCGAGCAGCGGGTCGTAGTGCGGCGGCGGCGTGTAGCCGGCATAGCCAGCGGCGTCGACCCGCACGCCAGCGCCCGATGGCTCGTGGTAGGCGGAGATCGCTCCAGAACCAGTCGCCACAACTCGTGCTTGCACGGCGTAGCCACGCGGTGCCGAAGCAAGCCGCATCACGTTCGCGAACGCCTCCGCAACCTCGTCCTGATCCGCGTTGACCCCGACGATGCCGATCTCCTCCAAGTGCGCACCTGCAGCGATCCTGAACTGGGCCTCGACCAGATCCACGCCGGTGACCTGCTCGGTGACGGTGTGCTCCACCTGGATTCGCGGATTGCACTCGATGAAGAAGTGGTCGCCGGTCTCGGGCGACACCAAGAACTCCACCGTTGCTGCATTCGCCAGACCGGCCTGTGCAGCGAGCCGAACGGCATCAGCGTGCAGCCGGTCACGCAGGCTGGCGTCAAGCCCCGGCGCGGGGGCGATCTCGATGACCTTCTGGTTGCGCTGCTGGACCGAGCAGTCCCGTTCCCACAGATGCGCCACGCTCCCGTGGAGGTCGGCGAGCACCTGCACCTCGATGTGGCGTGGTCGTTCCACCAGGCGTTCCACAAACACAGCGCCGTCGCCGAAGGCCGCTGCGGCCTCACTGGAGCACCGTTCGAACGCTTCGGCGATGTCCTCGATGCGCTCCACAGCGCGCATGCCTCGCCCGCCGCCACCGGCCGCAGCCTTCAGCATCACCGGCAGACCGACCTCCGCAGCTGCGTCCGCGGCCGAAGCCGCGTCGGTAACAGCTCCCGGCGATCCTCCGGCGATGGGAACGTCGAGCGAGGCGGCCAGCGCGCGGGCGCGGACCTTGTCGCCGAACAGCTCAAGCGTGTCCGCAGAGGGACCCACAAATGCAAGTCCCGCTTCGGCGCAGCCGGCCGCGAAGGCCGCGTTCTCCGCCAGGAAGCCGTAGCCCGGGTGGATGCAGTCGCAGCCGTGCTCGACAGCGATCCGCAGCAGGGCGTCGATGTCGAGGTACGCGGCCAACGGATCGCCGCCAGGCAACGGCGCAACCTGATCAGCGGCCACCAGGTGCAGCGAGCGCTCGTCGACCGGCGCGTGCACCGCCACCGTTTCGATTCCCAGGGCACCGGCAGCCTTGGCGATCCGGATGGCAATCTCGCCGCGATTGGCGATCAGGACACGGGTGAAGCTCACGATTGCCTCCGATGGGTGCTGCGGGTCATGCGCTGCGGCGATTGTTGCCGACCGGTGTCACACGCCGCACGACACACCGGCGTGTCGGTTGCCGGGCCGACTCGTCACCGGCGCGGAGTTGGCCGACCGGTGCGAGACTGGCGAGATGGAGATATACGACGTCATGCGCACCACCTTCGCCGCTCGGGACTTCACCGACGACGAAGTCACCGACGAGGTGCTGTACCGCATCTTCGACAATGCCCGCTTCGCCGCCAGCGGCGGCAACCGCCAGGGCCACAAGGTCATCGTGGTGCGAGATCCCGCTCGCAAGAAGCGCCTCGGCGAGCTGTGCATTCCAGCGATGCGCGTCGCCGCTGCTCAGGTCGCTGCCGGCGAGGTGTATTGGCAGAGCTACAGCCCGTCTTCGGTGAACATCGAAGAGGCCATGGCCGACGAGTCGCTGAAGTTCCCGCTCCCGATGTTCGAGCACATGGACGAAGTGCCCGTCGTGCTGGTGATCACCGTCGATCTGCGCAATGTGGCCTCGATCGACAAAGAACAGGACCGCATCGGAGTGGTCAGCGGCGCATCGGTGTACCCATTCGCGTGGAACATCCTGCTGGGTGCCCGCAATGAGGGCCTGGGCGGGGCAATGACCACGCTGCTCTCGGCAAGTGAGCCCGCAGCCAAGGAACTGCTCGGACTGGAGGACTGGGAGGCAGTGTGCGCGCTGCTTCCTGTCGGCAAGCCGACCAAGCAGCTCACCAAGCTGAGCCGCAAGCCGGTTGAGGAGATTGCCGTGCGCGAGCGAGGCGACGGGGAGCCCTTCACGATCTAGCGCCGGCATACCCCCACGACAGGACGCCCGATGGCCGTGAGCAGAGCCGTCCGCGTCGGGCACTCCGGGCGCACGTGAGCATCCTGCCGGTCGCGAGCGCTCCGTCGGTGGCGTGACGAGTTCTGCGTGAGCGTCGCGGAATACCTGATCGCGGCGCTGTGCATCGCGGTGGGCGCCGGCACACAGGCCTGCATCGGCCTCGGAATGGGCCTCATCGCCGGCCCGATCCTGGTGGTGATGGAGCCCACCTTCGTGCCAGGCCCGATGCTGATGGTGGCCGGGGGCATCAATGTTCGCAACGCGATCGCGGACCGGGCGGCGCTGAACGCCCCTGCCCTGCGCCGGCAGTTGATTGCGGCGCCTGTCGGTCTTGTCGGCGGCGTCGCGCTGTTGACGGTGCTGAGCGACCGCTCGCTGGCGATTGCGGTGAGCGTGTTCGTGCTGGCGGCCGTGGCGGTGCAGGCGATCGGTTTCCGGCCGCCCGAGGGCCGCCGAGCCGACTACACAGCCGGCGCCGGCACGGCCTTCTCATCGTCGGTGGCCGCAGTGCCCGGGCCGGTGTACGCGGTCTTTGCCAGCCACTGGGAGCCATCAGCCCTGCGAGCCACCTTGGCCACCTTCATGCTGTTCGTCGGCACGGCGATCATCGCTGCCCTCGTCATTGTCGGCGAATTCGGCCTGCGGGAGCTCTGGTTGGGGCTGGGCCTGCTGCCCGCTGTCGCACTCGGCCTGCCGATCGGCAGGTGGCTGCGGCCACGCTTGGCAGGCCCCCGCTTCCGGATCATCGTGCTGTCGGTCGCAGCAACCAGCGCCGCCGTCGTGCTCGTCCGCCAACTCGCCGCCGGCTAAGGGTCCTCGGGGCCCGGCGGATGGTCGGCGTGGTCGTCTAGGACCAGGGATCCTCGGGGGCGGGGGGCGGCTTGGGCGCCGGCGTCGTGGCACGTGCGATGACCTGAGCGGCGGCGGCCACACCCGAACCACCCATCGGCGCATCCATGGATCCGAGCACGGCCTCGATGGTGCCGATGGTCCCGAGCAGCATCGGCGGGTTGAGGTGCCCCATGTGCCCGATGCGGAAGGCCGCATCGGGGTCGCCTTGAATGTTGAGTCCCAAGGTGAGGCCGGCTTCGTCTTCACATGTATGGCGGATCTGGCCAGCCGGCACCTCACCCGTGCGAACCAGCGTCACCGAGTTCGAGCGCTGCGACGGGACAGGCACGTTCAACTCGAGAGCGCCCGGTGCCGACCACGCATCCACCGCAGCGTGCACGGCTCGCGCCATCACATCGTGACGTGCCCAGATGTTCTCCAAGCCCTCCTCGTCGATCATGTCGAGCGCTTCGGCGAGGCCCCACAGGTGCTGGACCGGCGGGGTGCCGCAGAAGATCCAGTAGTGGGCGTCGGGATCGGTCCGCCGTGACCAGTCCCAGTAGGCGGTGCGCAGGTCGGCTCGCTGATGTGCTTCCCATGCCTTCGGGCCCACCCAGACGATGCCGAGGCCCGGCGGCACCATCAGGCCCTTCTGGCTGCCCGCAACCGTCACGTCCACACCCCAGGCGTCCATCTCGAAGGGCTCGCATCCCAGTGATGCCACGCAGTCGGCCATCAGCAGCGCCGGGTGGTCGGCCTCATCCAGCGCGCGCCGCACCGCGGCGATGTCGTTTCGCACCGTCGTCGAGGTGTCGGTCTGGGCGACGAAGACCGCCGCAAACTCCCGTCCGACGTCGGCACGCAGCCGGTCCAGCACGGCATCGAATTCGATGGCTGCCCGATCAGGTGCGTGCAGCACTTCGAACTTGACCCCGCTCATCGCGGCCATCTCGGCCCAGTTCGTGGCGAAGTGGCCCACTTCGAGCACGAGCACCTTGTCGCCGCGTGAGAGCGTGTTGGTCGTCGCCATCTCCCAAGCGCCGTGCCCGTTGGAGATGGCGATGTAGGCCCGGTGCTCGGTGCGGGCAAGCGCGGGCAGCCGCTCGAGCAGCGAATAGGTGAGATCGACCACCTCGCCCTCGTAGATGTTCGGAATGGGACGCCGCATCGCGTTCAGCACCCGATCGGGGATGACCGACGGGCCGGGAATCATGACCAGCGGCCGGCCGTATCGCAGCGACATCGCAACTCCCTTCAGCGGCAGCACCCTCGGGCAAGCCGCCAAACGCCATCAGCCTAAAGAGGCTGAGCCCCCGGCCCGAGCGGCCCGCGAGCGAAGCGAACTAGAGCGGGAAACAACAGGTGCGACAACGAGAACGTTCACCTATCCGCGCGACCCTTGGGAGGCTGAGCCTCGGGCACGAGCGCACGCGTAGGCTGCGCCCAAGCCTGTGCCCAGGCTCTCGGGAGCGCAAACACGGGGGTGTCCACCATGGACAGCAACGCACTCATCCATCCGTATTCGATTGTCGGCCGCAGCGAGAACGAGTTCATTCGGATCGTCTCGGGCGAGGGCGTCAAACTCACCGACGACGCTGGCAACGAGTACATCGACGGCCTCGCCAGCTTGTGGCTGTGCCAGATCGGCCACGGGAACCGCACCGTCATCGATGCCATCGGTGCGCAGCTCGATCAGCTGGCGACCTACAACACATTCGAGCCCTTCTCCAACGGCCCCGCCGTCGAGCTCGCCGAGATGGTGCGCGCCCGCTCCCAGCACCCCGACGGGCGAGTGTTCCTGGCATGTTCGGGCTCCGAAGCCGTCGACACGGCATTGAAGTTCGCCCGTCGCGTTCACCATCTCAAGGGCGACACCGATCGGCAGATCATCGTTCGCCGCTCCGCCGGGTACCACGGCGTGAATGTGGGCGGCACCAGCGTGCAGGGAGGAGCTGCGTACCGTGAGGGCTGGGGCGACCTCATGCCCCACGTGGTCGAGATACCCAACGACGACGTCGAGCCCGCCGCGCAGGTCTTCGCGGAGCACGGCGAGCGGATCGCCGCGGTCATCTCCGAGCCGATTCAAGGTGCGGGCGGAGTGATTCCGCCGCCCCCTGGGTACTTCGAGGGGCTGCGCCGCCTGTGCACAGAAAACGGCGCTCTGTTGATCTTCGACGAGGTCATCTGCGGCTTCGGACGCACCGGGAGCTGGTTCGCCGGTCAGACGTTCGGCGTGGCACCGGACATGTTCACTTTCGCCAAGGGCGTTACGTCGGGCTACATCCCGTTGGCCGGCGTGCTGGTGTCACGCGACATCGCCGACCTGCTCGAAGCCGACGAGGCCAAGTTCATGCACGGCTACACCTACTCCGGTCACCCGACAGCCTGCGCGGCCGGCATTGCGAACATCGGCGTCATCGAATCTGAAGGACTGGTCGATCGGGCAAGCGAGATCGGCGATCGGATGGAAGAGGGCTTCCTGGCGCTCCAAGGCGACGGGATGATCGACAGCTACCGCGGACTTGGCGGCATCTGGGCCTGCGATCTGGGCCGAGACGCCACCGAGGCCAAGGAGGCCTTCCTCAAGCGGGGTGTCATTACACGCTCCATCGGCAATGCACTTGCGTTCTGCCCGCCGCTTATCATCACCGATGACGAGATCGGGCTGCTGTTCGACCGGCTCGACGATGCGCTGCGCGCCACGGCGCCCTAGAGGCTGGGCCGAATCGCTTCGCCACATCGCTTCGCAACAGGAGGAATCACAACAATGGAGAGTGCCGAGACGCGGGCATTGATGGAGCGCTACTACGCAGCGCTGACCACCGCAGACCGAGACACCATGCTCGAGTGTCTCGACCCCCAGGTCACCTGGGTGCTGCCCGAGACGGCCGCCCAGGGCAACGCCGTCGACACGATGACGGGCGCAAAAGAGGTAGTGGAGGCCTTGGGAGGTCGTGTCGTCAGGCAGACCTTCGACGTCTCCCAGCCGATCAGCCTCGAAGTCCGCAGGATGATCGTCGAGGGCGGCACCGCCGTTGTGCAGCAGCGGCTGACGGCCACCGCCAAGGCCACCGGCCGCGACTACGACAACCAGTACTGCTGGGTGTACGACTGCCGCGACGGCCTGATCGCCCACATGGAGGAATACACCGACACGCTCTACGCAGCACAGCGGATGGGTTGGGAGACCACATGAGCACCTATGACATCGTCATCAAGGACGGGATGATCTTCGACGGCACCGGGGCACCGAGGGTGCGCGGCGACGTCGGCATCGCCGGCGGACGGATCGCCGCTGTCGGCCGGGTCGACGCCCGCGAGGGCGCCAAGGTCATCGACGCCTCCGGCATGCACATCGCCCCCGGCTTCGTCGACCTGCACACGCACTACGACGCGCAGGTCTTCTGGGACCCCTACTGCACGCTGTCAGGCTGGCACGGCATCACCTCGGTGGCCATCGGCAACTGCGGCTTCGGTTTCGCCCCGGTGGATCCCGACATGCGCGAGTACGCGATGCGCTCGATGACCCGCGTCGAGGCCATCCCCTATGAGTCGATGCGCCAGGGCATGCCCTGGGACTGGGTGACCTTCCCGGAGTATCTGGACAGCCTCGAACGCACGCCCAAGGCGATGAACATTCTGCCGTACGTGCCGATCGGCCCCATGCTGGTGATGGTGCTCGGCCTCGACGATGCGAAGTCTGGGCGGCTGCCCACTGAAGGCGAGCACGAGATGCTGGCCAAGCTGGTGCACGAGGCGATGGACGCGGGCGGCTGCGGCTGGTCGGCGCAGCGGCTGCCTCCGACCGGTCCCGCTGCGGTGCAGCGCGACTGGGACGGCACGCCGATGCCGACCGACATGATGAACGACGAGACCGCCCGGGTGCTGGCCCGCGTGCTCGCCGAGCGCAACGAGGGCGTCGTGCAGATGACGCTCACCAGCGGCAACGTGGCCCACGACATGGCCCACCTCGAGGAGATCGCATCGATCAGCGGGCGGCCGCTGCTGCACAACGTGGTGCAGGCGTTCGAGGACAAGCCCAGCATCCACCGCCGTCAGATCGAGTGGCTGGAGCGCTGCCGCGAACAGGGCGTTCCGGTGTACGGCCAGGGCGTGACCAGCGATGCCGGTTTCACGTTCACCCTTGAGGACTGGAACCTCTACGACGACTCCGAGGCTTGGATGGAAGCCTGCATGGGCGACAAGGCCGAGCGCTTGGCCAAGATGGCCGATCCCGAGCGCCGGCAGGCGCTCAAGGACACGATGCCCCGCACCGCGACCGCGGGCATCGAGACCGTGACCATCCTGTCGCCACGCACCGAATCGACCGAGCAGTACCGGGAGATGTCGGTGGGCCAGGCGGCCGAAGTCGCCGGCAAGCACCCGGTGGACCTCATGCTGGATGTGGCTGTCACTGACGGGCTGGACACGCTGTTCTTCGTGGCGCCGCCGCAGGGCAATTCAGAGCTGCTGCGCGATGTGGTGCAGTACCCGCACATGCTGTTCGGCGTGTCCGACGGCGGGGCGCACACGAAGTTCCTCACGGCAGGTCGCTACCCCACCGAGACGCTCTCCGAGCAGGTGCGCGAGAACGAGTGGGTGACCTACGAGGAAGCGCATCGGCGGCTGTCGGCGCTTCCCGCGCAGCTCGCCGGTTTCCGCGATCGCGGCCTGATTCGCCAGGGCGGCCCTGCTGACGTCGTGGTGTACGACCCAGAGAATCTGGCCGTCGGGCCCAACGAAGTGGTGCACGACCTGCCGGGCGGCGAGTGGCGCCGCATTCAGCGGGCCAGCGGCTACCGCAGCGTCATAGTGAACGGCGCCGAGACCATCTCCGAAGACACCCAGACCGAGACCTACAGCGGCCAACTCCTCCGCCACGGCGGCTGACCGAATCCCGTCCAGGCACCTTGAGATGACGGTGCCAAACACCATACGGTGCCGGTTACCAGTACCGTTGTGTCACACCCCGGCGCGAGCATGTACACGGGTTCCAACCAGCCCCTCTAACATTCCGCCGAGATTGGCTCATCGCCGAAGCGAGCACCACGATGACTGAGACCGACAGCCGATACGACGACATTGAGGTCATCGTGCTTGACGACGAAGGCATTCGGGAGATGGTCGACAACGCGCTCGCTGAAGCTGGCTGCACATGGGAAGAACTCCAGCGCCAAGCCGCCGAAGGGCGATTCGAGAGCCACACCGCTCGCCAAGCATGGTTCGTCATCTCGTCTTTTGAGCCGCTCCCAGCCTGATCTGCTACGCCAAGCGCGAGACTTCGCCGGAGAACTCTCGGAGCTGCTCAACGGGACTGTGACGGACGGCGTACGCCTGACCGCGAGCTTGGACCCTCGAGGAACGGCCGTCGTCGGCTACTGCACCACACGGAAGCAGCCACTCGGCAAGCCTGTTGACCTGACCACGTCTCGATCACCGGCCCGCCTCTGCCTCCACCTCATCCAGAGCCTGCGGCTCGACGAAGCAGGTCGCCACATGGCCACCACAAGAAGCACGTACACATTGCAGACCGCAAGGGACAGTTCAGCGGTGCTGACGTATGACTACACAAGAGAGCCTGCGAATCAGTACCCGGCCGCGCATCTCCCTGTCCAAGGGGAGGCAAGTTCGTTGCAACAGATGCTGAACGCCTGCGGGCACCCACGGCGCCGGCCTGTCGACTTGCACCTGCCGGTAGGAGGACGCAGGTTCAGGCCGAGCCTCGAAGATCTCATCGAGTTCTGCATACTTGAAGATCTCGTGACACCGCGATCGGGGTGGCAGGACGAACTCGACGCTTCGCGAGATCGGTTCCACACTCAACAACTGCGTGCCGCGGTGCGCCGCAATCCGGAAGAGGCCGCGAGCGTGCTGCGCGATATCGGATGGCCAGCATCCGCGCCATTCCATACGTAGGGGCAGCGCATGACGGCTGAGGGCTACTCGCTAGCAGACGGGGGCGAACGAACGCGGGTCAACGTCGGCGGCAAAAAGCTGCGGCCGTGCGGGACCTATGCGGCATTTCAGCGCCATCGAAAGCGTGACGAAGAGCCGTGCGAGGCCTGTGCCACAGCGGCCAGGTTGTGGCGGCTCTACACCGACGCTCGCAAGAGCTACTGGAAACGCAAAGCTGCGGATGCTTCACCCAAGGAACTCAAGGCACTGCTTGGAGAGATGCTGGCGCGCGAAATCGATTACCGGGCCTTGGAACGACGCAGCGACACCCCCCCCCCCCCCCCC
>JAJDZE010000089.1 GCA_022824805.1 Acidimicrobiia bacterium | reverse complement strand
CGTCACCGTCTGCGCGGTGCTCCAGACGTTGGCGTCGTCGCTGTCATCGCTGAAGGTGAGCGAAGCCGGGCTGACCGTCACGTCCGCGTTGTCCGACGTGATCGAGACCGTCACCTGCGTCGACGGCTCCGTCAGGAGCTTCACCGTGTAGCTGCCGGTGGCGCCCTCGCCGACGGTCAGCGCGCTCTTCGAGATCACCAAGCCCGGCGGGGTGTTGGCCACCTCGAACGTGTTGTCGTTCGTGCCGGTCGGCGTCGGCGACGCGGGCAGGCCATTGCCGGCCTCGTCCTCGATGTCATGGCCGCTCGCGAAGCTCAGCGTCACCCTGCCGTCAAGGCTCGCCAGATCGCCGCCCGAGACCGTGACGTCATACGCGTCCGTGCTGCCGACCCGCGACACGCCCGTGACCGTGGCAGTGGTGCCCGACACCTCGAAGTCCGCCGCGCCCACATTCTGCACCGGCTCGTCGAACGTCACCCGCCAAGTCAAGCTGTCGGCGTCCGTCGCCGACGTGGACGGCGACTGGCGCTCGATCGAAAGCAAGTCGGGCGCGAGGTGATCCACGTCGAAGCTGTTGTCGTTGGCGCCCGTGGGCGTGGTGTCGGTGAGCTTGTTGCTGCTCGTATCCTCGATGTTGTGGGCGGTCGCGAACAGCAGGTAGATCTTGCTGTCGACTGAGTCTCCCGCAGCGTAGGTGGCGGTGACGTCCCAAGCATTCGTGCTCCCGTGCTGGGCCACCGAGAGCGTGGCCAGCGGAGCCGCGATGTAGGTGGACGAAGCCAAGGAAAGGTTGAAGTCCGCCGCGTCCACATTCTGCACCGCCTCATCAAACGTCACCCGCCACGTCACGGTGCGGCCGTTCGTCGCCTCGGCGGTAGGCGACTGACGCTCGATCGACGTCACACCCGGCGCAGTCGTGTCGGCGGTCGCAGCCGCCACCTGGAAGACGGGGGAAAGGGCGTAGAAGGAGTTCGAAAAATTAGAAGGATGGGTACTGTTTGCGTTTAGAGGTGAACCTGATGCCACCTGGGCTGCGGCAATTTGCAAACTACTGCCCAAGAAGAATACGTTGCTTTTGGTACCGTCGTTATTGGATCCCGTGAAAACCCAAGTGTCGCTGGTCGTCCCTCCTGATTCGTTCTTTTGCGCCCGGCTATCCCAGCTTCCGTCGTAGAAGTCGGCGTAGTCGTCGGCGACCTTGACGCCACCCAGCCAGTAGATAGCCTCGCCCGTGCCGGTGGTCGAGGTGTTGGCCTTAGCGTCGACCGTCGAGGTCGAGCCGACAACCTTGAACAGGTTGCCGCAGCTGTCGGCGATCGCGCTGTGGCCGGCTTTCGCGCGATCCTGCACGAACGTGTTGTAGGTCGCGATGTCGGTAGCCTGCGCGTTGCGCGTCGTGGACGTGATGAACAGCAGCCGGAAATTGGTACCGGCGGCGAGGCCAGAAGGCTTCAAAGCCCAGTCGAAAGGAACCTCATAGGGACCGTCGCCGTTGCATTCGCCCAGCACAGAACCGGAATCAACCGTGGCGTTTACACGGATCATCAGGGAATTGCCTGAACTAGTGTCCCCCAAGTCCCCGGTCCCGTTCGAGGTCCGAAACTTATAGTTGTTTCCAATACTCCAGCCCGCCGCCGCACCGGCATCCTCGCCGTCCGCATTCGTTCGCAAAATGCTGTTTGAACCGTTCAGAGGATCGGTTACATCGACCATGAAGAAATACGTGGTGCTGGCGTCGAGAGCGATACCCCCTTGAGGAGCGGTAAAGGTGTAATTGCCGGCGCTGTTCGTCTGCGCATAAGCGGGATTTGTCAGCGTGCCGACAACGGCGCCTGGCTTGCCGCCACTGTCTTCACGAATGGTTGCTGTGATCTTGCTGGTGAATGCCGCAGGGTCGTTCAGGCTGCCAAGCCTAAAATCCACGCTGTTCAGGGTGTACCCGCCAGCATTGCTGCCCGTCGTGAAATCCTGGGCGACATCAATAGCGAAGCTCAGCGTTCCCTGCGCGGGGGTCTGTCCGAGATTGCTGACCGAGACCTGTGTGGACTGTGCCTCAACTCCGGAAGCCAGGCCAGCGAGCAGGGAGGCGCATATCAGCGTAAGGAGAAGGCCACGCCGCACCCTGCGATGGGGGGGGGGGGGTTCGCTGCGGCAAGGCTCCGCCGCGGAGGGCGCGCGCGAACACATTTCGGCGGAGCCGCTGCTCCGGCCCAGCGCTTTCGCTACCGTCGTGCGCAGCGCGTCCATCGCCGTGTTGATCATGGTCATCGCATCCCCGTCGAACCTGTCGCCCGGTCGGTCGGAGCGCACATGGCGCACCCTTGCCAAGCGTTGCCTATTCCATCTGTCAGTCCCGAAGCGTATGCCGAACCGGGCGGGTACACAAGACACCCAGTGGCATCGTTCGCGCGATGTTCCGTTCCGTAGTTCAGCAATCTCCTAAGCTCGCCGCGCACAGGTGTCTCGGCCTCACAGCGGGGCTGTGCAGACCTTGGGAGGGCGAGCAGGCATGGCGCTGCAGGGGTTCGAACGCCGCCACCGACCCAAGATCGGCGTCGGGCGCGCCGAACCCCCGGAGTGGTTTGTGGATCACACCGACCTCAACATGCACGCGCTCGGCCCGGGTGAAGAGCTGGAAGCCGAGTGGGCGGCTGCGGGCCTGCGGCTTCCCGACCGCTCGGCGCTGCGCCGGTACCGGCTGGAACGGGTCCGCGAGCAGCTGCGCAACGCCGACTGCGACGCGGCGCTGCTGTATGACCCGCTGAACATCCGCTACGCCACCGACACCACGAACATGTCGCTGTGGACCATGCACAACGCCGTCCGGTATGCGTTCGTTGCCACCGAGGGCCCCGTGGTCGTGTTCGAGTTCTCCGACGGGGAGTTCTTGGACGCGCACTCAGAAGCAGTCGACGAGATCCGGCCCGGGACGTCGTACATCTATTTCAAGGCAGGACCGAGGTCAGAGGAGATCGCCGGGCGCTGGGCGTCGGAGATTTCCGATCTGCTGGCTGAAGCGGCCCGCGGAACACGGCGGCTGGCGGTGGACCAACTGGACCTGACGGGGTTTCACGCGCTGGAATCCCGCGGCGTCGAACTGGTGAGCGCAGGTCCGATCATGGAATCGGCGCGTGCGGTGAAGGGCCCCGACGACCTCGCCGCCATGCGCTGTGCCGTCCACGCATGCGAATCGGCCATCGACGAGATGGGCGCCATATTCGAGCCGGGGGTGAGCGAGCTCGACCTGTGGGCGGAACTGTGGGCCGGCAGCCTGCGTCGTTACGGGGAGTGGATCGAGACGAGACTGCTGTCGTCGGGGCCGAGAACGAACCCGTGGTATCACGAGGCCAGCAGCCGTCGGGTCCAGTCTGGGGAGCTGATGGGTTTCGATACCGACTTGGTGGGCGCGTATGGAATGTGCGTCGATATGTCGCGCACATGGCGGTGCGGGGGCGGCGCCCCGACGTCGGCACAGCAGGACTGCTGGTCGCTCGCAGTCGAGCAGATCCATCGCAATACCGAACTGCACCAGCCCGGCGCCACGCTGCGCGAGATCACCGAGAAGGCGTGGTACCCCGACCCCGACAGCTACCGCGGCTACACGGTCATCTCGCACGGGGTCGGGCTGTGCGACGAGTACCCGGCCGTCTACCACCGTCACAAGTGGGACGCCGGTGGCTACGACGGCGTGCTCGAACCGGGCATGGTGATGTGCGTCGAAGCCTTCATCGGCGCGCGGTCGGGCGGCGAGGGCGTGAAGCTGGAGGAGCAGGTGCTGATCACCGAGACCGGCAACGAGGTGCTGACGACCCTCCCGCTCGGGCTCGTCTAGACCGCTCGACCCGTCGAGCCACGCGCTCTCGGCGCTGTCCGGCTCCACGCCTCCGAGCTCAGCCCCACTCCGCGTCGAGCCACGCGCTCTCGGTGCTGTCAGGCAGGGTCGGGTGGCAGGTCGTGCCCGTGCTGCTCGAAGCTGACGAGGACTTGGTTGGCTTCGACGGCGTCGCCGGGGCTGCAGCGGATCTCGGCGACCGTCCCGGCACCGTGCGCTGTCAGCGAGTGGAGCATCTTCATGGCTTCCACCACCACGACCACGTCGCCGGCGGCCACCGCATCGCCGATGACGATCGGAACTTCGACGACCACGGCCGGGAACGGTGCTGCGATCGCGTCGACGGTGCCGGTGTCGTCGGTCGCTGTCGGCGCCCATGCGTCGGACCGGTCGGGCACCTCGAAGGTGACGGTGTGCCCGGCGATGTTGACCGCCACGGAATCGGCGTGGGCGCTGTTGGCCGCGGTGCGGTCGGAAAGCGCTCGGCGCGGGCGGTCCGCCGCCGGGTCGGTCAGCGCGGCGATGCCAGTGCTGGTCACGGCGTGGGTGCCGACCTCGTACAGCATGCCTGCGCTGCCACGCAGCACGACTGCTGCCTCGGCACGGTGCTCGGTGAGTCGGAATGAACCCAGCGCCGACCACGGGCTGGCTGGCCGGTCTGCTCGTGTGCGCCGGAGCCGAGCCAGCCATGCCGCTGCGGCAATGGGCGCCGCTTCGGCGCTCGTCGGCGGCATCGGCATCGCTTCCGATCCGGGTGCCTCGATCGCAGCGCGCGACTTCTCCCCGGGCTCCGGCGCATCGGTGGGGCCAGCGGGTCGAAGTGCATCGATGACGTCGGTGGTCATCTCGCCGCTTCGCAGCGCTCCCGTGTCGGTCAGCCAGCGCAGGAAGCCGGCATTGGTCGGCACTGGGCCCACGACGAGCCCGTCGAGCGCATCGCGCAGCGCATCCAGCGCCGATGCCCGGTCGGGGCGGGTGACGATCAGCTTGGCGATGAGCGGGTCGTAGTAGGGCGTGACCTCGGACCCGGCCGCGACTGAGGCATTCCAGCGCACACCGGGCGGCACGGAGAGGTGGCGCACCGGGCCCGCCCGCGGGCTGAAGCCGTCGTAGGGATCCTCGGCGTTGATCCGGGCCTCGATGCTGTGGCCGGTGAAACTCACATCAGACTGGCCCAGGCCCAGCGGCTCGCCGGTTGCCGCCCGCAGTTGCAGCTCTACGAGATCGAGCGCTGTGATCGCCTCGGTGACGGGATGCTCCACCTGCAGGCGGGTGTTCATCTCCAGGAAGAAGAACTCGCCCGAGGCGGCGTCGACGATGAACTCCACCGTGCCTGCATTGTCGTAACCGATGTGGCGGGCGAGGGCCACAGCGGCCTCGTGCATGCCGTCGCGGGTGGCTGCTGACAGGTTGGGCGCCGGGGCTTCCTCGATCAGCTTCTGGTAGCGGCGCTGCGATGAGCAGTCGCGGGTGCCGAGATGGATGACGCTGCCGTGCCGGTCGCCGAACACCTGCACTTCGACGTGGCGGGGACGGGAGATGTAGCGCTCGACGATGACGCGATCGTCGCCGAAGGAGCGCAGTGCCTCGGTGCGGGCCTCACCCAGCGCAGCGTCGAATTCGCCGGCCGAATGCACGATGCGGATGCCCTTGCCGCCGCCGCCGGCCGAAGCCTTGACCAGCACCGGGAAGCCGATCTGATCGGCAGCAGCGGCCAAGTCGCCGTCGCTGGCGCCGGGGATCGTCGGCACTCCGGCAGCTTCGGCCAGGTCACGTGCTTCGATCTTGGCGCCCATCTGAGCGATGGCCTCCGGGTGCGGCCCTACCCAGACAAGACCCGCATCGATGACCGCCTGGGCAAAGGCTGCGTTCTCGGAGAGAAATCCGTACCCGGGATGCACGGCGTCGGCGTTGCTGTCACACCCCGCGGCAACGATGGCGCGCATGTCGAGATACGAGCGATCAAGCGCCGCCGGGCCGATGCACACTGCCTCGTCGGCATCGCGCAGGAAGGGGGCATCGCGGTCAGGCTCGGCGTATACCGCGACCGTCCGCCAGCCCAGCCGCCGGGCTGTGGCGAACACTCGGCTGGCGATCTCGCCCCGGTTGGCCACCATCAGTTTCATGACGATCCCGCCGATCCGGGTTCGGAGTGCGCGCAGCGCCGCGCACGGTGCGCGAGCGCCGCCGGGTGGTGTGGCGGGCCGCATGCGCGCAAGGAGCGAACCGGATCGGGCGTGGCAGGCACGGCGAGCTACATCCGGTAGACGATGCCGCTGCCGGGAGCGGGGGCGTCCTGGCGTGCCGCCAGCGCGAGGCACAGGCCGAGCGTGTCGCGGGTGTCGGCGGGGTCGATGAGGCCGTCATCCCACAGGCGGGCAGTGGCGTAGTACGGGTCGCTCTGGCGCTCGTACTGATCGGCCACCTCGGCTCGCATGGCGGCGATCTCGGCGTCGGTGGTCTCGGTGCCGCGCATGCCTGCCAGCCGGATGTCCACCAGCACTGTCTGCGCGGTCTCGGCCGACATGGTGGCGATGCGGCTGTTCGGCCACGCGAACAGGAACCTGGGGTTGAAACCCCGCCCGCACATGCCGTAGTTGCCGGCGCCGTAGGAGCCCCCGATGAGTACCGTGTAGCGAGGCACGGTGGCGTTGGCCACGGCGGAGACCATCTTCGCCCCGTGCTTGGCAATGCCCGCTGCCTCGGAGTCGCTGCCCACCATGTAGCCCGTGGTGTTCTGCAGGAACAGCAGCGGCATGCGGCGCTGCTCGCAGAGCTCGATGAAGTGGCTGGCCTTCAGAGCGTCGGAGGAGAAGATGATCCCGTTGTTGGCGATGATGCCGACCTGGAAACCCCAGATACGGGCGAAGCCGCACGTGATGTGCTCGCCCCACTCGGGCTTGAACTCGCCGTAGCGGGCGCTGTCGACGAGCCGGGCGACGATCTCGCGGGCATCGAAGCCGATGCGGTCGTCGGCGGAGATCACGCCGTAGATCTCTGCTGGGTCGAAATGCGGGGCTTCCGGCTCGGTCCACGACAGCCAGTTCTCACGATGATCGACAGGCCGCTGGTTGGCAGCCGCGCACAGCTCGCGCAGCTTGCCGTAGGCAGATCGCTCGTCGGGCGCCATGTAGTCGGACACGCCCGAGATGCGTGTGTGCAGCGCCGCCCCGCCGAGGTCGTCGGGCTCGATGATCTCGCCGAGGGCCGCCTTCACGATCGGCGGACCGCCCAAGTAGATGCGCCCTATCCCCGACACCATGATGACTTCGTCGCTGAGGGCGGGCACGTACGCCCCGCCGGCGGTGCAGCCGCCGAGCACCACCGAGATCTGGGGCAGGCCTTGGGCGGACAGCCGGGCCTGGCGGTAGAAGCTGCCGCCGAAGTGGTCCTTGTCGGGGAAGATGTCGTCCTGCAGCGGCAGGAACGCCCCGCCCGAGTCGACCAAGTAGATCACGCCGATGCCGTTCTCGGCAGCGATGTCCTGGGCTCGCACGTGCTTCTTGATGCTGATCGGCAGCAGCGAGCCGCCCTTCACCGTGGCGTCGTTGGCGATGAACATCCACGGCACGCCATGGACCACGCCGATGCCGGTGACGATGCCGGTGCCGGGAGCGCTGTTGTCGTACATGTCCCAGCCGGCCAGCGTGGACAGCTCCAGAAATGGCGTGTCGGCATCGCACACCAGATCGATCCGGTCGCGCGGCAGGATCTTGCCGCGGCTGTGATGGCGCTCGATGGAGCGCTCGCGGCCCGCGCCGCCCGAGATGGCGAACTGTTGACGACCACGCAGCGTCGCGAGCAGGTCGGCATAGGCAGCCGCGTTCTTTTCGAACTCGCTGCTAGCGGTATCGATGCGGCTCTCGAACTGTCTCATCAACTCGTACTGCTATAGCGAACCTGCACCTCATCGACGGGCAGCCTGAGCAGCCTGGCGATGCGCTCCGGTGAACTGCCAGAGCGGCGTGCCTTCTCGACATTCAGAGGCATGTCTTCACCTTAGGCATGTGCGGATCGACCCGTACGGCGCCTGGGTCTCCGGCCAGCACCGTGGCGTTGTCGCTGTACCGAGGCGCAGAAGTTATATTTGGATATAACTGTTCGGAGGCATTGATGCATTCCACGACGATGCGGCAAGTCGGCGGCTCAGTCATGCTGGCAGTGCCACCCGCATTGCTCGACGTGATCGGCGTGCGTGCCGGTTCGACGGTCGACCTCGACATCGACAGCGGGCGTCTCATTGTCGCGCCGCGCTGCCGCACGCAGTACACACTTGAGCAGCTGATCGCCGAATGCGACCCGGAAGCCCCGGACGACGATCGGGAGTGGATTGACGGGGCGCCCGTCGGCCGCGAACTGCTGTGACCCAGCGGGGCGACATCTGGCGCGTCGACCTCAACCCGACGGCTGGGCACGAGCAGCGCGGCACCCGGCCCATCATGGTGGTGTCGCCCGCGGAGTTCAACGCTGTGACTGGCACACCGGTCGTGGTGCCGATCACCAGAGGCGGACAGTTCGCTCGCCGGCGCGGGTTTGCCGTGTCGCTTGACGGTGCCGACATTCGAACCCGTGGCGTGGTGCGTTGCGACCAGCCCCGGGCGATCGACCTGACTGCACGCAACGGGAAGTTCCTCGAAGAAGCACCCGACGGCATTGTCGACGAGGTGATCGCCCGGCTCGTGACCATCCTCGGCTGAATGGCGACGGTCAGTGGGCCGCCAGACGGCCATGGACCTGCCCGATCCCGCTTCCGGTTCGTCTCATCGGGTCAGAAGTTGGGGTCGTTTGGGTCGAGGCCGAGCAGCACGCGGCCGGCGGTGTCCATCTGGTAGCTGGCGACCATGAAGTGGCCGGCGACGGCCCTCACGTCGTTCAGCAGGGTGCCGAGCGGTGACGAGGTGTAGTTGGCGGTGCTGCCGGCGGCGGTCACCAGCGTCTCTACCGCAGCGATGCAGTTCTGCACGCTCCACGAGCACGCCAGGCGGGCACGTGCATGCTGGGCCGGCGTCACCTCGCCGCAGGCCGAGGCGGTCTCCCAGATCTCCGACAGCACTTCGGCGACGAAGGCTCGGCCGGCACCGGCGAGAGCGGCAGCCCGGGCCATGGCCGCCTGGGCGTCGGGCCGATTGGCCAGCGCTGAGCGGTTGTACAGAGCGGTCTTGGCGGCGGCCAAGGCCGCAAACTCGTCGATGGCCCGATCCGCGATGCCCGATGCCACACCGGTCTTGGGGAACGGGAACCGCAGTCCCGACGGCAGGCGGTAATAGGGGTGCTCATTGGGTTTGGGCAGCGAGAAATTCTCGACCACCGAGGCCCGCTCATCGGGCACGAAGTACTCCTTCAGCACGACGTCGTGGCTGCCGGTGCCCCGCAGGCCCACGGTGTGCCAGGTGTCGTCGATCAGGGCTGCATCGGCCGGAATGAGCACGAAGCACAGCTGCCTGGGCCGGGTGCCGTCGACGATGTTGGCCAGGATCCACCAATCGGCCGCGGTGCAGCCGCTCACGAATGGCCACCGGCCATCCACGACCCAGCCGCCGTCGGCAGACCGTGCCACACCCTTGGGCACCCCGGAGCCGGCGATCACCGCCTCTGGCTGCCCTGCGTAGAACTCTGCCACTGTGTCGGGTTCCAAGTAGGCGGCAAAGATCTCGGCTTCCTCATTGCAGGTCATCGCCACCCAGCCCGCCGACGGGTGCTCGTAGGCAACGCGACGGCTGAACTCGATGAACTCGGCGGGGTGACGCCCACCGCCGCCGAGCTCGGAGGGCACCAGCAGCCGCATGAGGCCGAGGCGCCCCATCTCGGCGATGATCTCGGGGTTGGGGTGGCGCTGCGCGTCGCTGTGCTGGCCGCCGGCACGAACCCGCGCCAGCAACTCGTCACTCAGCTCAGGCGGAGGCGGATGCCGCCACGGCGACAGGCTGTCGGCCATCCGGGCAAGCTAACCGCCGCGCACCAGCAAGCGCCTGCGTATCGTCGTACGGGCCTGTGCTGCGCAGGACTCGTTCCGGCGCAGCACCTGACACATCATGAGCGCGAGTTCAGGGACCCACATGACGTCACCCCAAGCCAGCCAGCACACGGCGTCGGCGCCGCTCGCGGGCATGACCGTTCTGGACCTCACTGATCATCGCGGCGAGTTCGGGCCGTGGCTGCTGGGCGAACTCGGCGCCGATGTGATCAAGGTCGAGCCGCCCGGCGGCACGGAGGGGCGCTTGGCGATGCCGCTGAGGCCCCAGCAAGGACCCGCGGGTGACCTGCGCAGCTGGCAGTTCTGCGCGTACAACTCCAACAAGCGCTCCATCGTGCTGGACCTCGACGACCCCGATGATTGGCAGGTGTTCGAGGGCCTGGTCAA
>JAJDZE010000179.1 GCA_022824805.1 Acidimicrobiia bacterium | reverse complement strand
CCGCGAGGGCTACGGCTGGCGCGACGTCAGCAGGGCACAGGTGCGTGAGCACATCACCAACCGCGGCCTGTGGCGACTCGCCCGTCGCTACTGGCGCACCGGCGCCGGCGAGGTGTGGCGCTCGCTGAACAAGGCGGCGTTCACGCGGGCGCTGCAGCGGCTGGTGCCCGACATCGAAGCCGACGATCTCGTGCGCTCGCCCGCAGGCGTGCGTGCCCAGGCCATGGATCCCGACGGCGAACTCGAGGACGACTTCGCCGTCACGGTCACCGGCCGCAGCACCCACGTGCTGAACGCCCCGAGCCCCGCAGCCACCTCGAGCCTCGAGATCGCCAAGATGATCGTCGACCGCATCGACGGCTGAACCGTTCGCTGGCTGAAGAATACGCCCATCCGTGCAGCGGAGGGGGGTACTCTCTGGTGCCCTTCAGCTGGTCCGAGTTTGGGGGTTTTCGATGAAGCGTTTCTCCGCCGCTGTAGTGGCTGCACTGGTGGCTGCTTCGCTGACGTTGGCATTGGTGGCGATGCCGGCTGGTGCAGCAAGGCGGGCGCGGACACTGGCTACTTGGATTGTGGCGGTGTCCTGCTCAAGCAGATCGGCGTTAGTTGGAAGGCGAACCGCGGTTACGATTCAGTCCACTTGGTACCGACAAATGCTGGCCGCGCCTCATCGGGCAGCCCGGCCGCAACCATCGCTGGGGCACATGCCCTGTACGGCGACATGCACAGGTGTCTGGATCGCCACGACCTCAACGTCACCGTGAGGAGTTGGAGCGCGATCTGGCAGCAGCTCCACTGTCACATCGTTTACCAAATCGTCGGTGGCGGCGGATCATGGGATCTCGAAGGCCACCGCCGCAGCTACTTGGCGTTCTGGAAGCAATGTGCTTGGTAGATCCGCCGAGGCTCGCGATGCACTCGGCCCCAAGGGTCGTCTTCGGCCCCGCCCGGCAGCGCCGTCAGATGAGTCCGCGGCCCAGCGGGCTCTGTCGCGAGACGCTTGGGTGACTTGGATCGCTGTCAGTCTGTGCGTCGTCGTCTTTGCGACGGTGATCGCCACCATGTTTGGCTGGGATGATGATCTGGTGCCGCCGGATCCGGCATTTGCATGGACAGTGGCTGGTGTTTCCGCGGCAACCACATTGTTCATCGCTTGGCGTCTCAAGACCCGTTCTGTCATGAAAGCCGCATTTGTGGCGGTTCCGTTTCAAGCCTTGTACTGGGCATTCTTGGTGATGCCAGCCGCTGGCCAGCTCAACTGACGCAGGCGGGCTAGGCGATTCAGCTTCCGAGCGTGTCGAGCCAGTTGCCGACGTGTTCGACGACCGCCCGGCGCGCGGCGACCGAGTTGGGATCGTGCCGGGCACCGTCGATGAAGCGGAGCGCGACCGGACCTTGGATGGCCCGGGTGTGCTCGCCCAGTTCGTCGGGAGTGGCAAACGGGTCACGCGTGCCCGAGACGAACAGGCAAGGCACCCTGATCAGTGCGAAGTGCTCGGTGCGGAGGCGCTCGGGCCGTTCGGGCGGGTGCAGCGGGTAGCTGAGCAGCACGAGCCCCGCGGCGCGGGCACCGTGGGCCACGGCCATCGAGCAGACACGGCCGCCGAACGACCGGCCGCCGATCGCGAGACCTTCCGGCGACACGCCGAGCTCGTCTGCGATGCGGGGGAGATCGCCGGCCAGCTCGGCAACGACGCTGGGGGCGCGCGGCGGCGCCCGCCGCCCGGCTCGCCGGTAGGCGAAGTCGTGTCGACGCACTGGCAAGCGGCCGGACAGCGCATCTTCGATGTCGACGAGCGTGCGATGATCCGCGCCGCCGCCGCCGCCTGGCGTCAGCAGGAGTGCTTCGGCAGCGCGCATCGCAAGCCCATCATCTCTCACGCAGTCTCACCGGGGTCGTTCACAGGCTGTGCGGCCCCGGGCCAGCGGGATCTGCTGCAGCATCGGCGGGGTGCAGCTCTTCGAGTTCCTGCCTGCCGTGCTCGGTCAGCCACAGCACGGCGGCTGCGGCTGCCAGCAGCGGTCCCGCCCACAGCAGGGCGATCACATCGCCGAAGCTGCCCCACGCCGTGCGCAACCGGCCGGCGAAATAGATTCCAGCGGCGGCGCCGACGACGCCCATGGCGCCGGTCAGGGTCGCGGCGCGTGCTCGCAGGGCAGTCGGGAACAGCTCGCCGCGGTACACGCCGAGTGCCGGCAGCAGTCCTGCCGACAGCATCGCCCCGACGAGGCCTGCGATCCACAGCGCGGCGCCGGACACGTTGTACAGCACCACCAGCGAGCCGAGCCCGAGCACTGAGGCGACGGCCAGGATGATGCGCCGCCCCCGGGAGTCGGCGAGCCTGCCTGCCGCGTAGACGGCGAGGCCGGCGGGCGTCGCCGTGCCGAGCACGAACAGCGACACCATGGCAGCGCTGAAGCCGTGCTCGTCGCGCAGGTACTCGTTGCGGAACCAGTCGATGGGGCCCAGGAACAGGCCGAATGCCAAGTAGATGGCACCCAGCAGCGCAATCGGCCGCCAGTAGCCGCGCAGCATCACACCCCGGCCGCGCCGCTCGAACCGTCGACTCTCGGGCAGCCGCCGCAGCAGCGGCCGGGCGGCCGCCAATGCGGCCAGCGGCAGCGCGAACAGCAGGCGCCACGCCCACGGCGCGAAATCCGAGATCGGCTGCAGCCACACCACCACGCCCGCGCCGAGCGCCGCCGACATGGCCAGCACCGACAGGCACCACGCCCTGCAGCCGGCGGGAATCTCCTCCAGCGCCATCACGACAACCGTGGCCCCGAGCGCCGCATTCGCCGTCCGTCCGATCAGCAGGAACGCGCCCAGCCACACCATGTTCGGCGCCAGCGCTGCGAGCGCAGCGGCGGTGATGCCCACACCAATGGCACCCGCCACGACGCGCCGCCGGCCGTGCCGGTCGGCCAGCACCGACACGCCGATCGCCAGCAGTGTCCCGATGCGAACGACGGCGCCCAGCACTCCCTGGGCGGCTTGATCCGTACCGAATTCGTCTGCGGCGTAGGTGTGCAGTTCGGAGGGCGCGTTCGCCAGGTACCCGCTCAGCATGGCTGCCGCCGCCAGCATGGCCATGACGGTCGCGGCGCGTGGGGTGAAACGCCGTGGAGGCGCCCAGACGGGCTGGCTGCCGTCGCCGGTGCGTCCGGTGCGCATCGAGCGCCGGACGGCGAGGTTGAAGAGCGGGCCGAACCACGGCACCGCCAGACGCCACTCGACCGTCTCGCTGACCTCATAGCGGGTAGTGACGCTGCCCGCTGCGCTGTCGGCATCGCCGTCATCGGCAGCCGGCGAAACCTCGACCAGCCGCGAGTAGCTGGTGAACGGCCCCTCCGCCAGGCCGAAGCGGTGGCACCCGTCGAGCGTGCTCACCGGCGTCTCGGCCACGATGTCGTTGCGGGGGCGCAGCAGCGCATCCACCTCGTCGGCATCGGCTGCGAACGTGCGCACGAGGCGGGTCACGGCGGCGGGCCTATCACACGCACCGGTCCTGCATCAGCATCGCCTGACCGCGGCGCGTTACCGCGAGCACCCTCAATGGTGGTATCGCTATGCCGGTGGACATTGCCCCAACTGGCGAGCGCGACACGTTCGTGACGCAGCGCAGCAGCGCGCTCGACGGCGAAGTCAGCATCGGCGGCGCCAAGAACAGCGTGCTCAAGCTGATGGCGGCGTGCCTGCTGGCGGAGGGGCAGCACGTGTTGGCCAACGTGCCCGACATCTCCGACGTAGCGCTCATGTGCGAACTGCTCGAAGCCATGGGCGTGACCGTGACGCGTGCCGATCACCGGCTGGTCATCGACGTGCCCGCCGAGCTGAACACCGAGGCGCCGTACCACCTCGTCGAGCGCATCCGTGCGTCGATCGTGGTGCTCGGCCCGCTGCTGGGACGCTTCGGAACCGCCCGGGTTGCCCTGCCGGGCGGCGACGACTTCGGGCCGCGACCGATCGACATGCACTTGCAGGCGCTCGAGAGCCTGGGGGCGACGTTCAGCACCGCGCACGGCGACATCTCGGGAACCGCAGAGGTGCTGAGGGGAACCGAGGTGGTGCTCGAGTACCCCTCTGTCGGGGCGACCGAGAACGTGCTGATGGCCGCAGTGCGAGCCAAGGGCCGCACGCGCATCGTGAATCCGGCACGAGAACCCGAGATCGGCGATCTCGTCGAGTTCCTCAACCAGATGGGTGCGCGGGTCGGCTGGTCAGGGGATCGTCTGACGGTCGACGGGGTAGAACGACTGGCGCCTGCCCCTTCCGGCGACGGCTACCGGGTGATTCCCGACCGCATCGAAGCGGCCACGTTCCTCGCGGCGGTCGGCATGTGCGGCGGGTCGGTGTTCCTGCGTCACGCTGTGGCCGGGCACATGACGATGCTCGTTCGCAAGCTCTGCGAGATGGGCATGCACATCGTCATCGAGGAAGCGGGGCTGCGGGCAACTGTGACCCAGCGGCTGGCGTCAGCCGACATCTCCACCTTGCCGTTCCCGGGTCTCGCGACCGACTACAAACCGTTCTTGGTGTCGATGCTCACCACGGCTTCCGGTGTGGGAATCGTCACAGAGAACATCTTCACGGGCCGGTTCCGCTACATCGACGAGCTGCGGCGCATGGGCGCCGACATCCGCACCGAGGGTCACCACGCCGTGGTGCGCGGGGTGGAACAGCTGTCGGGCGCGCCGGTGCGTGCGCACGACATCCGCGCCGGAGCAGCGCTGGTGGTGGCCGGCCTCGCCGCCAAAGGCGAGACAGAAGTCGCCGGTGCGGTCCACATCGACCGCGGCTATGAGGACTTGGCCGGAAAGCTCGCCGGTCTGGGCGCGTCGATCTCACGCCGCTGATCCCTCTCGCTGTTCCGCCTGCTTCTTCCCGCTGTTGTTCCCAGTCGTCATGCGATTGCGCCCGCGGGCCGCTCGGGCCCCGAGCTCAACGTCCGGCCCGCACCCAGCGTGCTGCACCCACCCGACCTCGCTACCGTCGGCGCGCCGATGACACCACCCGACCATCCGCTCACCGCCGAGGTTGCGGGGCTCCTGGAAGCTGCGCGCAGCGGACAGCGCCGCGCCCTGGCACGGGTGATGTCGTTGGTCGAACGCGGCGGTTCGCAGGCCCGTGCACTGGGCGCGCTCACGTTCGCCCAATCAGGCAGCGCGCACACGGTCGGCATCACCGGTGCGCCCGGGGCCGGCAAATCGACGCTCAACTCGGCCGTCGTCGGCGTGGCACGCGGGCGGGGCGAGCGGCTGGCGGTTCTGGCGATCGACCCGTCGTCGCCGTTCAGCGGCGGCGCAATCCTGGGCGACCGCGTGCGCATGTCCGACCACACCTTCGACGAAGACGTCTATATCCGGTCGATGGCCACTCGGGGCCACCTCGGCGGCCTGTCCTTGGCGACACCGCTGGCCGTACGGGTGCTCGACGCGCTGGGTTGGCCGTGGGTGTTCATTGAGACGGTCGGCGTCGGCCAGGTCGAGACGGAGATCGTGGGTGCCGCGGACACCACCGTGGTGGTGGTGAACCCCGGCTGGGGCGATTCGGTGCAGGCA
>JAJDZE010000063.1 GCA_022824805.1 Acidimicrobiia bacterium | reverse complement strand
GTAGATGGTGTCGAAGGCCAGCGACGACTTGCCGCTGCCCGACAGCCCGGTGAACACGATCATGCGATCGCGGGGCAACTCCACATCCACATTGCGCAGGTTGTGCTCGCGCGCCCCGCGGACGATCAGCCGCTCACCCATTCGGGTGGAGCCTACCTGCGCCCCTGCCGGTCATCCCGGACACATACACAAGTTCGTATGCCGATCAGCGCACGCTCTTCGGGCGCAACCGGCAGAAGTAGGGTCGCGGTCATGCCACATGAAGTACAAGGTGTCGTAGCCACAGCGGTGGGCGAGCCGGTCACGGTCGAGACGATCGTGGTCCCCGACCCAGGTCCCGGTGAGGTGATCGTCGATGTCCAGGCATGCGGAGTGTGCCACACCGACCTGCACTACCGCGAGGGCGCCATCAACGATGAGTTCCCGTTCCTGCTCGGGCATGAGGCCGCGGGGGTCGTGTCAGAAGTCGGCGATGGCGTCACCAATGTCGCCGTCGGCGATTTCGTGATCCTGAATTGGCGCGCGGTCTGCGGCAACTGCCGGTCATGCGACCGGGGCCGTCCCTGGTACTGCTTCGCCACGCACAACGCGTCGCAGAAGATGACGCTCAACGGCGTCGAGCTGTCACCCGCGCTGGGCATCGGGGCGTTCGCCGAGAAAACCCTGGTGGCCGCAGGGCAGGCCACCAAGGTGGATCCTGCGGCGCCGCCCCAGGTGGCGGGTCTCATCGGCTGCGGCGTCATGGCAGGCCTGGGTGCCGCGATGAATACCGGCGGCGTCGGCCGCGGCGACAGCGTGGCCGTGTTCGGCTGCGGCGGCGTGGGAGATGCGGCCATCTGCGGTGCGCGGCTCGCCGGAGCGCACACCATCATCGGCGTCGATATCGACGGCCGCAAGCTCGACTGGGCCAGCGAGTTCGGCGCCACCCACACCGTCAACTCGGCAGGCCTCAGCAACGATGAGGTCGTCGAGGCGATCCGCGAGCTGACCGACGGCAATGGCGTGGATGTGGCCATCGAGGCCGTGGGCTTGCCCCAGACATATGAGCAGGCCTTCTACGCCCGCGATCTGGCGGGAACCGTGGTGCTGGTGGGTGTGCCGAACCCGACCATGAAGATCGAGTTGCCGATGATCGAGGTGTTCGGGCGGGGCGGCTCGCTCAAGAGCTCGTGGTACGGCGACTGCCTGCCGAGCCGAGACTTCCCCATGCTCATCGACCTGCACCTGCAGGACCGCCTGCCGCTCGACAAGTTCGTCAGCGAGACGATCGGGATTGCAGGCGTCGAGGAGGCGTTCGAGAAGATGGAGCACGGCGAGGTGCTGCGCTCCGTCGTCGTGCTCTAAGCGCTGGCGTCTCGCAGATCGCGCCGCAGTTCGCGCAGTTCGTCGCGCAGCCGGGCTGCGTACTCGAATCGCAGGTCGGCGGCCGCTTCGGCCATCTCCTCCTCCAGCGAGGCGATGAGGCGTGTCAGGTCATCGGCCGGCAGGTCGCCGTAGGCGGCCTTCATCCGCTCGGCCGTCACGCGACCCGACAACAGCTTCTCGGGCACCGGTGCGGTCTCCGCTGGGCCTCGCAACACCTCGAGGATGTCGGTGACGGCCTTGCGGATCGTCTGCGGGTCGATGCCATGCTCGGCGTTGTGCGCCTGCTGCAGGCCCCGCCGCCGGTTGGTCTCGGAGACGGCGCGGTGCATCGACGGCGTGAACTCATCGGCGTACATCACGACCTGGCCGTCGACGTTGCGTGCCGCTCGCCCGATGGTCTGGATGAGCGACGTCTCGCTGCGCAAGAAGCCCTCCTTGTCGGCGTCCAGGATCGCCACAAGGCTCACTTCGGGCAGGTCGAGGCCTTCTCGCAGCAGGTTGATGCCCACCAGTACGTCGAAGTGGCCGAGCCGCAGGTCACGCAGGATCTCGATCCGCTCGATGGTGTCGATCTCGCTGTGCAGATAGCGCACCCTCACGCCCAGCTCGAGCAGGTAGTCGGTGAGATCCTCTGCCATCTTCTTGGTGAGCGTGGTCACGAGCACACGCTGGCTCTGCTCGGTGACCCGCTCGATCTCGCCCATCAGGTCGTCGATCTGGCCCTTGGTCGGGCGCACCACGATCTCGGGGTCGACCAGACCGGTGGGACGGACGATCTGCTCCACCACCTGGCTGCTCGTGCGCAGCTCGTACTCCCCCGGGGTGGCCGACATGAACACCACCTGGTTCAGCCGCTCCATCACCTCCTCGAAGCGCAGGGGCCGGTTGTCGCGCGCCGACGGGAGCCGGAAGCCGTGCTCCACCAGGGTGTCTTTGCGGCGCCGGTCGCCGGCGAACTGGCCGTGCAGCTGGGGCACGGCGACATGGCTCTCGTCGATCACCAGCAGGTAGTCGTCGGGGAAGAAGTCGAGCAGGGTGTAGGGCGGCTCGTCGTACACCCGGCCGTCGAGATGCATCGAGTAGTTCTCGACACCGTTGCAGTAGCCCAGCTCGGCCAGCATCTCGAGGTCGTACTCGGTGCGCATTCGCAACCGCTGCGCCTCGAGCAGCTTGTTCTCCTTCTCGAAGAGCTGCAGCCGCTCGGCGAGCTCAGCCTCGATCTTGACGATCGCCGTCCGCATCTTGTCCTCGCCGGTGACGTAGTGCGACGCCGGGAAGACGGTGACCTCTTCGAGCTCGCCGAGACGCTCGCCGGTCACCGGATCGATGCGGCTGATGCGATCGATCTCGTCACCGAACAGCTCCACCCGCACCAGGAACTCCTCATAGGCCGGATGCACTTCGAGCGTGTCGCCGCGTACCCGGAAGCGGCCCCGCACCAGGTTCGTGTCGTTGCGTTCGTACTGCATGTCGACGAGCCGGCGCAGCACCGCACGCTGGTCGACCATCTCGCCCACGCGCAGGTACAGCATCTGGCGCAGGTATTCCTCCGGTGCGCCAAGCCCGTAGATGGCCGAGACCGATGACACCACGATCACGTCCCGGCGGGTCAGCAGGGCCGCCGTGGCCGAGTGCCGCAGCCGGTCGATCTCGTCGTTGACGCTGGAGTCCTTCTCGATGTAGGTGTCCGAGGCCGGCATATAGGCCTCGGGCTGGTAGTAGTCGTAGTACGAGACGAAGTACTCCACTCGATTGTCGGGGAAGAACTCACGAAACTCGTTCGCAAGCTGTGCCGCCAACGATTTGTTGGGAGCGAGCACCAGCGTCGGGCGCTGCGCCCGCTCGATCGCCCACGCAATCGTGGCGCTCTTGCCCGAACCGGTGATGCCGAGCAGCGTCTGGAACCGGTCGCCGCGGATGACGCCGTCCGCGAGTTCGGCCACGGCGCGCGGCTGGTCGCCGGCCGGCTCGAAGCCTGCGCTGACACGGAACGGGTGGGCGGCAGTCGGCTCGGGCAACCACGGGCGAGCTCGGCCGGGCTCGACTGCGCCTGCGTCCTGCTGCGACGGCGCCGTAGAGACCGATGCCATGACCGAGAGGCTACGGCCGCGGCGCCACGCGATTCCGGCAGCGATCTGCCGCTCTGGCCCATGCGGAACGAACCCGAAGGCAGGGTGCCGCCGCGCGACCGGCCGGGTGGTTATCCTGCCGCGCTGACCGCCGACCCGCCGATACCCGACTCCCATACGACCTGAGACCGCCCATGAGCCGCGACGAACCAGACACATCTGAGTCCGACGACAATGCGCTCGACGACGCCATGGGTGCCCCTGACCTGTTGGGCGACGACTTCGAACCGATTCCCGACGATCTCGATGCCGAAGAGCTGGGCGTGACCGACCTCGACGACGAAGTCGACGATGTCGACGACTTGGACGCGGACGGGATGGGTACCGATGGCCTGGATGGTGGCGAGACAGAGTCGTCAGACGACGACGCCGGGCCGAGCCGCGAGGTGCCCGCCGGGGTACGCCCCACTGCAGACGACGAAGACGACGACGAGGACGACGAGGAGCTCGAGGCGGATCTCGGCGAGATCCTCAAGGAACGGCTGGCATCTGAAGACGAGGACGAGGACGACGAGGACGACGAGATCGGCATCGTCACAGGTTCCCGTTCAGCTTCCAAACAGGAAGACGAGATCCTCTGCGAAGGCTGCTTCCTGCTGATCAAGCCCTCCCAATTCGACACGCGCTCACCCGAGCCGAGCTGCCCCCACTGCGGAACCCCGATCATCGTCTGACCGCTCAGGTCGGCACATGCGGGAGTGCGCTGGCCCAGTTGAAAGCCGCTTCGATCGCGGCGTCAAGCTCGTCGGGGTCGCCGGAGTTGTCGATGACCCAGTCGGCAATAGCCAGTCGCTCGTCACGCGACAACTGCGCCGCGATGCGCGCACGCGCATCATCGGCGGAGAACCCCCGCAAGGTCACGAGCCGCTCCACAGCAACCTCGGTCGGCGTGTCCACCACCAGAATTCCGCTGGTCTGGTAACGCGGCCGCTGACCCTTGGCCAGCCCCTCGCCGAGCAGCGGGATGTCGAGCACCACCAGACGATCCGTGCCCTCGAGCTCGCCCAGCCGGCGGCGGATCTCCCGACCGACCGGGGGATGGGTGATCGAGTTCAGGTCTGCGAGTGCGTCGGGATCGTTGAACACGATCGCTGCAACCGAGCTGCGGTCGAGCGTGCCGTCGGGCGCCACGATGTGATCCCCAAAGCGCTCCGCCATCTCCGCCAAGACCGGACTGCCGGGTGCCTGCTGCTCGCGAACGATGGCATCGGCATCGATCACTGCAGCACCGCGGCGGGCAAAGCCCGAGGCGACCGTGCTCTTGCCGCTGCCGATGCCACCGGTGAGCCCGACGGTGATCATCAGGCCGTAGTGCGCTCGCCGCAACAGCCGAGTGCGGCCCGGATCACCGCCCGACGACCGCTGTGATGCGTGCTAGACGACGGCCGCGACGCCCGCGGTGCCGTCGTCGTCACCTGGGTCGGTCGCAGCGGGCTCGCCGTCGGCACCCTGGTTCTCGTAATGCGCGAGGGCCTGGCGGTAGGCCTCCTCGCCGTGCTCCTCGTAGTACTCGCGCCACGCCCGCTCGGCTTCCGATTCCTCGCCGTCGGCAGGCGTCTCGTAGCTGAACTCGCCGATGAAGTTGCCTTCCTCGTCGTAGGCGTGATCGCCGAACGCCTCGCGGTATTCCTCCGCGACCACCCCGCCTTCGGCTGCTTGCTTGATCGACAGGCTGATGCGCCGGCGCTGCAGGTCGAGATCGATGATCTTCACCCAGAGCTCCTCGCCGGGTGTCACGACCTGCTCAGGCAGCTCGACATGGTGGGCAGACATCTCCGAGATGTGCACCAGGCCCTCGATGCCGTCGCCGACCTGCACGAATGCACCGAAGGGCACGAGCTTGGTAACCCGGCCGTAGACCAACTCCTCGACCCGGTGGGAGTTCGCGAACACTTCCCACGGATCCTGCTGCGTCGCTTTGAGCGAGAGCGAGATGCGCTCGCGCTCGCGGTCGATTTCGAGCACCTCCACCGTGACCTCGTCGCCGATGCTGACCACCGAGCCAGGGTGATCGACGTGCTTCCACGACAGCTCCGAGACGTGAATGAGGCCGTCCATGCCGCCGAGGTCGACGAATGCGCCGAAGCTGACCACCGACGAGACCCGGCCGGTTCGCCGCTCGCCACGCTGAAGATCTCGCAGGAAGCCTTCCCGCTCCTCCTTGAGGCTCTCTTCGAGCCAGGCTCGCCGACTGAGCACCACGTTGTTGCGGTTCTTGTCGAGCTCGATGATCTTGGCTTCGAGCTCTTGGCCCACATAGGGCGCCAGATCGCGGACGCGCCGGAGCTCCACCAGCGACGCCGGCAGGAAGCCCCGCAAGCCGATGTCGACGATCAGCCCGCCCTTCACCACCTCGATGACGGGGCCCTTGACGACGCCGTTGGACTCGCGGATCTCCTCGATGCGGCCCCAGGCGCGCTCATACTGCGCCCGCTTCTTGGACAGCACCAAGCGGCCGTCGGGATCTTCCTTCTGCAGGACCAAGGCCTCGATCTGATCGCCGACCTCCACGACCTCCGATGGGTCGATGTCGTGACGGATCGAGAGTTCGCGCGACGGGATGACGCCCTCGGACTTGAAGCCGATGTCCAGCAGCACTTCGTCGCGGTCGACCCGCACGATGGTGCCGGCCACGATGTCGCCGTCGTCGAACTCGACGATGGTCTGGGCGATGGCGTCCTCGAACGGCGTGTCGCCGAGGTCGTCCATGGTGACGATCCGCGGCACATAGTCGCCCGCATCGGTGAAGGTGCCGAAGTCGCCCGTCGAAGCCCCGTTGCCGCTCTTGTCGCTTGCGCTTTCGCCGCCGGGCACCTCGGGCGGTGTCGCCGGGGAGTCATCGGGTGGCGCGGACTCGGCGAGTACTGAGTCTTCGAGGTTTGGAACGGGGGCAATTGCGTCGGTCACGGGGGAATGCTCGGGTCGGGAACACGGGCGCAGGCGGCTGAGCTAGCCGCGCACAGCGCACGGAAAGGCTACCGGCGTCGCCATCCGTCGGACCCGGGGCGCTCAGGCGTGGCCTGTTCGGCGGGTCAGCCCTTGGCGTCTGCCCAGGTGGCGCCGGCAGCGACATGGACTTCCAGCGGCACCGCCAGGTCGGCGGCATTGCGCATCACCTCGACCGTCAGATCGGTCACCTCGGCGGCCTCATCAGGGGGAACTTCCAGGATCACCTCATCGTGCACCTGCAGCACCAGCCGACTGGCTGCGGACCGTGCATGCAGGGCCTCATCCAGCCGGATGAGCGCCACCTTGAATATGTCGGCAGCGAGCCCTTGGATGGGGGCATTCATGGCCTGCCGCTCGGCGGCTTGGCGTACCCGGAAGTTGCGCGACGTGAGCTCAGGCAGCGGGCGGCGCCTGCCGAAGGCCGTCTCGGTGTAGCCCCGCTCGCGGCTCTGCTCCACCACCCCGTCCATGAACGAGCGCACCTTGGGAAACGCTTCGAAATAGGCGTCCAGGATCTCCGATGCTTCGCCGGTGGGCACGCCGAGACGTTGGCCGAGGCCATATGCCTCCATCCCGTAGGCCAAGCCGTAGCTCACCATCTTGGCCGCCGACCGTTGCTGCGGGTCGACCTCGGTGGGGCTGATGCCGAACAGGGATGCGGCGGTTGCGCTGTGGATGTCGTGGCCCGCTTCGAAGGCGCCCACGAGGCCCGGATCGCCGGACAGGTGGGCGATCACCCGCAGCTCGATCTGGTTGTAGTCGGCGATCAGCAGCTCGAAGCCATCCGCGGGCACGAACGCTCGCCGGAACAGCCGGCCTTGCTCGGTTCGCACGGGGATGTTGTGCAGGTTCGGATCCTCGGAGCTCAGCCTGCCGGTGCGAGCCACCGTCTGGTTGAACGTGGCGTGGATGCGACCGTCGGGCTCCACGCATTCGAGCAGGCTGACGCCATAGGTGGAACGCAGCTTCTCCACCTCGCGAAACGCCAGCAGCCGATCCACGATGCGGTGCTCGCCCCGCAGCGACTCCAGCGCCGCTGCGCTCGTGGAGTAGCCGGTCTTGGTCTTGCGCTGGGGCGTCAGCCCCAGATCCTCGAAGAGCACCTCGGCAAGTTGCTTGGGTGAGTTGACATTGAGGTCGTCGCGGCCGGCCAGCTCGCGCACTTCGGCTTCCAGCGCGGACACCTCGCCGGTGAGAAGGTCACGGAGCGATTCCAGCTCGCCGCGGTCGACACCGATGCCGGCTGCTTCCATGCGAGCCAGCACGCTGATGAGCGGACGCTCCACATCCCGGTACAGGTCGGACATGCCCAAGCTCTCGAGCTGCTGATCGAGCATCGGCGCCAGCATCGCCACCGCCAGGGCGTCACGAGCGGCCACGACGCTTTCGGTGGGTCCATCGGCGCCGAGGTCGTCGAAACCCAGCTGGCCCTCGGTGCCGCCTCCGGCAAGCTCGGTGCCGCAATGGCGCACGAGCAGCGCGCTCAGCTCGTCACGGCCCTCTGATGGATGGATGAGATAGGCGGCGATCGACGTGTCGACGCCCAGCCCGGCGAGCGCCGCGCCGGCCTGCAGATCGCCCTGTGCTTCCCGCCCTTGTTCGCTCCGCTCACGGGCCGCTCGGGCCACGGCTTCGCCTGCGGGCTCAGCCTCTCGGCGGGCGAGCGCACGCATGAGCTCCTTCGCCTGGTGGACATGCACGCCCGGACCGTCAGCGGCCAGCAGGCGGACGCACGCCACCGCGATCTCAGGCACGACGAGATCATCGGGGCCGAGCGCGAGCACGGTGCCCTGCGAGGGATCGTCGGCGACCGCCAGCACACCGAGGGCGCCGTCGGCCTCCACGGTGAAGCCGAGCGCGACAGGCTCGTCGCGTCGCGACATCTCGCTCAGCAGCGCTGCGGCACTGGCGCCACGGCTGCCCCCCTCCGCGTCCACCGGCAGCAGCTGCACGTTTGCGAGCTGGGCCCCTTCGGGGGAACCCGCGCTCGGCGCCAGCAGGCCCTCCATGGACGTGCCCTCGAGGGCGTCACGGAGGCGAGCGTGCAGGGTGCCGAACTCCAGGAACTCGAACGTGCGCGTCACGAGGTCGGCGTCGAACCCGTTCCACTGCAGATCGGCTGGCGCGGCGTCGACCGGAGCGTCGGTGCGCAGCTTCATCAGCTCAACGTTGCGCCGCACGACCTCGCCATGAGCTGCAAGGTTCTCAGCCAGCTTGGGCGTCTGGTCGGCGGCGGCAGCCAGCAGCGCTTCGACGCTGCCGTACTTGTTGAGGAGCTTGGCGGCCGTCTTCTCGCCCACGCCGGGCACTCCCGGCAGGTTGTCGGACGGGTCGCCGCGAAGTGCCGCGTATTGCACGTAGAGATCGGGCGTGACGCCGGTGCGCTCGGCGATGCCCGCTTCGTCGTAGAGCGCGTAGTCGGTGACCCCCCGGCGGTTGTAGAGCACCTGGATCTTGGGATCGTGCACGAGTTGGTACACGTCGCGGTCGCCGCTGACAATCAGCACATCATCGCCGCGCTGTTCCGCCTCCGACGCCAGCGTCGCCAGCAAGTCGTCGGCCTCGAAGCCGACGCAGTCGATCGCCGGGATGCTCAGCGACTCGAGCACCTGGCGCACGAGGCCGAATTGCTCGATGAGCGTCGGCGGCGTCTCGTCGCGGTGAGCCTTGTACTCGGGTGCTGCGGTGTGGCGGAAGGTCGGCTCCCGACGATCGAAGCACACCGCTATCGCGTCAGGACGGTGGTCGCGCACCAGGTTGATGAGCATGGACGTGAACCCGAAGACGGCGCCGGTGGGCTGCCCCGAGCGGGTGGCCATGTCTTCGGGCACGGCAAAGAAGGCCCGGTACGTGAGCGAATTCCCGTCGAGCAAGAGGAGCTTCGACATGGGAACTCTCCCAACGGGGCCGGGTGAAGGTTGCGGAAGCCTGCCAACCGCAGATGTCCGAAGGCGGGCTCAGGGGGTCAGCAAGCCATCGACGATCTGCTGGGCGATGTCCCGCATTCTCGCGCGGTTGGCCATCGCCGTACTCCTGATGAACTCGAAGGCGTCCCGCTCGGAGAGCTGGAAATCGTCCATGAGCAGGCCCTTCGCACGCTCCACCGCCTTGCGCGTCTCCAGCTTCTCCTCGAGGCTCTCCACCGTGTCTTCGAGTTCTCGCATCTCGGTGAAACGCCCCCAAGCCACCTCGATGGCCGAGACCAGTTCTTCGCGTTGGAACGGCTTCACCAAGTACGAGAGCACGCCGGCGTCGCGGGCTTCGGCGATGAGATGACGCTTGCTGAACGCGGTGAGGATCAGCACTGCGGATGTGCGGTCGCCGGCAACCTCTCGTGCCGCATCGAGGCCGTCGCGGCCGGGCATCTGGATGTCGAAGATGCACACCTCGGGCTGATGCCGGCGTGCGAGCTCCACGGCTTCGTCGCCGCGGCCTGTCTCGGCCACCACGACGTAGCCCTCGTCTTCGAGCATCTCGCGCAGATCGAGCCGGATGATGGCCTCGTCCTCTGCGATCACGACTCGCTTCGACACGCACTCTCCCCTCGCGGGACAGGATCGGTCAGCCTACCGGTCGGGTTGTCGCGCCTCTCCGAAAATCCAGCCAGAGATGGCCACTGGGCGCTCTAAGCTAGAAGCGTGCACAAGTGGGACGGCGCCAGGTTGGCAGACACCGCTTCGGGTGAACTGGCACCGTCCCACAGCGCACCTTAGAGACGCTCGTCGTGTGAGCCCGCCTGGTTTTCCCGCCTTGCGAGTGCCCGGGGCGGGAGTTGAACCCGCACGCCCGTGAGGGCAGAGGATTTTGAGTCCCCCGTGTCTGCCGTTTCACCACCCGGGCCTTGGGACGGCTCAGCGTACCCCGAGGCCCGAGCGGCCCGTGAGCGAAGCGAACAAGAGCGGGGCGCTGAGCCGGAAAAGCCGCTCTCGGCCTAGGCCGCCACCTACCCTCTTGCCCTAATCCCCATTGTGCGTTCACTGCGCTGCAGTTCGGGCACCGATCCGGTCGTCCGCCTCGGCGCTGGGTAGGAGGCCGAGTGCTCGCATTCACATTCCCGGGCCAGGGCTCGCAGCAGCAAGGCATGGGCGAGCCGTGGACAGCGCACGAATCATGGGAGCTGGTCACCGAGGCGTCCGACGCCTGCGGGCGTGATGTCGCTGCGCTGCTGCTGGAAGCCGACGCCGACGAGCTGCGCCACACGCGCAATTCGCAGCTGTCGACGTTCGTGCTGTCGATGGTGGTGCTTGATGCGGTCGAACGCACGGGTGCGACCTTCTCGTATGCCGCCGGGCACTCACTGGGCGAATACAGCGCGCTGACTGCAACCGGTGCCCTGGCCTATGACGACGCCGTGCGGCTCGTTGCCGAGCGCGGCGAGGCCATGCAGGTTGCTGCTGACGAGCAGGAAGGGACCATGGCGGCCGTGCTGGGTCTCGACGACAATCTCGTGGCCGAGGCGTGCGAAGCCACGCCCGGCGATGTCTGGGTTGCCAACTACAACGCTCCGGG
This sequence comes from Acidimicrobiia bacterium, assembly GCA_022824805.1. Taxonomy (GTDB): domain Bacteria; phylum Actinomycetota; class Acidimicrobiia; order Acidimicrobiales; family Poriferisodalaceae; genus Poriferisodalis. Next base: position 35,221 of record JAJDZE010000063.1, on the reverse strand, counting down.
CCAAGTGGTCATTGCAGGCGCCCCGGATGCTGTCGCCGTCGCTGGTGACGAAGCGAAGGCGGCGGGCGCGAAACGGCTCATGGGCCTGCCAGTGGGCGGCGCGTTCCACACGCCGTTCATGCAGCCGGCGAGGGATCGTCTGCGCAAGGCGCTGGCCGAAGTCGAGATCCGGGCCCCGAGCGTGCCGGTGGTGGCCAATGTCGATGCCCAGCCGCGTGCCGACGCCGACGAGTGGCGCACGCTGCTGGCACAGCAGCTCACCAGACCGGTGCTGTGGCGCGCCAGCCTCCATGCGCTGGCCGACGCCGGCGTCACCACCTTCACCGAGCTCGGCCCGGGCAAGGTGCTGACCGGCATGACCAAGCGGACGCATCGAGGCGCGACATCGGTGTCGGTCGGCACGCCTGCCGAGATCGACACGCTGATGGAGACGCTCGCCACCGATGCGCCTTCGGCGCCGACCGTGCTCGGCGGCGAGAACCTGTACGTCACCGAGCGCCTCATCGTGAGCCCGTGCGCCGGCATATTCACGCTCAGCGCTGGCGTCGGCGACGGCCAGCAAGTCACGGTGGGCGATGTCATCGGCCATGTGGCCGGGGAAGAAGTGCGCTCTGCGTTCGCGGGTACTGTCATGGGGATCATGGCCGTAGAAGGCGAACGGGTCACCGCACGGCAGCCCGTTGCGTGGCTGCGGACGGCCGCTGGCAGTTGAAGAGCCAGCACCAGAAGGGGGGGCCACAGATGACGCTCAGCGTGGGCAACGCATCCAGCGCGCGCATTGTCGGCATCGGGACGGCGCTCGGCGAGCGCGTCCTCACCAACGAAGATCTTGCCGAGACGGTCGACACCTCCGACGAGTGGATCATCGAGCGCACCGGCATCAAGCAGCGGAACATCGGGGGCACCACCGCCGGCCTGGCCGCACGAGCCGGATCCGCTGCGATGGAGGTCGCCGGTGTCGATCCGTCGAGCATCGACATGCTCATCCTGGCCACCACCACACCGGATCGTTGCGTTCCGGCCTCGTCGTCGCGGGTGCAAGAGGCACTCGGCCTCGACTGCGGCGCCATGGACGTGAACGCCGCCTGCTCAGGGTTCGTCTACTCACTGGTGGCCGGCCACGGCATGATCGCGATGGGTCACGAGCGGGTGCTGGTCATCGGCGCCGAGACGCTGTCGCGGATCACCGACTGGACCGATCGGGCCACCTGCATCCTGTTCGCCGACGGCTCGGGCGCCGCCGTGCTCGAGCGCAGCGAGCAGGGCTCCGACCTGCTCGGCTGGCATGTCTCGAGCGACGGTTCCATGGAGGAGCAGCTGTACTGCGAGCACGGCGACTACATCCAGATGGCGGGCCAGGCGGTGTTCAAGAAAGCCGTGCTGGTGATGGAAGAGTCGGCGCGCCAGTCGATGAAGCAAGCGGGGCTGACGGCCGACGACATCGATGTGGTGGTGCCCCATCAGGCCAACGTCCGTATTGTCGAGACAGCCTGCAAGCGGCTGCGCATCCCCTATGAGAAAGCCGCGATGGTGATCGAGCGCACCGGCAACACCTCGTCGGCCTCGATTCCCCTCGCACTCGACGACGCCGTGCGCAGCGGACAGATCAACGAGGGCGACAACGTGCTGCTCGTCGGCTTCGGCGCCGGCATGACCTCGGCGTCGGCACTGCTTCGCTGGTCGGGTGCTCCCGCCCGAGCTAGCTGAACGAGCGTCACGCACACTGCTCACGATGAATCAGCCCGAGGCGCGCCCGGCCACAGCACGCACTGTTCTCGTCACCGGCGGCAGCCGCGGCATCGGCCTGGCCACGGCTCAGTTGTTTGCCGATGCAGGCCACCGTGTGGCCGTCACCAGCCGCACCGAGGCCCCTGACGACGACCGTCTGCTGTGGATGGCGTGCGACCAGGCCGACAGCGATGCCGTCGATGCCGCCTACGCGTCGATCGAGGCTGAGCTCGGTGCGGTGGAGGTTCTGGTGGCCAACGCCGGCATCACCCGCGACCAGCTCGTGCTGCGCATGGCTGACGACGACTTCGCCGCTGTCGTCGACACAAATCTGACTGGCGCTTACCGGATGGCCAAGCGGGCGGCCAGGCCCATGCTGCGCGCACGCTGGGGGCGGTTGATCTTCGTGTCGTCGGTGGTCGGACTGCTGGGCTCGGCCGGACAGGTCAACTACGCGGCGTCCAAGGCGGGCCTCGTGGGCATGGCGCGATCGCTGGCCCGCGAACTCGGTTCGCGCGGCATCACCGCGAACGTCGTCGCGCCCGGGCCAGTCGCTACCGAGATGTTCGGTGCGTTGAACGACGAGCAGCAAGCGGCCATCACTGACGCTGTGCCGCTGGGACGGGTGGCAGAACCGTCCGAGATAGCTGCTGCGGTGGCGTTTCTGGCGTCCGACGAGGGCGCGTACATCACCGGTGCCGTGATACCTGTCGACGGCGGCCTGGGAATGGGCCATTGAGCCATGCCCAAATCGGCTCACCCTCTACACTGCGCACTCGCACGGCCGTCGGGGGCTCGTGCGGTGACCGCCCATACATGAGGGGATCAGCATGAGTGACACGTTGGATCGATTCCGTGACTGCGCCGTCGAGGTGCTGGCCGTGGACGCAGAGCAGGTCACACCCGAGGCCAGCTTCGCCGACGACCTCGACGCCGACAGCTTGGACCTCGTCGAGCTGGTGATGGCCTTGGAAGAGGAGTTCGACATCAGCGTGGACGAGGAAGAACTGGAAGACGTCACCACCGTCGCCCACGCGATTCAGCTGGTCGAATCGAAGCTGTGAGCCCTGTCCTGCTGCGTCATGGGCACAGACCTGCACCGTGGGCCTGCCCAGGCAGTGGGCCAGCATGGACAGTGAGCGCCGACCGATGAACGCTCGGCGCCGGGTAGCAGTCGTCGGCGTCGGCGTCGTTTCGTGCGCCGGTACCGGAGTGGACGACTTCTGGCGCGGGCTGAATGCTGACCCGCCGCAAGGCGAGCGGCGAGTCGCCGACTTCGATCCAGCACCGTTCTACGACAATGCCAAGGAGGCCCGACGGGCTGACAGATCCGTGCAGCTGGCCATGGCATCAGCAGCCCAGGCGTTCGAGTCAGCCGGGGAACTGGCGGCCGATCCTGACCGCTGCGGCGTGATCTACGGCACGGGTGTGGGCGGGCTGCAGACCTTCGAAGACCAGGTGCTCGTGCTGGATCGCAAGGGTGCGCGCCGGGTCTCGCCGTTCATGGTGCCGATGATGATGCCGAACGCCCCTGGCGCCGCTATATCGATGAGGTACGGCCTGGCCGGACCCTGCGAGGTGCTCACCACCGCATGCGCGGCAGGGACGCATGCGATCGGCTACGCAGCGCGGCTGATCCGAACCGGTGCCGCCGACGTGATTGTGGCCGGAGGCTGTGAATCGGTGATGACGCCCGTGGGCACCGCGGGCTTCGTCAACATGACGGCCCTGTCGTCAAGCGGCGTCTCGATGCCCTTCGACAAGAACCGCGACGGCTTCATGATGACCGAGGGCGCTGCCACCCTGTGCTCGAGGAATGGGATTCGGCGATGGCGCGGGGCGCAACGATCTGGGGTGAGGTGCTCGGCACCGCCTCGAACGCCGATGCGCACCACATCACTGCGCCGGCCCCCGGCGGTGCCGGGGCGCTGCGCTGCATGCAGCTCGCCATCGATGACGCCGGCCTCGCGCCCGACGACATCGTCCACGTGAACGCGCACGGCACGTCGACCCCGCTGAACGATGCCGCCGAAGCAGAAGCGCTCAACAAGCTGTTCGGGCCCAACGGTCCGCTCGTGACCTCCACCAAGGGCGTCACCGGGCATGCGCTCGGCGCGGCAGGCGCGCTGGAAGCCATTGCCGTACTGCTGTCGATGCATCACCGCAAGATCCCGGCAACGGCCGGCTGGACGACACCTGATCCTGAGCTCGCAGAGTTCCGCCTGGTGACCGGTCAGGCGGCTGATTGGGAGCCGGGCCCCTCGATCAGCAACTCATTCGGCTTCGGCGGCCACAACGGCTGCATCGTGCTCGGCCCCGCCTAGAAACTGTCGTAGGTGGCAGTCTCGATGGCTTCGTAGAGCGCGTACGAGCGGGGGTCGGCGAACGGCACCTGCTGGCTGATGTAGCAGCCGGCCACCTGGCTCTGCAGGTCGATCCAGAAGTACGAGTTGGCCAGCCCGGCCCACATGAGACCACCGGCAGGGCGGCCCGTCGGCGCAGGTTCCTCGTTGATCTGGAACGTCAAGCCCCACGACTTCTCCACGCCCGGGAAGAACTCGGCGTCGAAGGAGAAGGGCGGAGCGGCCGTCGGCAGCATGGTCACCCGCAGGTCGCCCATGGCATTGGCGACCATCTGCGCATGGCTGTCGGGTGACACGATCTGGTTGCCGTCGAGGCTGCCGCCGTTCAGCATCATGGCCAGGAAGCGGCAGTAGTCGTCGGTGGTGGAGTACAGGCCGCCGCCTCCCATCTCGAACTCCGGCTCTTGGGGGATCTCGAACGGCATCTCGAACAGCGAGCCGTTCTCATCACGGGTGTGCATCGCCGACTGGCGGGCGCGCATGTCGTCAGTGATCTTGAACGCAGTGTCGGCCATTCCCAGCGGTTCGAAGATGTTGTCGGACATGTAGCTGCCGAGCGACATGCCAGACGCTGCCTCGACCATCTGGCCCGCGTGATCGATGCCGGTGCCGTAGAACCAGCGATCACCGGGATCAAACAGGAGGGGGTTGCGCAGCGTTGCCTTCTGGCACTCGATGACGCCTGGCGTGCCAGTGACCTCTTGAAACTGGCCGAGCTCAGGACTCCAGATGTCGTACCCCATGCCGGCGGTGTGGGTCAGCAGGTGGCGCAGCGTGATGTCTCCGTTGCGTGGGCGGGTGACGGGGCTGCCGTCGTCGTCGAAGCCGGCCAGCACGTCGAGCTCGCCGAGCAGCGGCACCACCTCTGCGGCCGGGCCGTCGAGCGAGAGCTTGCCCTGCTCCACGAGTTGCATCGCCGCCGTGCCGGTGACTGCCTTGGTCATCGAGGCAATCCAGCACACGGTGTCATTCGACATCGGAACGTCGCTGTCAGCCCCGCGGGTGCCAGCGGCAGCCGAGCAGATCTCTCCGTCCGCGCCGATGACTTTGGCGACTGCTCCGACCACATCGCCATCGGCGACGCCGCGATCGAGAATCCCTTGAACTGTGTCTCCGAGCGACATATCAAGCCTCCTGTTCGGCTGGACGCAGTGCTGCGCGGGGCGTCCTTCGGACCCGCGAGCGCGACGCTAGTTCGGAGTCGCGACACCACCGACACCGACCATCCGCGTGTGCGAGCGGCCGCGGCGCGCAGCCGACGAGCAAGGGACGCCCGCCTCGCGTCCGCCGTACCCTCAATTCGATGGTGGGGCGGCCACTCGTTGCATCGGTCATTACGGGCCTCGCCATTCTGGCGGTGGCGTGCAACACCAGCCATGTGCGAGTCGTGCCTCTCCCGCCCACGTCAACCGAAGCGTCGGCAGTCGCCCCGCAAACAGCATCTGAAGCAGCGCCCCGCGAATCCGAGTCCGGCAGGGCGGCAGGCGCGGTCACCCCGTCGGCCACGCCGGTCACTTCCGCTGCGACGACGATCGCAGCGACCGCTGCGACCGCCATTGTGCCCTCGACGACTGCGCCGGATCTGACGTGGACGCTGCTGGCAGGCGGCGACGTGCTGATGGACCGCAGCGAAGCCGCCGGCGTCGATCCGTTCGCCGGCATCGAGCCTGCGCTCGCGTCGGCAGACATCGCCGTCGTGAACGCGGAGATGGTCATCAGCGAGCGCGGTGAGCCTGCCGACAAGAAGTACGTGTTCCGGGCGTCGCCGTCGGCAGCCGAGCGGATCGCTGCGGCGGGCGTGGATGTCGCCGGCCTGGCCAACAACCACGCGATGGACTACGGCCCTGACGCGCTGGTCGACACGATTGATCTGCTCGAAGCCAACGGTGTGATCGCGCTCGGTGCTGGGGCGACGAGCAGCGATGCATACGGGCATCGCGTGATCGAAGTGCGCCCCGGTGTGCGCGTTGCGTTCGTGGGCGCCTCGATGGTGGTGCCGCTCGGGTTTCCGGCCAGCGAGACGCGTCCGGGGATCGCGTCGGCGTACCAACGCGACCGGGTGCTCGCCAACGTGCGGGTGGCTGCGAGCGAGGCCGACGTGGTGATCGCCGTGGTCCATTGGGGCATCGAGCGCATGACCTGCCCGGAGGGTCGCCAGCGCGACTTCGCCTTCGAGCTGCTGCACAACGGCGCCGACGCCGTCATCGGCCATCACCCGCACGTGCTGCAGCCCGTGGTGTTCGACGACGGGAAGCTCGTGGCCTACTCGCTGGGCAACTTCGTGTGGCACTACCGGTCTGGCATCACCGGAGACACCGGCGTGCTGCAGATCGACTTCGACGGCGGCGAGATGCTGGGCTGGTCGTTCCATCCCCACCTGCTCGACATCAACGGCGCGCCAGTGCCTGTCTCTGAAGGTGCTCGTTTCGATCGAATCAACGACATCGTGTCGGGTGACTGCGCCCGGCACCAGCCGCCCCCGACCACCGCTGCCCGAGAGCCCCAGGCCGACGCCGAGGACGAAGCCGAGTCGGAGGGCGAAGCAGGCGGCGAGGGCGAAGCTGCGACTGACCCCGATAGCGCAACAGAGGTCGAATCAGAGACTGAGCCAAACGAAGCGGCCGAGTCTGAGCCTGAAGCGAACGGCGGGTGAGACGCTCAGGCGAGCACCTCGGCGGCGGCCAGATCGGCGACCCGCTCGGCGTCGTAGCCCAAGAACTCGGTGAGCACTTCGAAGTTGTCCTCGCCGAGGCACGGCCCGCCCCGCCAGACCACCGGTGGCGTTCGGGACATGCGCGTCCGGCAGTGCTGTGTCCACATCGTGCCGCGATGGCTCTGGGGAACGTTGATGTGATGTTCGCGCGCCCGTAACTGCGGGTCGTCGCAGCAGCCCTGGGCGTTGTTGACCGGGTAGGCGTCGATGCCGCTGGCCTGCAACGCCTCCGCGGCCTCCGCATTGGTGCGCCCCGAGGTCCACGCCGAGATGGCCTCGTCGATCTCCGCCGCTCGCTCGCGGCGTGCAGCCTGATCCCAGCCAGCGGCACCGTCGCCAGCCAACCCGATCGTTTCAGCCAACAGTGCCCACCGGTCGTCGGTGCATGCGACCGCAACCCACTGATCCTCGCCGGTGCTCGGGTACACACCGTGAGGGCTCATATGCGGGTCGTCGTTGCCGGACCGCTGCGGATCGCGGCCGTTGATCGAGGCATCCAGGATGGCCGGTGCCAGGTAATGCAGCGCCGCCTCGGTCTGGGAGATGTCGATGTAGCAGCCGGTGCCGGTGCGGTCGCGTCGCTCGAGCGCCGCCATCAACGATGCCACGATCACCCGCGGCGCCAAGAAGTCGGTGTAGGGGCCGTAGGGGCCCGCCGGGCCGCGGTCGGGCCAGCCGGTGATCTCGTAGAAGCCGGCGATCGCCGCCGCCATGAACCCGTAGCCGGCAAGGCTCGAATACGGACCGCTCTGGCCCAGCAGCGAACTCGACAGCATGATGATCTGCGGGTTGATCGCCGAGAAATCGTCGTAGCCGAAGCCCATACGCGCAGCCGCTCCCGGCGCCCATGACTCGGTGGTGATATCGGCCCAGCGGATCAGGTCCTCCACGACCGGGCGAGATTCGGGATTGCTGAGATCCAAGCTCAGGCTGCGCTTGCCGGCGTTGTACACGCCGTAGCCGACGCTGTTGTCGGGGTGCGGATCCTCGTCGACGAACGGGTTGACCGTGCGCATCGTGTCGGGCCGGCTCTCGGTCTCGACCTTGACGACGGTGGCGCCGTAGTCGGCCAGGATCCGCACCGCCGACGGCGTAGCGATCACCCACGAGAACTCCACCACCTTCAGGCCAGCCAGCGGCAGCTCGCTGCCATCTGAGACTGGGCCGCCGGCGGCAACCGTCGCCGCATGGGGTTGCCGGTTGGCGTCGAACGTGTCGTTGCCGGCGCCGAGCTGGGGTACGACTGGCAGGCGCTCGGGAGCGTCGTGGCTGAAGTGCACGAGCGGGCCGCAGAAGCGCGCCGTCCGCTCAGCATCGAGCTGCACGTCACGCCAGAATTCGCGGTCGGCGAAATGCGGGTTGGTCAGCAGGTCGCTCACCAACGCCGACGGCGTGATGAGCAGGTTCCGGTCGAACGCCGCCGCCCACAATTCCTCGGTGGTCTTGGTGGCGAGAAAGCGGGCATGGGTCGCGAACGACTTGGCGATGATCTCGGGCGAACGCTGACCGCCCAGCACCTCGGCTGCGACAGTCTCCCAGTCGACGGCTTGCAGCTCTTCGTCGGCGAACCCCTCCTCCGCCTCCCACTCCACCAGCCGTTGCGTGAAGGGCGCGAACGCCGCACCCATGAGCGCCACGCAGATCGTGTTGCCGTCGGCGCACGGGAACATCATCGGCACGTCAATACCGCCGAGGCTCAGGCCGCCGGCGAGGCGCTCGATGGCGTTCGCGTTGACCCGCGGCGACAGGTTCTGCGGCTGGCCGTGGGTCATCGATTCCATGGCGGAGATGTCGACGTGCTGGCCGCGGCCGCTGCGCTGGGCCTCGCGCAGCGCGATGAGCATCGCTGCCGCAGCGTCGCCGGCAGCTTGCAGGAAGCTCTGGGGCACGCCCGAGACGCGCACGGGAGCGCGGTCTTTGTCGCCGCTGGCATGCAGGAAACCGCTGCCGGCCACTGCTGTCAGGTCGGAGCCGACCCAGGTGCTGCGGGGGCCGGTCGAGCCGAACGGCGTCACCGATGCGTGGACGATGGCGGGATTGACGGCGGCGAGATCGGCGTATGCGAGGCCCAGCGATGCCAGGTGCCCGACCGGCGCGTCCTCGATGAGCGCATCCGCGCCGCGCACCAGGTCAAGCAGCCGTTGGCGGCCTTCGGCGGTGGTCAAGTCTGCCGTGACGCTCTGCTTGCCCTGGTTGTAGGCCCAGTGGGCCAGTGAGCGCTCCGGATCCGGCTTGTCGTCGACAAACGGGCCTGCGTGGCGGCTCTGGACCCCGCCGGGAGGCTCGACGGCGATCACCTCCGCGCCCAGACTGGCCAACAGGTAGCCCGCGAACTGGCTGATGCCCTCGCAGAGATCCAAAACCCGGTAGTGCTGCAACATCTCGAATGTCACCTCTCGTCTGCGCCAGTGCGGCGCACGGCGTGGGGCTGATTCTTCCCTCTACGCGGGGGCCATGTGAACCAACGGCCCGGAGCGGCTTCCGCAGTGCCGAATGGCAGTAGATCGGCGAGACTGCCCGAACTGTTGGGCCGAGACAGGGAGTACCAGATGGTGTCGATAGCGACTGACCGGATCGTGGAGCGTGCAGAGCTGCGGGAATTCGTGCGGGAACGGCATCACGGCGTGCTGCTGACGCTCCGGCGGGACGGTCGCCCGCAGGCATCGCTGGTCACCATGGGGCTCGACGAGGCCGGCGATGCGGTACTGGTCAGCAGCTACCCCGACCGGGCCAAGTCGCTGAACCTGCGACGCAACTCTGCGGCGTGGATTGTCGTGATGTCAGATGCGTGGAACGGCGAGTGGGTGCAGCTCGAGTGCCGCGGCGAGGTCGAGGACCTGCCAGAGGCCATGGACGGCCTCGTGGAGTACTTCCGGGTGATCAGCGGCGAGCATTCCGACTGGGACGAGTACCGCGAAGCCATGACCCGCCAAAGCAAGGTGCTCCTGCGCCTGCACATCGAGAGCTGGGGGCCGATTTCAAAGGGCGGTTTCCCCGCCCGTCTCGCGGGCGACTAGCGGTGGCGCCCAAGCGCTCGTTGGCTCACTCGGCGTCGAGCTGGCGAATGAGCGTCGGGGGTGCTTTGAGGCGGTAGCTGTCCTCGATCCAGTCGGCAAGGTCGTCGAAGTCGACGTCGGACATGCGGACCAGCACAGCGCCAAAGCCGTCGTAATGCGGCACCGTGAACAACGCGTCGGGATGGTTGTCGAGCAGCACCTGCTTCATGTCGAGTTCGCAGAACACCACCAACACCTCGGTGTCGTGCACCGAGTCGCGGTTGTGCTCACGCTCGCTCCACATCCGGCAGACCAGCTTCTTGCGGACCTTCAGCGCCGGTGTCCCGTACGACGTCGACTCCGCCATCTCGGGCAGGGCCATGCCCAGACGGCGTACATCGTCGAATGTGGCCATCCGGGTCTACTCGTCGGGGTCGCCGCGCATCACCACGATGCCGCTGGCGACCACGTCGCCCCGCTGGTTGCGCAGCTCCACTCCCCGATCCAGCTCGCCGTAGCTCACCGGCGACACCGTCACCTCGTCGCCGGGAAAGACCGGTCCGCGCAGCCGGATGTCGAGGTTCAGGATCGCGTCGGCACCGAACCGTGCGATGAGCGCATCGAGTGCGAGAGCAGTCGTGTGCGAAGCCTGCACCACCACATCGGGCAGACCGGCCTTGGCTGCGAACTCGGGGTCGGTGTGCACCGGGTTGGGATCGCTCACGCCGTCGACGAAGCTGCGCATGGCTTCGGGCGTGATGGCAGGCGCGGTCGCCGGCGACAGGTCCAGCTCGCCCATGCGTTGCTCGCTCATGATGCGGACACTCCCGCCGCGCTGCCGTCATCTGCGGCGGCATCCTGCGCCTGCTCGCCGGCCGGCTTGCGTTCCACGAACACCGTCCGCTGCCGCTGGATCAGCTCACCGTCGGCGCCTCGATACTCCGACAGCACGGTGGCCAGATGCAGCGTGCCCTTGTCGATGATGTCCTCCACCGACACCACTACAGACACGCGCTCGCCCGGGCGGAACGAACGGTGCCATTCGAACGACTGGCCGCCGGCAAGACCCCGCTCGAGGCTGAGATCGATGGGCCCGACCACCGAGTCGCCGCCGCCCACCGTCGGCCCGAAGAACGGCAGCCGCAACGCCACTTCCTCAGCCTGAGGCGTGCCCAGCGCATCCACCAGCAGCGCCACCGAGTCGGGCTCCACCACCACTTCGGTCTCGACCAGTACTTGGCCCAGGGTCTCCAGGTTCACCTGTGCTCGCTCCTGTACATGCTCAGTTCGAGCTCAGCAGCTGCCAGACCGCCACGAGCAGGTCCTCGTCGTCGCCGGCGGTGGGCGGATCAGATGCCGGCCGCATGTCCCAGCCGTAAGGCTTGTTGATGACATGGATGCGCGGCTCCGGTGTCGAGCGGTCGCCCCGGTCGAACGCACCTACCACGAGCGTGTGCTCGCCCTCAGCCACCCAGAAGCACTCCCAGTGCGCCGATGACGACGTCTCGATGAAGGCCACCTCAGGCGCCGGCCGCGTCACCTTGACTGCAAGCCCGCCCGCAGCTGCGGAGTCCATAGCCGATTACAAGAACCGGCGGTTGAGCCGGTTCGGCGGCACCTCGATCCCCAGATCGATGAGCAGGGGCCTGGTGTCGGCGATGTACTGCCTGCGGAGGTCGGCGTTGTTCTTCTTCCGCAAGCCCCAGCGCACGTACGCGTCGCCGAAGTCGGAATCTGACCGGCCGAACATGTCCAGCGCCGCCGGCCACCAGAAGTGGATCTTCTCGTTGGCCTCGGCGAGGCCCTCGGGCTTCTTGCAGATGAGCCGCAGGTTCCGCAGGCCGAGCGTGCAGTGGAACAGCTCTTCCTTGTGCACCCGCGTGGCGATGTCGAGCAATGGCTTGTAGGGCACGCCGTCCCACGTCTCGCCGATATAGACGCCCACCCGGTCGATGAGCGCATGGAAGTACGACAGGTCGCAGAACGTCTCCATCGGGTGCCGGAATGCGTACTGCTCGATCGGACGATCGACGTGGTCGACGCCCAAGCCCGCCAGGATCTGGGCATTGATGATCCCGTGCTCCACTTCCTGCTGCATCAGCTTGACCAGCAGCCCCTTGGTGGCTTCGTCGGGAGCGAACCGCAGGCAGCGGTCCCACAGCTTGGTGAGCAGGTCGGTGTAGTGCGGGTTCGCGCTGTTCTCGACGTGGTAGCTGAGCATGCGCACGAGCAGCTCGTGGAATTCGGCGGGGATATCGGCGTCGCCCTCGTTCCAGATGCGCTGCGGGTCGCCGAGTGCATCGGATCCTGTGCGTTCCAGCGTTGACGTGCTCATGTCATCCTCACATCGCCAGGGTCGCGGCGGCACCCCGCCCGCAGCATCCGAGAGTACTCAGGCGCGCCCCTCAGCGTCGCTCTCGGCGCCGAGGTAGGCCGCGCGCACAGCCGGGTCGGCCTGCACCTCGTCGGGCGTGCCGGCGCTGATCACCTGGCCCTGATCGAGCACATAGATGCGGTCGCTTATGCCGGTGATGAAGTTGAGATCGTGGTCGATCACCAGCACGCCCGCATCGACTGCGGCAGCCATATGGCGGATGCGCCCGATCATCTCCGCCGACTCGGCGTCGCTCATGCCGCTGGTGGGTTCGTCGAGCAGCAGGTAGGCCGGTGCCATGGCTGCCGCTCGGGCCAGTTCCAGCCGGCGCGCACTGCCGTAGTCGAGCTCGCGGGCGCGGCGGTGGCGCACGTCCCAGAGCCCGGCTTCGGCGATGAGCGCATCGACCGGGGGGTGGCTGCCCGGCCGGTGCTGGGCGGCGACTCGAGCAGCTAGCTCCACGTTCTGGCGCACGGTCAACGCGCCGAACAGTCGCAGGTTCTGGAACGTGCGCAGCAGTCCGGCACGGGCGATGTCGTGGCTCGGCGCTCCGGTCAGCTCTCGCTCGCCCAGCTTGAACCAGCCAGTTGACGGCTCGACGATGCCGGTGATCACGTTGACCAGCGTCGTCTTGCCGGCGCCGTTGGGGCCGATCAAGCCCACCACCTCGTCAGGCGCAACGGTGAGCCCTGCGCCATCGAGCGCCCGGAAGCCGCCGAAGTCGACGGCGAGATCGTGCACTTCCAGGGCTGCGCCCTCGCGCTCTGCCTCGGCATGCAAGCCCACCGGCGCGACTTCCGCCAGCGGCTCAGGTCGCTCCTCGGGCTTGCGACGATGCCACAGACGCCACAGCCAGCCGTCCAGCTCCCAGTCCCCCAGCAGTCCGTCGGAGCGGAAGATCATGAAGCCGAGCATCGCCAGGCCCAAGAAGACCGTCTGCAGGTTCTCTCGAAAGATCCAGTCGAGCGGTGCCGCATCGAGGCCGAGCCCGAACACCTCGAAGCCGTCCTGGCCGAGGCGGCGGGCCAGTTCGCGCCCGACCGTCATCACGGCCACACCCACCAGCGCTCCGGTGACGCTGTTGCGACCGCCGACGATCAGCATGGCCAGCGTCAGCAGCGTGTAGTTGAAGAAGAAATCGTCGGGCAGGATCGAGCCGTTCTCGTACACCCGCAGCGATGACCCCACGCTCACCACCGCAACCGAGATGAGCAGGGCCGCGGTCTGCTGGACGAGCGGGTTCACGCCCATGGCGCGTGCGGCCAGATTGTCTTCGCGGGCGGCAACGGCCAGCTTGCCGCTGCGGCTCTGAGCGAAGAGCCGCGCCAGGATCAACGCCCCCAGCAGGCACAGGTAGATCGGGAGCCTGCTGTCGAGCGCGGCCCCCACCTTGAACGTGAGACCGGCGCGGTTGCCGCCGGTCAGGTCAGGCCAGTTGCGCGCCACCTCGTGGGTGACGAACAGCAGCGCCAGCGTGATCACGGTGGCCGCGACGGCGCCCGATTCGGCACCTGAGCGCGCCAAGCCGATGCCCACCACGAGCGCCACCACCACCGTCACCCCGATGGCCACAGCAACGGCCAGCGCCGGGTTCAGCAGCACGTCGTTCAGGCCGAACGGCGCGTCGGGTATGCGCTTGAGCTTCTTTTCGGGGCTGATGGCGAACACCGCGAAGGCGTAGCCGGCGATCGCGCCGAACCCGATGTGCCCGAACGACAGCACACCGGTGTTGCCGACGTAGATCTGGATGCCGAGCACGATGATGGCGTCGATCAGCATCACCGTCACCAGCCGCTCGGCGGCTCGGCCCTGGAAGCTCTCGTAGATGAGGCCGCCGGCCAGGAAGACGGCGAAGAGCAGGGCGCATCCGGCTATGGGAAAGCCGACATCACGTCCGGGGCGCGGGAACATCAGATGCGCCCGTTCACACCCGCACGGCGTGCTTGACGGTGACCAGGCCTTGCGGCCGGAAGATGAACAGCAGGGCGATCAGCAGGAACACCACACCCTCGGTGAGACTGGCAATGCTGTCGGGCAGGCGTGAGCGCAGCAGCACCTCCGCCAGTCCCAGCACCAAGCCGCCGATCACCGCCCCTCGAAGGCTGCCCAGCCCGCCGATCAGCGCGGCCAGCACGCCCTTGAGCATGGGCGTGATGCCGGCGCCGGGGCTGATGCTGCCGGCGCGCATCAGCCAGAACACACCGGCGATGCCCGCCAGCAGCCCCGACAGGGCGAACGCCCCCCGGATCACGGTGTCGGAGCGCACGCCCATCAGCCGGGCGGTGTCGAAATCGGCGGCTGCCGCCCGCAACGACAGCCCGAACATGGTCCGCTGCAGCAGCAGGGTGGTGCCGATCAGCGTCAGCACGGTCACCGCGATGACGACCGTGTCGTACACCTCGATGTTGAGCGGCCCGATCGAGTAGGTGTTGGTGACCCACGAGGGCCGGTCGAACGGCTTGACCGAGGCCGACACGTACAGCAGGAAGATGGCCGAGATCACGAAGTGCACGCCGAACGACGTGAGCAGCAGCGTGAAGTCTGAGCTGCCCCGCACCCGCGAGAAGGCGACCCGCTCGATCGCCAACGACGTCAGCACCGCGCTCAGCACGATGAGCGGCGTCACGATGTACCACGACCAGCCTGCGCCGAGTGTCCACAGCGCGACGTAGCCGCCGACGGTGATGAGCTCGCCGTGGGCGAAGTTCAGCAGGTGCATCACGCCGAAGACCACCGCTACCCCCAGCGCCAGCAGCGCATAGATGCTGCCCCGGCCGAGGCCGTCGATGAGGTTCTGTGCGAGTTCGGTCACGCCGCGCCGCCTCCGGTGCCGTCCGGCGCGGGCGCGCCTGCGGAGGGCAGGTCCTCGCCGGGCGCCACGACCGATCCGACGAAGGTGTCGAACAGGTCGTCCCGCTGGCTCAGCTCTGCACCGGTGCCCGAGGCCACCACCTCGCCGCTGCGCAGCACGTAGGCGCGGTCGGACACTTCGAGCATGCGCGAGGCATTCTGCTCCACGACGAGCAACGTACGGCCCTGGTCGCGCAGCGTGCCGATCAGCTCGAATACCAAGTCCACGAGCACCGGGGCGAGGCCCAGTGAGGGCTCGTCCATCATCAGCAAACGGGGGGCTGACATCAGCGCTCGACCGATGGCGAGCTGCTGCGCCTCGCCGCCCGACAGATAGCCGGCCGGGACGTCCCACTTCTCCTTGAGCACCACGAAGCGCTCGGCCATCTCGTCCAGCAGCTCGGCGCGTTTCGCCGCGGGCACGGTCACGCCCCCGATCCTCAGGTTCTCCTCCACCGTGAGGTCGGCGAAGATGCGGCGGTGCTCGGGCACGAGCGCCACGCCCGAGCGCAAGAGCTGTTCTGGCGAGCGGCCGGTGATGTCCTGCCCCTCGAACGTGATGCGGCCCTCGGCCGGCGTCAGCAACCCGGCGATGGACGACAGCAGGGTGGTCTTGCCCGCGCCGTTGGGCCCGATGAGCCCGACGACCTCACCGGACCCGACGCTGAGGGCCGCGCCGCGCAGTGCGGCTATGGCGCCGTACCGAGCGGTGAGGCCTTCGACTTCGAGCATCGAACTCGCAATCTGCTGCCCATGTCCGCTGGGCGTTGGGGTCCGCTGCGACGGTGCCGCGACGGACTTCTCGACGGCGCGTTGCTTGGTGGTGCGCTTACTTGATCGTGATTGTGTCGACGAGCACGTCCTCGCCATTCACGATGCGGTTGATCGGAACTGCCTTCGGCGGGATGCCGTTGGTGCCTTCGTAGGTGATCTCGCCCGACAGCCCCTGGAATCCGGAGATCTGCTGCACAGCCTCGCCGATCTGGGCGGTGTCGTCGCAGCCGCAGTCGAGCATGCCCTGGACGCCGATGAACATCGAGTCGGCATAGAGCGCCATGAAGCCACGGCTCTCGAGCGCCTCGCCCTCGTGGGCCTCGAACGCGGCGAGCATGGAGTCGATGCGGTCTCCCGCGGTGATGCTCGTGTGCGGCGTGTGGGCGATGCCCTCGTTGTTCGCCTCCACCTGGATGCCGGTGGCGTCGAGCGCGTCGGTGCCGATGTAGGTGAGACTGTCGAGACCCTGGCCTTCGAGTTGGCCCCGCAGCGCGGTGACCTGGAAGCCCAGCGCCGCCGAGAAAACGACTTCGTTGTTCTCGGAGATCTGGGCGATCTCGTTCACCTGCGAGGAGAAGTCGGTGTCGACGAACCAGACATAGGTCTGGACGCTGACCACCTCGCCGCCGCCTGCTTCGAATGCAGCGATGAATGCATCGGGGTTGACGCCGGTATAGGGGATGCCCTCGCCCTCGGTGAACACGATGGCCCGCGTAATGCCCTGGTCGAGCGCCCACTGGGCGGCAGCACTCGACATCTGGTGGTCGTCGAAGGTGACCAGATACGAGTTGATGGATGCATCTGCCAGCGTCGGCTCGGTGGATGCCGCCACGAACAGCGGGACGGTGCCGCCGGTGGTCTGCAAGATCGGCAGCGCGAAGTCGGCAAACGGCGGGCCGATCAGGAAGTGCGCTCCCCAGTCGAGGAGGTCTTCGGTAGCGAGCGCAGCATCGTCGCCCACTTCGGCCACGCGCACCTCCACGGGGCGGCCGTTGAAGCCGCCCCGGCAGTTGGCGAGCTCGGCGATGTAGGGCACGAGCTTCGAGCCCGGAATGTCGACGAAGCCGACAACGTCGCTGAAGTCCATCGCCATGCCCACGCGGATCGGGTCTCCGGTCGGCGCCTCTTCGCAGTTAGCGAGATCGGCGCTGAGGATGTGGTCGATGTCGATGCCGGTCATTGTGACGGCTGCTGCGGGTGCTTCCGTGGCAGCCGGCGCCTCGGTCGCGGCGGGCGCCTCGGTGGCAGCCGGCTCGCTGTCGGTGGTGTCGTCGTCACTGCCGCATGCGGCACCGAACAGCGCAAGTACCGCCAGCAAAACCAGGATGCGTCTTTTCATGATGGGTCCCTCCCATGGGTCGAGCCGATGCTAGCCCTCGGCTGATAACCGCTCGGATAGCTTCTGCTGATCGCCCCGGCTCAGATAGCGATCTTTCCAGCGACAAGGAACTGCCATGGCCAATGAACGCGTCCGGATGCTGTGGCCCGACCATCTCGGCCTGGCGCGGGGCAAGTACGTGCCGGCCGGGTTCGCCCCAGATGGCACCGGCCATGCCGCGGCCGTGTTCAGCCTGGCCTACGACCGCTCGTTCATCGCTGCGCCGGGCTCGGGAGTGCTCGACGGCTTTCCCGACATGCACGCCACCTTCGACGAGGCCGACCTGCGGCCGGGCTGGGATGACGACCGGACCCAGGTAGCGGTCTGCGACCTATCCCAGCGCGGCGAGCCGTTCCGATTCTCGGCCAGGTACGCGCTGCGCAAGGCCATCGCCGACTGGGAGGCCCTGGGCTACCGCCCGATGGTGGGCATCGAATTCGAGGCATACGTGCTGGAACTCACCGAAGAGCACGGCTGGCAGCGCTGGGACACGCCTGGGTCGTACGTGTACGGCACGGGACGTTTCGTGGACCCCATCGGCTTGATGGACGAGATCACCGACGTTGCGGCGGCCAGCGAGATCGTGCTCGAGTCCGTGAACGCCGAGTTCGACTCGGGCCAGTTCGAGCTCACGCTTCGCTACGCCGAGGCGCTGCGGGCCGCGGACGATGCCTTCCTGTTCAGGGTGCTGGCTCGTGAGCGAGCCATGGACCACGGTCGGCGGTTGACGTTCTTGGGCAAGCCCTATGAGCAGTTCGAGGGCAACGGGGTCCACGTCAACTTCTCGCTGCTCGATGCCGACGGCAACAACGCGCTCGCCGACACGCGTGCCAGCGACGGCCTGTCGGAGCTGGCGAAGAGCTGTTTGGCCGGGCTGTGCGCCCATCACCAGGGGCTCACGCCGTTGTGCGCCCCTACGGTGAATGCCTACCGGCGCTTGCGGCCGTTCACCTTCAGCGGCCGGCGGGCCAACTGGGGCTACGACCACCGTGTGGTCGGCACTCGCGTGCCGCCCGAGCGGGGTGCTCGCACACGTATCGAGTCACGCCTGGCCGACGGCACATGCAACATCCACACAGCCATTGCAGCGGTGCTGCAGGCAGCACGCCTCGGCGTGGTCGACGAGCTGCCCTGCCCCGAGCCGGAGACCAACGACGGCATGGAAGCGTGGAACACCGAGGTGACGTCGGCACTCAACCTGGCGGACGCCTTGGGTCACCTGCGGGCCGATCCAGCGCTGGCCGAGGCGGTCAGCAGCGACCTTGTCGACAACTTCCTCGCCATCAAAGACGCCGAATGGGAGCGCTACGTGGCGGCGGTGGGCGAACCCTCCGACGAGATCAGCGAGTGGGAGATCAACGAGTACCTCCCCTACCACTGAGCCATCGCCGACGCATCGCCGAGCTGGATGCCAGCACGCGGGCCCGCCCCGGGGAACCCCGCATCGGGCGTGCTCACGTGAACTCGATGTAGCGGTCTCGCTCCCAGTCGGTCACTTCGTCGCCGACCGGGTCACAGCCGGCTTCGGTGAACTTGTCGAGCTCGGCCTTGGCCATCAGCACGAAGTTGGTCGAGAACTCCTCCCCCAACGCTGCGGCCAATGCACTGCCCTCAAAGGCCGCAATGCCGTCGGCGGCGTTGGCGGGCAACGGCACGGCATCGCCGGGGTCGTCGTACTGGTCGCCCACGCTCATCGGGCCCGGGTCGGCGCGGCGCTCGAGACCGTCGGCGCCCGCTGCCAGCAGGCCGGCGATCATCAGATACGGGTTGGCGTCGGCACCCGGCGCCCGGTACTCCACCCGGTTCGCATTGCCCGCACCCACCGTGCAGCGGCACATCACCGAACGGTTGTCGAGCCCCCAGTGCACATGAGTAGGGGCGAACGTGTACGGGCGCACCCGCTTGTAGCCGTTGGGCACGGGGCTGCCGAGCAGCGACAGCGCCGCAGCGTTGTCGAGCTGGCCGGCGAGCCAGTGCGACATCACGTCGTTGGGGCGGTTCTCGGAGCTGGCGAACGCGTTGGAGCTCGCTGCCTCGTGCGGCTGTTCGCCGCCGCCGGGTGCGCGGTGGCTCACGTCTACGAGGCTCGTGTGCACATGCATGCCGCTGCCCGATGGCTCGGTCCATGGCTTGGGCATGAACGTGGCCTTCAGCCCGGTCTCCTCGGCGATCTCCTTAACGATGCTCTTGTAGAGCGCCGTGTTGTCGGCCGTGGTCATGGCATCGGAGTACTGCACGTTGATCTCGATCTGGCCCGGTCCGTACTCGGGGTTCGACGACTCCACGGGGATGCCGGCGTCGATCATCGCGAGACGCATGGCCAACAGCACCGATTCGAGGTCTGACCGGTCGGTGAGCGACGAGTACTGGATGTGGCTCTGGGTGTGCGACCAGTCGGCCTCGCACAGGTAGAACTCCATCTCGGTGGCCACGAGCGGGCTGTAGCCGAGCGCCCGGCAGCGCGCGATCTGGCGGGCCAGCACCGTGCGGGGTGCAATGGGGTGGAGACGGTGCGGCGGTTCGAGACTGTCGGCGAACACCAGCGCATAGCCGGGACGGTGACCGAAGATCCGCAGCGTGCCGAGATCTGGCACCAGATGCGTATCGAGGTAGCCCTTGGCCATGTTGATGTACGGGCTGTCGACGAGGTCGTTGTGCAGGTCGAAGATGTAGATGGCGTCGGCCAGGTGGCAGCCGCCCTCGGCGACCGAGCGCAGGAAGTGGTCGACGGGAAAGCGCTTGCCGCGCAGGTGCCCGTAGGTGTCGGCGATGGCCACCTCGACGGTGTGCACGTCGGCCATCCGCAGGGTGCTCTGGATGTCGGCAAGCTCGCTCATGGTTTCATTCCTCCGTTGTGTTCGCATGCGATGGACGCGTCTGGTCGGCTCGCGGGCGGGCACAGCTTTACCATTCGGCTGTGCCTCCCGAAACCGCATTGGCCCGAACAGACACGGAGCCGACATCGTGACCGATGGATCGGCGCCGAGCGAGCCGCCCGCTGACATCGACATCGCCGACGCCGGCCGCTACGCGAACGGCATCGGTTGGGACGACTTCCGGACGCTTCGAGCGCAGCCGGGGCTGCACTGGAATCGCTACAACGGCCACGGCTTCTGGGCGGTGACGCGCCACGCCGACGTGTGCGAGGTGTCGCGCCATTCCGAGCGCTTCTCGTCGGCCATCGGGCACGTCAACCTGTGGGATCTCGAGGCCGACGCGCTGGAGGCCCGCCGTTCGATCCTCGAGCACGACCCGCCGGCGCACACCCGGCTGCGGCGGGTGGTCTCCAAGGCGTTCACACCCCGCCAGATGCGCCGGTACACCGAGCGCACCCGTGCCATCGCCGACGACCTGCTCGATGCGGTGGTCGAGCGGGGCGGCGGCGACTGGGTGGAGCTGGTGGCAGCGCCGCTGCCGATCCGGGTGATCATCGCGATCCTGGGCGTGCCTCCCGAAGACGCCGATTACATGGTGGAGCTGTCCAACCACCTCGTCGAGGGCACCACCGAGACGCAGTCGCTGCCGCCCGATTCCTACGGCAACACGACGCCGCTGCGCCTGCTCCCCTTCGGCAGCCCCGCTGCGTGGGGGCTGTACGAGTACGGCGCCAAGCTGGGCGACGAGCGGCTGGAACACCCCGCCGACGACGTGGTGAGCCACCTGGTGCACGCCGAGGTCGGCGGCGACCGCCTGACGGCCACCGAATTCCGGAACTTCTTCCAGGTGCTGGTGTTCGGCGGCAACGAGACCACGCGCACGGCGATCACCCACGGGACGATGGCGTTCGCCGAGCACCCCGAGCAGTGGGACCGGTTGGCGGCAAACCGCGAACTGCTTGCGAGCGCCGTCGAAGAGGTCATCCGCTGGGCCTCGCCGATCCTGCACATGCGCCGTACCGCAGCGGTCGACACCGAGCTGGCGGGCACCCAGATCTCCGCAGGCGACAAGGTGGTGATGTGGTACCCGTCGGCCAACCGCGACGAAGCGGTGTTCGAGCGGCCCGACGAGTTCGACATCGGCCGGGCCGATAACGCCCAGATCGCCTTCGGCGGCGGCGGGCCGCACTTCTGCCTCGGCGCCTACCTGGCCCGCATGGAACTGACCGTGCTGCTCGAAGCCATGCTCGACCGCGGCATCCGACCGGCGAGCGTCGCCGACCTCGTGCGCATCCCGTCGAACTTCGTTCACGGCGTCGCCTCAGTTGAGGTGACAGTGGATGTTGATGCTGCCGTCGCCGAGTCGTCGGCCGCTGTGCGAGCCTGAGCAGATGAGCACATGGGCCGAGCCCTACCTCGACGACCTCGGGCCTGACGACGCCAACATCTCCGACCACGACGTCTGGACCCAGGGTGTGCCCCACGCCACGTTCGCCCGGATGCGCCGCGAGGACCCTGTGGCTTGGGTCGACGAGGTGGACGGGCGCGGCTACTGGGCCGTCACCAAGTACCAGGACGCGTTCCGCGTCAGCCGTGACACCCAGAACTTCACCTCCGCGCAGGGCATCCGGCTCGAGGACATGGCGCCCGACGAGCTCGAAGCCCGCAAGACGATGATGGAGATGGACCCGCCCGAGCACACCCGCTACCGGCGCCTGGTGAGCCGCGGATTCACGCCGCGAGTCGTCAGCACCTATGAGGCCGCCATCCGGGGGCTGGCCTGCGAGGTGCTCGACCGGGCGCTGCGCGACGAGCGGTTCGACTTCGTCACTGAGGTGGCGACCGAGCTGCCGATGCGGATGCTGGGCCGCATGCTGGGCACCAGCGATGCCGACGGCCACCAGCTCGTGGAGTGGGGCGACGCGCTGCTCGGCAACACCGACCCCGACTTCACCGACTACCCCGTGGGCCTGGTGGACACCGACGAGTTCCGCTTCATGCCGTTCCGCAGCCCGGCCACCGTGGAGATCTTCGACTACGCGGCGGCCCAAGCGGCGCAGCGGCGCGAATGCCCGACCCACGATGTGATCAGCCAGCTCCTGGCGCCCACCACCGACGGCACGCCGCTGACGGATCTGGAGTTCAAGAACTTCTTCACGCTGCTGATCGCGGCGGGCAATGACACCACCCGGTACACGATGACCCACGGACTGTGGGTGCTGATGGCTCACCCCCACCTGTTCGACGCCTGGCGAGCGGCGGTGCTGGCCGGCGACGACGACCTGACTGCGAGCGCCGTGGAGGAAGTACTGCGGGCCAGCTCGGTGACGACGCATTTCCGCCGCACGGCCACCTGCGACACCGAGATCCGCGGCACCAAGGTGCGAGCCGGCGACAAGGTGGTGCTGTACTACGTCAGCGCCGATCACGACGACGATCGTTTCGCTCACCCGTTCCGGTTCGACTTGGCGCGCCCGAACAACGAGCACATGGCGTTCGGCCGCAACGGCCCGCACCTGTGCCTGGGAGCGTGGCTGGCCCGCATGGAAATCAAGGTGGTGTTCGAGGAACTGCTGCGGCGAGTGGTCCGCATCTCCCAGGACGGCCCGGTGGAGCGGCTGCGGTCCAACTTCATCTCCGGCATCAAGCACCTGCCCGTGCACGTGGTCGAGCTGGCTGCATGAGAGCGCTGGTCGTCACACACGAGGAGACGTCGCGGCCCGGTTTCGTCGGTGACCGCCTGGCCGAGCGTGGCGTGGAGCTGCATGTCCACGTGATGGTGCCCGACACCTCGCGGCCGGCCGACTTCCAGCCGCTGCCCGAAGACGACTTCGACATGCTCGTGGTGACGGGTTCGTACTTCTCGGTGTATGAGGACTCGATCAAACCGTGGATCGGCACCGAGCTGGACTTGATACGCAGTTCCCATGATCGCGGCGCGCCGGTGCTCGGCATCTGCTTCGGCGGTCAGGCGCTGGCCGCGGCGCTGGGCGGATCGGTGGACCGCTCCCCTGAGACCGAGATCGGCTGGTACCGGATCTCACCTCCCGACGGCGTGGACTTGCCCATATCGGCGGGGCCGTGGATGGAATGGCATCACGATCGATTCCACTTGCCCCCCGGCGCCGAGCTGCTCGCCAGCACCGAGATCTGCCCACAGCTGTTCCGGATGGGCCACAGCGTGGGCACCCAGTTCCATCCCGAGATCAGCACCGAACTCGCCAGCGAGTGGCTCCGCGAAGCCAGTGACGACTACCTGGCATCGGTCGGCATCGTCCGCGAGGCGATCCTCTCCGAAATCGCGCTCAACGAGGCGGCGAACCGACGCAACTGCTTCGACTTGGTGGACTGGTTCCTCGACGACGTGGCGAACGCCCCGCTCACCTGACCGCGCAAGCAGGCGGACCTTCTCGTCGCGGTGCCTGTCGTCTCCCGCTCTTGTTCGCTGTCGCTCACGGGCCGCTCGGGCCACGGCTTCGCCTTCGGCTCAGCCTCCTAGATTGCGAGGCGCTCGCTCAGATATTCGGCCACCCGGGCGACGCCTTGGTCGGCTTCGGGGAACAGCCCGGCCATCGAGTGCCAGACGTGGATCATCTCGGGCCACACCTCCAGCGTCACGTCGACACCGGACGTGCGGGCCTTGTGTGCAAGCCGCTCGCTGTCGCTCAGCAGCACCTCGTCGTCACCGCAGTGGATGAGCAGCGGCGGCAGACCTGCGAGGTCGCCTTCGAGCGGCGACGCGTACGGATCGGCGGCGTCGCCGTCGGGGCCGAGGAAAACGCCGGCGATCCGGGTGAGATCGTCGGCGGTCACCATCGGGTCGCGGTCCGAGCGAGTGACGGCGCTCTCGCCGGTGCCCGACATGTCGACCCACGGCGAGATCGGCACAGCTGCGGCCGGCAACGGCAGCCCGAGGTCGCGCAGCTTCATGAGCGTCGACATCGTCAGCCCGCCGCCGGCGGAGTCGCCGGCGATGGCGATCTTGTCGGCGGAGTGGCCTCGATCGAGCAGCCAGCGATACACCGCAACCGAGTCCTCCACCGGCGCCGGGTGGGGATGCTCGGGTGCCAAGCGGTAGTCGACCGAGAGCACCGGGCAGCCCAGCTGCAGCGCCAGGTTGCCGGTCAGGTTCCGGTGCGAGCCGATCGAACCGGCGACGTAGCCGCCGCCGTGCACGTACTGCACGATGGCGTCGCCGGTGGTCTCGTCGGGGGTCTGCAGCTCGCACGGAACGCCGTTGGCGTCCACCATCTCGCCGGTGACGCCGGCCGGCAGCGGCCGCGCCGTGAGCTCGATGCCCTTGCGCATCGCGTCGATATCGGCAGGCATGGCCTGCGACGCGATGATGTCGCGGATTTTGTAGAACGCCTCGCTCGCCATCGAGCCCTCCCCTGTCTCGGCCCGCATCGGGACCATCTGATCGGCCGCCACAACGTAGCCACGTTGGCACGACGAGGCCCGGCGTGGACTGCCGGCGCGTGCGCGGATCAGGACGCTCCGTCGCCGCATCGCCCCTTGCCGCCCACTCGTGTTCGCTACGCTCACGGCCGCTCGGGCCAAGGCTTCGCCGATCAACTCAGCCTCGCGATGTCCGCAGGGCCCGGCGCGGCGCTCGGAGGGAATCGCATGCTGCTCAAGGACAAAGTCGCAATCGTCACCGGCGGTGCATCAGGCATCGGCGAGGCGAGCGCGAAGCGTTTCGCCGCCGAGGGTGCGTCGGTGCTGGTGGTGGATATCCGTCGCGAGCGAGCTGAGGGCGTGGCCGAGTCGATCATGGAGGCCGGCGGCGAGGCCCACGGCTTCGGCGCCAACGTCGCGGAGCCCGACGATGTGGAGGCGATGGTGGCTGCGGCCGTGGACCGCTGGGGCGGCCTCGACGTGCTCTACAGCAACGCTGGCACCATCCGCCCCGGCACCGCGGTGGAGCTCGAGCCCCGTGATTGGGACCTCGTCATGAACGTCAACGTGCGGTCGGTGTACTTGGGCGCCAAGTACGCGGTGCCGGCGATGGAGGCTCGCCGCGGCGGCTCGATCGTCAACACGGCCTCGATCAGCGGCTTGCACGGCGACGGCGGCTCGGTGGTGTACGCCGCCTCCAAAGCGGCCGTGATCAACCTGACGCGAGCACTGTCCACCGATCACGCCCCCGACGGCGTGCGCGTCAACGCCATCTGCCCCGGCACCATCCAGACGCCGCCCGTGCAGCGCATGATGCAGGACCCTGCGGCGCTCGAACGCAATCTGGCAGCGCACGCCTTGCGCCGTCTCGGCCATCCCGATGAGATCGCCAGCGTGGCCGCCTGGCTCGCCAGCGACGAGTCGTCATTCGTCACCGGCGAAGCCATCGTGGTGGACGGCGGCCTGCGAGCCCAATCGCCCCTCGGCCGCCTAGCCGACCCCCGCCCCACCCACCTCCGCTGAGCGAAGTCTCTCCGCAGCGGCCAAACGCCCTCTTGTCACGGTTGCCCAAGCGAGCCTGCGCAAAACAGTGAAGATGTGTGCGGGAGGCGGGCTGTCTGTGTCTGACTTGGCGCAAAACTGGCCCTGCGTGTTGTGGGTGCCTTGCCTGGGACTCGTCGGCGTGACCGGCCCGCCTCTCGGACTTTCCAGCTGCGGCCGGTCCGGAACGAGCGACGTGATGTCGGACACCGCCGACGTCGAGCTGCCCGCAGAACCGAGCGAGCACCCGCCTTCACCGTTCAATAGCCGGGCAGGTAGCGCTCGGGCGACGTTCCGGTGAGGCGCAGGTACAGCGCATCTGGGCACAGGTCGATGGCATCGCCCCAGCAGACTGCGCGCGCCTCGTCGATGCGGACCGAATCGAAGAATGACGTGTCCTGCCATGCGGCGAACACGCCTTGCCCAGCGAGATCGGACACGTCCACCTCGCCCTCCACGCCGTCGGAGAATCGCAGCCAGAGACGGTATTGCCCGCGAGCCTCGACCTCGACAGGGCACACCAATTCGGCCGTCGCATCCATGGGTCGAGAAGCTAACTGATCAAGCCCCTCTGACCCGGAGTGGTTCTAGTTGAGCCACTACTGGCTAGAATTGGACCAATGATTCAGGTCGAGCTTGAACG
This sequence comes from Acidimicrobiia bacterium, assembly GCA_022824805.1. Lineage (GTDB taxonomy): Bacteria > Actinomycetota > Acidimicrobiia > Acidimicrobiales > Poriferisodalaceae > Poriferisodalis. The sequence goes on along the minus strand of JAJDZE010000063.1, from coordinate 9,087 downwards.
GATCGAAGCCTTGGAACTGCTCGGCATGGTGCTAGCTCACCTCAACGACGCCGAGGCAGCTGGCGACATGTCTCCTCGGATCGCAACCTTGATGTCGATTCGAGACAAGCTCGCGACCGAACTGCGGGGGGATCGATGACCTACACCGAAGCTGACGTGTCAGCCGCCCGAGCGGCAATGAACAAGTACCGCGCAGAACTCGACGGCGAGGTCGCCGCAGCGCTGGCGGTCGTTGGTCTCAGCGCCGAGCGGGTACTCAAGGAAGCAGAGATTCGCGACGACATGATCCGGGTGGCTCACGAGTCAGGCGCTTCGCTGCGCCAGCTCGCCGAAGTGTCCGGCCTCGGCCGCAAGACCGTGACCGCCATCGTCGAAGCCGGCCACTCCTCGGGCTGACTCAGAGAGCTCGGCACCACAGCGGATTGGACGGAAGGGCCTCTGCCGGGAGGACCTTACGGCGGGCTCAATCGACGGTGTTGGCGTCGGCGATGAGGAACATCATTGAGGCTTCGCAGGCGGTCTGACCTTCGACGCTGGCGGTGCCTGAGGCTCTGCCGGCTCGGGCGGACAGGCGGTCGATCGTGGCTTCCAGGCGCAGCGTGTCGCCTGGGGTGACCTGGCGGCGGAAACGGGCCTTGTCGATGCCTCCGAAGAGCGCCAGCTTGCCTTCCAGCGACGATGCTGAGGCCGCGGCGAGACCGGCGGTCTGGGCGAGGGCCTCGACCATCAGCACTCCGGGCAGCGTCGGACGGCCTGGGAAGTGACCTGCGAAGAAGTCCTCGTCGCCGGTCAGGTGCCAATGCGCCACGCAGCGCTCGCCGGGCTGGAGCTCGACGATGTCGTCCACCAGCAAGAACGGCGCCCGGTGCGGCAGCAGCTCGTCGGGGCGCGGGAATTCAGACTCGCTCACTGGGGCGACGCTACATCTCACTCAGGCCGCGCAGCCCACTGCATCATGAGCGCATCGAGGGTCAACGAAAGCCGGCGGACGGAGGCTCACCCCTCGCCGAACGTGCTCCGCTGGTAGGCCACCACGGCCGCTATCTCGGCGTCGGTGAGGATGCCGCCAAACGGTGGCATCGAACCTCGACCGGTCCACACCACAGCTAGGTGGTCGCGAACGGTCAGGCGTTCGTCGACGCCGCCGAGCGCTGCGCCGACACCGCCGCTGCCGTCGCTGCCGTGGCACACCGAGCAGCTGTCGCTGAAGACCTCGCTCCCGAGCGTCACATCGGCGCTCTCGAACGCCTGCTCCAGCCGCTCCAGGTCGGCTTCTGTGGCGTCACTGCCGCCGCAGCTCGCCAGCGCCAGCGCGACAACGAGCCCCAGCGCCCAGTTCCCGACGAGCCGCCGGGCGCGAACATCGCTAGGTACGGCATCACCGCTCGCTGAAGCCGCTGCGGCAGGTCCTATGATCCGGGCACCTGCTCGAGCGAGCTTGCGACGACCGCTCATCGGGTCTCCCGTGGCGTGCCGACGCCGGTGTAGCGACTCGGGGGTTCCATCCAGCGACGGGACATCCAGTCGGCGTCGCGGTAGTGGGCGTGGAAATGGTCGGGGATCTGGCGCATCACCTGGTCCACCCTCCCACCTTCCGGCCCAAATCTGAGTTCACCCGCTTCGACTAGCCGAGCCAGCATCGCTGCCAATTCATCGGCAGGCGGCTGAGTACCGTGCTGCTTCCACACCACCATGGGCGTGGCACACACTTCGCAGTCCGCCACCCAGCACAGCTCGTCCTCGTAGTACCAGTGGGTGAAGCGGGCGGCCTCGCACAGCTCGCAGTCCGGATCGAACGCTGCCGATTCACCACGACCCGACCTGGTCGCAGCGACCGAGTTGGAATTGTCCCCCGAGGCGACCGGGTGGTCAACGTCCGCGTTCGGTTGGTGCTGCGTCACCGGTCAGCCGTGGTCCAGCGCCGTCCGGTAGGAGGCCACGAGCTCGCCCACAGCCTCAGGGCCGTCGGACATCAGGGTGCGGACAACGGCGGAGCCGATGATGACGCCGTCGGATACCTCGCAGGCCTCAACGGCTTGGGACGGCGAGCCGATGCCCACACCGGTGAGCACGGGCCGATCGGTGACGGCCAGGCAGCGGGCCGCAATCTCGGTGGCCGTGCGGGCGAGGGCCGTCCGCTCGCCGGTGACGCCGAGCAGGCCGACCGCATAGACGAAGCCGCGCGATGCCCCGCACAGATCAGCGAGCCGGTGCTCGGGCGTGGTGGGCGCCGCCAGCAGGATCGCTTCGAGGCCCGTCTCAGCCGCAGCCTCCAGCCACGACCCCGCCTCGACGTACGGCAGGTCGGGCAGGATCGCCGCGCAGACACCCGCATCGAGCAGCGCCGAAGCGAAGCGTTCATGGCCCTGGTGGTGGCAGAGGTTGTAGTACGTCATCACTGCGTGCGGCACGCCGGTGTCGAGCTCCCGTGCTTCCTCCAGCACCGATGCCGGGGTCGCGCCGTCGGCCAAGGCCGCAGTGGATGCCTGCTGGATGACCGGCCCATCCATCACCGGGTCGGAGAAGGGAACGCCGATCTCGATGGCGTCGGCACCGGCCGCCGCTGCCGCCTCCACCGCACGTTGCCAGCCCTGGTAGCCGCCTGTGACGTAAGGCACTAGCAGCTTCGCGCCGCTCTCACGCCGAGCCCGCAGGTGCGTCTCGAGGGCGCCGAACGAATCACGCCGCGTACTGGCTTCGGCGGCGCTCACGAGGCGGCGTCCATGCTCACAGCCCTCGCCGATCGAGCGACAGTGCTCGCTGTGGTGCGACGGCGACCGGTCACGAGACGATCCCGTGCATCCCGAGCACGTCCATCATCTGGTCGACGTCCTTGTCGCCACGGCCCGAGAGATTCATCAGCACCGTCTGACCCTGGATCTCCGGCGCCGCCCGGACGATCCACGCCAGTGCGTGCGCACATTCCAGCGCCGGGATGATGCCTTCGGCCCTGCTCATCAGCGTGAACGCCTCGACCACCTCGTCGTCGGTCACGCTCGGGTATTCGGCACGCCCGATCGCCGCCAGGTAAGCGTGCTCGGGACCGACGCCGGGATAGTCCAACCCGGCCGAGATCGACTCTGCCTCCATCACCTGGCCCACCTCGTCCTGCATGAGATAACTGGTCATGCCGTGCACCACGCCGGGCACGCCGCGCCCGACTGCGGCGCCGCCGGCGGGCTCGACGCCCACGAGACGGGCGTCGCCATCGGCAAAGCCCGAGAAGATCCCCGCAGCATTGCTTCCCCCGCCCACGCACGCCACCACCACGTCCGGATCGCCGCCGGTGAGGTCCTTGCACTGCGCAGCGGCCTCGTCGCCCAGGATGTGATGGAACGTGCGCACCATCCATGGGTACGGATGGGGGCCCATCACCGAGCCGAGGCAGTAGTGCGTGTTCTCGACGGTGGCCACCCAGTCGCGCAGCGCCTCGTTGACCGCGTCTTTGAGGGTGCGGCTGCCGGACTGCACCGACTCCACCTCGGATCCCAGCAGGCGCATGCGGAACACGTTCAGGGCCTGACGGTCGACATCGACGGCGCCCATGTACACCTTGCACTCCATGCCCAGCAGCGCCGCCGCAGTCGCAGTGGCCACACCGTGCTGGCCGGCACCCGTCTCAGCCACCAGCCGTGTCTTGCCCATGCGCTGAGCCAGCAGCGCCTGCCCGATCACGTTGTTGATCTTGTGCGAGCCCGTGTGGTTGAGATCCTCGCGCTTCACCAGCAGGCGCACGCCGAGCTGGCTCGACAGGTTGCGGCACTCGGTCAGCGGCGACGGCCGTCCCCCGTAGTCGCGCAGTATGGTCTCGAATTCGGCCACGAACGCCGGGTCGGCCCAGGCCTCCCGGAACGCCGCCTCGAGCTCCTCGCACGCTGCGACCAGCGTCTCGGGAACGAATCGGCCGCCGAAGTCGCCGAAACGGCCATCGGTTGTGGGCTCGCCCATAACCGACCGATGACTCGACGTGGGCCCGTCCGTTTCTGCTGCCATGTCGTCCTTCGCTCAGTCGTCGCGCCAGTCGTACGGCGCGCCCTGTTCGGGCGGCGCCGACACGTCGGCATTCTCGTAGCGAGCTCCGGCCTCCTTGGCCGCCGCGACGAACTCGCGCATGGCGAGCACGTCTTTGCGACCGGGCTCGGACTCGACGCCCGATGCCACATCCACGCCCCACGGCCGCACGATCTCGATGGCCTGCGCCACATTCGATGCGCGCAGCCCGCCCGCGAGCAGCAGTCTCATGCCGCGATCTCGGCCTTCGAGCTGCCGCCAGTCGAAGACGCTGCCGCTGCCGGGCTCAGGTCCGTCGAGCATCAAGACCGAGGCGCCGTAATCGCGTACGCGCTCCACATTGGGATCGCCCGCGACGAACGCCTTGATGAGCCCGGGCACCCGCTCGGCGATCCAGCGGCTGTCGGCCGTGGTCTCGTTGCCATGCAACTGGGCCAGGCGCAGGCCGGCGCCGTCCATGACCTGCACTACCCGCTCGGGCAGCTCGTTGCGGAACACACCGACGGTGACAATCCCTCCCGGCAGCCGGCGAACGATGTCTCGCGCCAGCCTGGGAGTGATCTGCCGTGGTGATCCGGGCACGAAGTTGAAGCCGACGGCGTCGGCGCCCATGCCGACGGCAACCAGCGCATCCTCTTCGTTCGTGACGCCACAGATCTTTACGAACATGTCACTACCGGCATGTCAGGCGATCCCTCGCGGCGGCGGGAATAGGTGTCCCGCTCTTGTTCGCTGGGCCAGTGTCAGAAATCGAGACCCTTGGCCACGGCCGGGTCGAGGAAGATGAGCTCGGGACGGGCCGCCATGAACTCCCGCGTTGCCTGGCCGAAGACCTTCATCTGCTCCGAGCCGCCATGGGCTGCGAGCGCATCCTGATCGCTGTACAGCTCGTAGAACCAGACCACGTCTGCGTCGTTCTGGTCCTTGTGGGCGGCGTACACCTCGGTGCCCGGCTCGCCGGCAACGTTGCTCATGCCGATGTCGGCGATCACTGCGAGCAACTCGTCACGCATGCCTTCTTTGGCTGTCAGCTTGGCCAGGAGTGCCGTCTTTGCCATGTCGTTGCTCCCTGCGATCCGTTCGACTCGACAACAGCCTGCGAGCGTACCGGTAGCGAACCCTGCGGCGAGATCAGAAGAGATCGGCAAGAAGGACCGGCGGGCCGCCCTCGACGCGCACCTCGCCACCGACATCTCGTAGCACCGATGCGAATCCGACGACGGCGCCAGCCAGCAAAGCGGTACTCAGCACGGCGCCGACGCCAGCGCCGTCGGTGCCGCACAGCCTGTCGCCTGGCGAGACGTCGCCCCAAGCTCGAAAGCGCTGAATGCACCGGCGCCCGCCTGTGCGCGAGTCGATTCGGTCCACCAGCTCCTGGCCCCGGTAGCAGCCCTTGGTGAACGACGCAGCTCGCTCGACGAGGCCGGTCTCGTTGGGAATGTCACCCGGTTGGACCTCCGTGCCGATGGCCGGCAGCCCGTAGGCCATGCGGAGCGCCTCGAACTCGTCGGCCGAGACTTGCTCGGCACCGTCGGCGAACGCAGCGGACTCGCCGCCGGGGCCGACGAGCAGATCGTGGCCGCTGGCGAGCGGCCAGTGGGCGGGACGCACCACCCGCTCTGGGGCTTCGGCTGGGCCGGTGCTCGAAGCGCCAACAGCCGATTCGCCTTCCGCACAAGGCCCTCGCACCGCGTGCATCTGCCATTCATGCAGGGAGAAGTCGGCGCGGGTCCGCAGCTTGAAGCGCTCGAGCGATGCGGACATTGCCTCGCCGAAGCCGGGTTCGATGTCGGCAACATACGTCTCGGGGCCGGTGCGGCTGATGGCGAAGAGCGCTTCGATCCGCCCTCGTGGCTCCAGCAGGAACGACAGGGTGCTCTGGCCGATCTCCATGGCTTCCGCGTCGGCAGAGATCTGGCCGTGCAGGTACACGGCGGCCTCAGGTCCCGTCACCACGAGCACATCGCGCGGCACTGTTGCCACGACGAGCCGATCGAGCGCAGGCGCGGCGCTCACCCGGCTCTCCATCCGGGCACCAGCCGATCCACCGCGTTGCGTACCAGCGCGAGGCCGACGCCGTCATCGAGCGACATGATCGACTCCGGGTGGAATTGCACAGCCGCAACGGGCAGCTCGCGGTGCTCCACTGCCATGACGACGTCATCGTCGAGGCTGACCGCCGTCACCTCAAGCGAATCTGGCACGTCGGCACGTCGGGCGAACAGCGAGTGGTAGCGACCGGCGCGGAACTCTCTCGGCAGTCCGTCGAGCAGCTGCCCGCCGAGGATGCGGATGGCAGACGGCTTGCCGTGCATGGGCGTGTCGAGCTGGCCCAGCTCTCCCCCGAAGTACTCCACGATGCCCTGCAGCCCTAAGCACACCCCGAACAGCGGCAGCCCGGCGTCGAGCGTGGCCCGCACCACCGGCCCGATGCTGAAGTCGTCGGGCCGGCCGGGGCCCGGAGACAGCACAATGAGATCGAACTCGTCGGCGCTGATCTCCTCGGTGGGAAAGCCGGCCCGGCGGGTCACCACCGTGGCGCCGGTCTGGCGCAGGTAGTTCGCCAGCGTGTGCACGAACGAGTCGAGGTGATCCACCAGCAGCACCCGCCGATCACTGGGGACCGAAACGGCAACCCCTGTGGCCGCCGCCGAGCGCGGCCGCCGGATCGCGTCGAGGAACGCCGACGCCTTGAGCTCGGTCTCCGATTCCTCCTCGTCGGGCTCGGAATCCCACAGCAGCGTGGCCCCCACACGCACCTCTGCATGCCCGTCGGCGACGCGGATCGTGCGCAGCGTGAGCCCGGTGTTGAGACTGCCGTCGAAGCCCACCTTGCCCACGGCGCCCCCGTACCAGGCCCGGGCGGTGCGTTCGTGCTGCTCGAGGAACATCATTGCTGCCGTCTTGGGCGCGCCGGTCACCGTGACCGCCCACGTGTGCGACAGGAACGCATCGAGCGCGTCGAAGCCGGGGCGCAGACGGCCTTCCACATGGTCGACGGTGTGGATGAGCCGCGAATACATCTCGATCTGGCGGCGGCCGATCACCTTGACCGACCCGGGGACGCAGATGCGGCTCTTGTCGTTGCGGTCGACATCGGTGCACATCGTCAACTCCGACTCGTCCTTCGCGGAATTGAGCAGCGCCAGGATCTGCGAGGCGTCGTCGATGGGGTCTTGGCCTCGGGCGATGGTTCCCGAGATCGGGCAGGTCTCCACCCGTTCGCCCTCGACCCGCACGTACATCTCGGGCGAGGCACCGATCAGCCACTCACCCGTATCACCCGCCGCGCCCAAGTTGATCAGGAACCCGTACGGCGCAGGGTTCTGCTCTTTGAGCCGGCGGAACAGCTCCGCGGGAGACTCGATGCAGGGCTCGGAGAACATCTGGCTGGTGACCACCTCGAAGAGGTCGCCCCGGGCGAAGTACTCGTGAGCCGCACGCACACCGGCCGCATAGCCGCCGGGCTCATGGTCGCAGCTCGCCTCCAGCTCGATGTCGGGCTCGTAGGGCACGCGAGCACCGCTGCCGGCCAGCCCGACGGTGCTGCGGCCGTTCGCCGCAAAGTCGTAGCGGAAGCGCTGCGCGATGCCGCCTTCGTGGTCCACGATGAGCAGGTCGTCGGGCAGGTAGAGCACCAGGTCACGCTGTCCGGCCGGGCGCGGCAGCGTCAGCGCTATGGGCTCGAACTGGAACGCCAGGTCGTAGCCGAACGCGCCGTACAGGCCCAGGTGCGGATCGTCGCAGGAGAACAGGTTCACCAGGGCGCGCACGACCGTGAACGTGGAGGGCTGACGGCTGCGCTCCTCTTCCTCGAAACGCCGATCAGCCCGCTCCACACGGCAGACCACGGCGCCTGAGTCGTCGGCGGGCTCGTGGCGAAGATCCACAATGCCCGCAGCGCTGCCCAACGCTGCCAGCGCCTCGTGGACCGGCTCGAGCAGCACCGTGCCCCGCTCGTTCAGGGCGCTCACCCAGATGTCCTGCGCCTGGCTGGTGATGGCCAGCGGGGGGTCGGCGAAGCCCATGTCCCAGCGCGTGTAGCGGCCGGGATACTCGTAGCTCGACGACAGCAGCACGCCCCGCGCCTCGTCCAGCCGGTCGACGAGGTCTTCGACCTCGGCGTTGCCGTCGACCGTCGACGCAGTCAGCGAGATGGTGATGCCGCCGCCGGTCCGGAACTGCGTCTCGCCCGTCGTCGTCGGTTCAGGGCTCATGGGTCCAAGCTGGCTCAGGGCCGCACGATCACAGGTACAGGCCGGTGCTGCCGGGTTCGATGCGGGGCGCAGCGATGGCATGCACATCCCGCTCGCGCAGGATCAGGAAATCGTCGCCGTGCACCTCGACTTCGTGGCGGTCCTCAGGGCTGAACAGCACCCGGTCCCCTTCTTGGGCGGTCCGCACGTTGGGCCCTGCACCGATCACCTCGCCCCACACGAGGCGCTTGTTCTGCTGCGCAGTCGCGGGGATCAGGATCCCGCCGCTGGTGCGTCGCTCGGAGCCGTCGTTGGGCAGGCGCACGAGCAGCCGGTCGTGCAGCATCTTGATGGGCCGCCGCTCGCCGTCGGAGTCGGGCGGGGCGGACGGCTTCGGCTTGCTGGCCGCCGGCTTCGGGCGACCGCCGGTCTTGGTGCTCTTCGAGGCACGAGCGGGTTTCGTCGCCGAAGCGGCACCGTGCTCGTTGTTGGTCTCGGGAGCGCTCACCGCCCGCACGGTACCGTTCACCGGCGTGATTGACGCAGAGAATTCCGGTGGCACGCCAGCGCCAGGACCTCCCTTCACAGTCGAAGCCTGTGCCGTCACCGCAGTGACCTCGGACGGCATCGAGCTCGAAGCCGAAGCTGCCTGGCCCGCATCGACAGGGTCTCAGGAAACTGCGGCCGGTGTCAGCAGTTCCGGCGTCACTGCCGCAGCGGTGGCTGTGCTGTCTCACCCGCACCCGCTCTACGGCGGGGACATGTGGAATCCGCTCGTCGATCACCTCTTCAGGGCGCTGCCGGCGAGCGGCATCGCAACGCTTCGCTACAACTTCCGGGGCACCGGCCGTTCCGGCGGCAGCCACGACGACGGGAAGGC
>JAJDZE010000193.1 GCA_022824805.1 Acidimicrobiia bacterium | reverse complement strand
CCTGGTGTCGCAGCTCACCACCACCTACGACTGGGAGGCGATGGTCATCGGCTTCACCGGCGGCCCCGATCCCTACAGCGGCATCGGCTTGTGGCACAGCTCCCAGGCGCTGCACCTGTGGCATCCGTTCCAAGACGAACCCGCGACCGCCTGGGAAGCCGAGATCGACCGGCTCTATATCGAGGCCAGCCAGGAACTCGATCACGAGAAGCGAGTCCGGCTCTATCGCGAGGCGCAGGCCATCGCCGCAGCAAACGTGCCGTTGATCTACACGACGCTCGGCGAACGGCTGGGGGCCGTGCGCAACGTGTTCGGCAACACCACGCCCACGCTGCACGGCTACTGGGACATCCGCTACCTGTACCGCACCGACCGGTAGGAGGCGCCTGCGGCCGGCCGGCGTCGACGCGATCGGCGCCGGCCCGAGGGGTGTCGGCTCGGATTGGTCGCGAGCAGCCTCAGATCAGCAGGTTCGCCCGCAGCATCTCGAGCGCCGCTGGGTCGAGTCCGCGGGCAAGCAGGTAACCCACTGCGCCGCATTGCGGTACTTCGTCCGTCGTGCTGGCATTCAGGCTGTCGCGGGCCGCAGCGCCGACGTCACCGAATCGGATGTCGAGGTCGGCCAACACTGCGGCCATCACCGCCCGCGGGGCGCTCAGAATGGCCCGCACGTCGTCGATGTTGATGCCGATCTTCGCGAACACCGGTGCCAGCTCAGCCATGCGCTGGTGCGATCGCAGCTCGTTGGTGAGGCAGTAGTCGTCCAGCACGGTCTCGCGGGCGACGCCGAGCGATTCCAGCAGCAGCGCTGACGCGATGCCGCTGCGGTCCTTGCCGGCTGTGCAGTGGAACAGCATCGGCAGATGGTCGACGTCGGCGGCAATGGCCACGAGCTGAGCGAACCGCTCGCCGTAGGTGCCGATCATCTGCAGGTACAGCCCGGCCATGTCCTCTTCGCTGACCGACCGCAGCCGACCCTCGAAGATCTGGTCCACCATGCTGATGTCGCCGTCCACGGTGTCGCCCACCGGCAGCGAGATGTGCGAGGTCACCCCGGGCCACAGCCGCGAACGGTCGCGCTCGATCTCCGGCCCAGCTCGGAAATCCACCACCGTGCGTATGCCGCGGCTGCCGAGTTCGTCGAGATCGTCGTCAGTGAGCGCGCTCAGGCGATCGGAGCGGAACAGCGCCCCAGACCGCACATGACGCCCGCCCACTGCGGGGTAGCCGCCGATGTCACGGCAGTTGTTCGCGCCCTCGAGGGTGATGACAGCATCCCGACGCACGGGTTCGCAGGGTAACGACTTCCGAAGTACCGTCGCCGCTCATGCGTGCAGTGGTGATTCCCGAATACGGCGGCGTCGACGTGCTCCAGGTGCGGGACGTGCCAGACCCAGTGCCGGGACCCGAAGAGGTGCTGGTGCAGGTGGCGTGTTCAGCGATGAACCGCGCCGACCTGCTCCAGCGGATGGGCCTGTACCCCGCACCCGGCCCCAAGCCCGAATTCGAAATCCCGGGGTTGGAGTTCGCCGGCACCGTCGCCGCGCTCGGCGAGCGAGTCACCGGCTGGGCGGTGGGCGATGAGGTCATGGGCATCGTGTCGGGCGGTGCGAAGGCCGAGCAGGTCGTCACTCACGAGCGCATGCTGCAGCGCATCCCCGCCTCGGTAGCGCTGCGCGATGCCGCAGCCATTCCCGAGGTCTTCATGACCGCACACGATGCGCTCATGACCCAGGGCGGCTTGGCCTCAGGCGGCACGGCGCTGGTGCATGCAGGCGCCTCGGGCGTGGGCACCGCCGCGATTCAGATCGTCAAGGCCATCGGCGCCCGCATCGCCGTCACCTGCTCGACGTCGAAAGTGGCGGCCTGTACCGATCTCGGCGCCGAACTCGTCATTGACTACACCGAGACCGACTTCGCCGATGCGATCAAGGACTGGACCGGCCGCCAAGGCGTCGACGTGGTGCTCGACGTGATCGGCGGCGACTACCTGGCGCGCAACATTGCCTCAGTGCGCGTACAGGGGCGCATCATCCAAGTGGGCGTCATGGGCGAGCCGACAGCAACGTTCCCGCTCGGCGCGCTGCTGCCGAAGCGGGCAGCGCTCATCGGCACCGTGCTGCGATCACGGCCCATCGAGCAGAAGATCGACGCCAACCAGCGCTTCTGCGCCGAACTGCTGCCGCGTTTCGACGACGGCTCGCTGCGACCGGTCATCGACTCCCGCTTCGCACTCGACGACATCGCCGAGGCCCACGAGTACATGGCCACCAACGCGAACGTCGGCAAGATCCTGCTGGACATCGCATGAGGCCGACCCATGTCGTGCTGCTGGTAGTGGGACGAGAGGATCAGCAGATCGCGAGGCCTTGCCAACCGGATGGATCAACGCAATGAACGCCGTCGAGTCGTTGCGCCGTTGGACGAAGCACGTTTACGCGCCAGTAGGAGCAATCCTGTACGGCTCAGTCAAGCTCGCAGAGGCACTCGGCGCGATCCAATAGCGATGGCAGGGTTCGGAGGCCGAGCGGGTGGTGTGTCGTGCGGTCACGGGCCGAGGAGCGTGAGGGGCGCGACCGCCACGCCGTCGCTGCGCTCATAGGCGTACCCGGTGGCCGTGATGACGAGCAACTTGGCGGGCGGACCCATCCGGTCGGTGTCTATGTGGTCACAGAGCCTGTTCAGCGATGTAGCGGCTTCGTCGATGGAACTTGGCTCGCCGAGCTTGACCTCGACAGCGATCCAGCGACCGTCGCGCAGTTCGATGATTGCGTCTGCTTCGAGTTCGTTGCTGTCGGAGTAGTGGTACACGCTGCCACCGAGCGCATGGGCGTAGATGCGCAGGTCGCGGACTGCCAACGATTCGAACAGGTGGCCGAGCAGCGCACGGTCGTCGAGGAGTCGTTGCGCGTTCGCGCTCAATGCGTTGACGGCGAGCGCCGGGTCAGCCAGATGCCGTTTCGCTGCCTGGCGCAGGCGGGCGCGCGACGCCAGATGGGGTGACCAGTGCGGCTGGTCTTCGCTGATGTGGATGGCTTCGAGCGTGGACAGGTAGCTCTGCAGCGTTGCGTGAGCGAGCGGCTGCCGCCCCGCGATGTCTGCAGCAAGCGTCTTCATTGTCGGCGCTGAGCCGCTGTGACGTGCCAGCGAGGCAATCGTGCGGCGCACGTTGGTGGGGTCGTGTCTGCGGCCGGCAAGCTGCCTGATGTCTACCCGGCAGATTTCTTCCAGGTAGTCCGTCAGATACAGCTGGGCATCGGACGGACTCATCGCTACACATGCGGGCCAACCGCCACGACAGAGCACATCGACGACGGAGCGCAGTTGTGCTGCAGCATCACCGTCGTAGGTCTGGTCTGCCGTGGCTGGCGAGTCGCTGGGCCATGCGGCGCATGCCTCGCCGTCGAACAGGCCTGCGAGGCTGACCAAGCCGGGCGAGTCACCCGACTCGAACAGCGACAGCGTGCGCATCCGCAGCCGAGCGACCCGGCCGGCGCCGGAATGACGGGTGATGTCATCGGCTGGCTGGGCCGACCCCGTCAGAAGGAAGAGTCCTGGCCGACCGAGGCGGTCGCTGATGCGCCTTAGCTGGTTCCACAACGGCTCGGCGAGCTGCCACTCATCGAGCAGTGTCGGAAACGGCCCATCGTCTAACGGCAGCGTGCCGTGGGCGGCGTGCTCCCGGGCGGCGCTGTCGCGATCGAGCGGCAGGATGCGCTGTGCCAGCCGGCTGGCTGTCGTGGTTTTGCCGCACGCGCGCGGTCCGTCAATGACGGCCATCGGCATGATCCTCAGCCGTTCGGCCAGCAGTACATCGACGACGCGCGGCAGGTAGGCAACTGTGTCTGCCGTCGCGTCCATTGCAGCCTGACTGTAGCGAACTCAGCCTTGCAGACTCCACCTATGTGAATGTTTGCAGGTGATGCGTGTGAACATTTGCAGGCATCACGCTGCGACGATTGCGGAAGCGCTCATGCCGGTTCGACGCAGGTCTGGATGCCGTTTTCGCGCACCACGTGATGTCGGTTTGGCGCAGCAACAGATGTCACTATCGCGCATCGTTTGATGTCGATTTGGCGGCACTTCGGAAATCAGCGGGGTGTGATGGTGGCGAGGAGTGTCCAGTCGGGTTTGCCGACTGGTACAACACCCGACGGCTCCACAGCACCCTCGACATGACCAGCCCGACCGACTACGAACAAGCCAACAACGACTGACCAAACCCTCCTAGATTTGGGGGGAAGCCCAGTCACCCGGATCCAAATCAGGGACCCCTGTCACCGCAAGGATGCATGCGGCGCTATCGGCTGCCTGTCAGGTGCAGGCGTCGAGCATCGTTTCGAAGGTCTCGGGCCAGGACAGCTTGACGCCGTGTGACGCACAGAGATCAGGCCAGTACGAAGATGACGGTTCGCGCTCAACTGCCAAGACGGGCCGATATGCCGCCACACCCCAATCGATCAGGTACGCGTAGCTGAGTACCTGTCCGAGGCCCAGTCGAAGCTGTCGGTCCTCGTTGGATTCGGTGAGGCTCTTGACCTCGGCGATCCACGCCGTGTCGATCACGATCCAGCCGATGTCGAAGAGTGGATCGGTGCTGCTCGGAGAGAGCGGTTCCCATCCCCGAGCCGAGAGCGCGTTGGCGAGCTGGTCTTGGATGTCCTTGTGGGCATTCGTTCCCCGGTCGATGGCATCTGGGTCGACGCTGAACACCCGCAGCGTCGATTCCCCGTTTCCGCTGCGCGGAGGTCGCATGTAGGGCTGGCCATTCGGTGCCACGGCGCCAGGCCCTTGGGGAACGAGGATTGGGCTCGCGAACCGTTCGGCCATCGCTTCCGAGACGAATCGGCTCGGTGCGCAGAGGACGGTTTCACGACCAGAGTCCAAGAGGCGCTCCTGACGCACTGTGACACCAGCCGCTGCGGCACCGATGACGTTCTCAGACCGCACCTGCAGGTTCTTCGAATATGCAAAGTCCCGGTGCAGGGACGCGTCCCAGAACACGAAGACGTCCTGTTCTGGGACGTAACCGCACAGCAGCACGAAATCGACCTCGGATCCGTCGAAGTCGGCCCGTTGGCCCCTGCCTTGGTCGGTGAGAATGAGCTGTATTCGGTACTCCGAGGTGCGATCGGGACCTTGCGCGTCGGTTGCGTTGTAGATGTAGACGCGGACACGACGGGGTAACGGAGAACGGAGTTCGATCACCAGTTCTCCTGCATCGTCGGTGTCGGCCGCCACCGCGCCCGAACCAATGGCCGCGACGAATCGTTCCTGCAGCTCTGCCTTGGACAACCGATTGGCCATCGCTTCGCCTCTCTTCTCGGCACCTATAGGTGGAACGAGTTTCCGATACGTTCGAAGCGTTCATTGCACAGATGCTCGAACGCGCGCAACGAAAGCCCGATCGGCCGTACGCCGCCACCGATCACTGCACCCACGGCGACGGAGTACAGGTAGTCGAGGTGACGTGCTTGGGAAGGCTTGTCATCGAGGCTTTCGAGATGCGCCATGACGGCGTCGAGCGCAATCTCGCCGGCACCGTTCAGTCGTGCTGCGCTTCGCTTTGCCGTATCAAAGGTCATGACCAGGTCGTAGAACGGCACGAGCTCGCCCCGTCTGGCCTTGTAGCCCTTCTGGCTTCGTTGGCCCTTGTCGAGTATCGACACCTCCGCCTGGTGCAAACCGGCGTCCTCAACGGCGTCGAGAAGCGCAGTCCACACCGCGTCGTCAGAATTGTGAAAGACCACCGAGATGCGCCCACCGTCGACCACGACCCGCTTCGCTTCTCGGAACGAATCCGTGAGCAGCTGCTGGTAGTCGGCGAGCGTCTTGCCCCCGGCCGCGGCACTGCGTGACTTGTTCACCACGATCTCTTGGTCGTGATCGGTCGGGTTGCCCAGCCACGATTCCCAGACGATGTTGCAGTCGGCGTAGTGGATGTTGTTGCCAAACGGCGGATCCGTGAACACGTAGTCCACGGAACGGTCTGCTATCCAACGCAGGTCCGTCGCAGAAGACTGAGCTACTTCGACATCACTGTCGGGGAGCGCTTCGTACAACCGACAGACTTGGCGGACCTGGTGGCGGAATACCTCGAAGACGTTGGGTTCCGAGACGAGCTGCGGGATGAACAGGGTGCCCGTCAGCGGGCGCTGGCCGCCCTTCGCGTTGTAGCGCCGCATGCGGCTGGAATGCCAGGCCGTGTTGGTGAACGCGAATTGCAGGGCCTCTCTCACAGCTGCGTCCGTGATGAAACCGATCTCGTGCCACAGGCGAGACAGCGCGACTTTGGGGCGATGAGCGAACATGTCGGCAACCGTGCGTACGCCTCGTAGATGAAGAGCGGATCGGATATACATCTCGCGGGATGAGTCGATTCGCATCCTCGGCACCCGGTGCTTGAGCCGTCGGCGCCCGATCGCGTCGATCCGCCGGGTTGCATCGGCAGTCGGATCGCCTTGGATCAGTTTTCCCCCCGACTCAGGTGCGAGCGTCAGCCAGCGGGGCACTGAATCGACCGGCCTGCTGCGAGTCCGGTCAAACGACTGTCCGCAGACATCGCATTCGACCTGACGTCGGAGAGGCCGGTCGGGCTTGGCTACGTCCCACAGCACAACCGTCGACATGCACGATGCGCACTCGTACGCCTCGGACCACACCATATGTCGCATCAGCCCGCAGATGACGCCGTCCACAGTGTCTACTGAGCACCAGTACAGGTCGCGCTCAACGTCAAGCATCCACGCACCGTCGAGTTGCGCGACTGCCTCATGGAGCGACGCTGCGGACACACGACGCGTGTGGTTGCGGGCGAGGTGCACTGCGCCGGGCGAGAGGTCAGACAGCAGCGCTCGACGGCCGACGAGCGCCGCCGCAACACCTGTCATACCCGACCCGCAGAACGGGTCTGCGACTACGCCATCGGGCAGCGTCGACGCCTCGATGAACGGAGTGATGGTTTCCGGAGGGATCTTGGTGGGGTAGGTATGCGCCGTGTACCAGGGACCGCCCTTGGAGCCGGCAACGTAGTTCGGCAGCGGAAGACGAGCGGCCAACGGCCGTCGGGCTACACCGCCCTTGCCCGCAGGCGCCATGAGTTGCCCTTCCTCTCAAAAGTCTCTTCGCACAGTGCTTCCACCGCCGCGAAGCTCCATCCCGCCGGTGACGCACCAATTGCAATGAGATGACGCATCACTTGGGAATGCAGCCACGGCGTGGTGCAGCGCGATGGCGGTTCGAGCGCGACATATGACTCGAGCATTTGCTCAATGTCCGCTCGTGCGATCTCGTAACGCTCAGGGCAAGTCTCGTGTCGCGGCCCCGCAGCGAGGTGCAGCACGAGATCGAAACTGGCTACCTTCTCGCCTCGTTGGTGGTGGCGGAGGCCCTTGAATGATGCCTGGCCCTTGTCCATGACGACTGCGGCTTCGACCCTCAGCCCTGCAGCATCGACAGCGTTCTGGATCGCGGACCACACTGCGTCATCGGAGTTGTGAAACTGCAGTGAAGCCCACGCACCCGGCCGGAGCACGCGGCCGATCTCTTCCATCGCACGGCTCATCGCCTTCGCGTAGCCATCCAAAGTTGTGCGACCGAGCTCGTCAGTCAACCGCTTGTTGATCACGGTCTCAGCCGCAACATCGGTCCGTTCGCCGAGCCACGCCTCCCACAGGTACGACGAATCGCCATAGAAGATGTTGGAGCCGAACGGAGGATCGGTGAAGACATAATCCGCAGCAGCGCCGCCGAGCCAGTCGAGGCTCTCGGCAGAGCCCTGGTGCACCTCGCATGAACCAGGTGCCTGCCACGTCCGCTCATACATCTGAGTGATCGTGGAGAGCTTGCGGCGGAAGAGGCTGAACACGTTGAACTCGTAGTTCAGCGACGCGAGGTACATCGTCGAAGACAGGACGTTGGTCGGGCGCGTCGGATGCCACTGGTACCGGCGTGACGCCCGATTGACGCTGGCGGTAAAGACAAACTGCAAGCCGACCCGAATCGCCTCGTCGTCGACTTGTCTGATCGCCTCCCACAATGCCGCCAGCGCATAGAGGTTGCGATTCGTGAAGAAGTCTGCGGACGCGACGATCCCTTGCGCGTCGTGCTGAGCGCGCCACATCTCGCGCCAGCGTTCCCACGGCTCGGTCGGGAACCAATAGGGAATGCTGGATCGATCGATGAGGAGTTCGTCTCCCACCGCACGCACCGGTTCCACTGCGCGGGCACGCTGACCGTCGATGCTGATGTTCCGTTGCACCGGCCGGGAGCCAAGCCAATCGAGATCGGTCTTTGCGAAAGGTCCGTGGCCCGCGGCGCATGAGAGCGAGCGCATCACCTGCCCCGCCCGGTGATCGACGGCCGCCTCCCAGAACAGGATCTCTCTCCCGCACGTCGAGCAGCGGTACACGTCAGACCAGACCGTGTACTCGACCCGTCCCCCGGGCACCCCGTACAGCTCTTGCTCTAGCGGTGCGAACCGGTCGAGCAACCTCGAAGCGGCCTGACCGAAGCGGATGGGGTCAACGCGCGCTGTATAGCCGCGTGCGATGTGCACTGCGGCAGGAGACAAGTCCGAGATGACGGCGTGCCGACCAGTGAGCACCGCGGCCACACCGGTTTGGCCGGATCCGCAGAACGGATCGACCACCACATCGCCCACATCCGTGTAGTGCTCGATGAGCTGCACGATGCTCTCGACCGGCACCTTCGTGTGATACGAGTGCGCCCTGTAGAACACGCTTCCCTTGCTGCCTCGGATATCCGTGGTCATCGGGAACCGCATCTCAGCGTCGCCGGGTGCCACAACCCGCCGGGTCGAATCAGCCATTGCGCGACACCTCCGTGCCGCTCATGCAGGGCCCAAGCACCCGTTCAAGCCTAAGACGCCTCGAAGTGTGGGCCGGGGATGCCGCTTGATGCCAGAACATGACCCAGAGCTTGCCGAAGGGGTGCGACAAGACAGGGTCGGCCTACTTGATCGACCGCACTGCGGCCGATGCCGAGGGTTGTACCTGTCGGTGCTCTAACCGACGACGCGGTGGCCGGAGAAGGCAGCGCGGAGGTCATCCTCCAGAGAGAGCCAGTCCTGCGCGAATCCGAGCGCGACGTCGTGCTCAAGCGGGTCGCCCAAGTTGTAGTCGTCGTAGGTGCCCCATGCATCGAAGATACGAGCGGCGCCGTGCAGCGCGCTCGGCGTGGCGAACAGGAATCCGGTCCGGGTGCTGATGCGATTCGCCATAGCGCGTACCTTACTGACTCGGCTCGATGGTCAGGGCTGCGCCGCGACGCTGGGCGGTTGCTGATCGGGGACCAACTCCGCCCGCCACTCGCCAATACGAGAGTCGGCATCCGCGTACTCGGCAATCATCGCCAAGAGATCGGCGAGGTCGTCCGCGCCTCCGTTGAACCCACGGTCATCCTCGGCCCAGAACGAGACGCCTTCATCTGCGTTCGGGTGGATTCGTACGACGTGCATGTCGCTCCCTCACCGGAACGTCCTCGTCTGCCCCAGAGCAGAGTGCGGATCTCCGGCTAGCGGTTCTCGATGGGTACGTAGTCGCGCTGGCCGGGGCCGGTGTACTTCTGGCGAGGACGGTAGATCTTCTGCTCGGGATCGCCCAGCATCTCCAGCCAGTGCGCCAGCCAGCCCGGCGTCCGCCCGATGGCGAACAGCACCGTGAACATGTCCAGCGGGAAGCCCATCGCCTCGTAGATGAGCCCTGAGTAGAAGTCGACGTTGGGGTACAGGCGCCGGTCCTTGAAGTAGGAGTCGCTGAGCGCTACCTCTTCGAGCTTCATGGCGATGTCGAGCAGCGGGTTCAGGCCGGTCACCTTGAACACCGCATCGGCGGTCTCCTTGATGATCTTGGCCCGCGGGTCGTAGTTCTTGTACACCCGGTGCCCGAAGCCCTGCAGCAGCACGTCGCCCGACTTGGCGCGCTCGACGTAGGAGGCCACGTTGTCGAAGCTGCCGATCTCGTGCAGCATCCGGATGACCTGCTCGTTGGCGCCTCCGTGCAGCGGTCCGTACAGCCCGCAGGTAGCTGCCGCCACCGCTGAGTACGGATCGGCCCGGCTCGAGCCGACCGTGCGCATCGTGGTGGTGGAGCAGTTCTGCTCGTGGTCGGCGTGCAGGATGAACAGCACGTCGAGGGCGCGTGTCAGCGTGGGGTCGGGCTCGTAGTCGGGGTCGGCCACGCTCCACATCATCCGCAGGAAGTTGCCGGTGTAGGAGAGGTGGTTGACCGGGTACTCGTAGGGCAGGCCCATCCGGTTGCGGTAGGTGAACGCCGCCATCGTGGGCATCTTGGCCATCAGCCGGATGATCTGAACCAGCCGCGTGTAGGGATCGTCGATGTCCTTGGCTTCGGGGTAGAAGGTGGACAGCGCGGCGATAGTCGAGACCAGCGTGCCCATCGGGTGGGCGTCGTAGCGGAAGCCCTTGATGAAGCGCGTGATGTCCTCGTGCACGTAGGTGTGGAACGTGATGTGGTGGATCCACTCGGCCGCCTCGGCCTCGGTGGGCAGCTCGCCGTGGATCAGCAGGTAGGCCACCTCGAGGAAGCTGGACTGCTCGGCGAGCTGCTCGATGGGGTAGCCGCGGTAGCGCAGGACGCCCTCGTCGCCGTCGATCTCGGTGATCTTCGAATCGCAGTTGGCTGTGGAGAGATAGGCAGGGTCGTAGAACCACAGGCCCCGGTCCAGCTCGCGCAGAGCGGTCGCGGAGATCGTGCCGTCGACCACGGGAACGGTCACCGACTCTCCTGTGCGGTTGTCGGTGATCGTGAAGCTGTCCTGCGCCATCAGTCCCCCTTGTTCGCGCCGCCGAATGTAGCCAATATGTCGCTCCGCCGCGAGCGCGACCGCTGCTGCGGTGGCACGATCCGGCGGTTCGGGTTCCTAGAGGGGGGCGTTGTCGTGGCGGCGCTGGCGCAGCCGTTCGCGCTTGGTGGCCAGCATGTCGAGCGTGTCGATGAGCTCGCGGCGGGTGTCGGCGGGGTCGATGACGCAGTCGACGTAGCCGCGCTCGGCGGCGACGTAGGGATTCAGGTAGGTGTCTTCGTAGCCGGTGACGTAATCGGCGATCTCGTCCTCGCCGGCGCCGCGGCGGAGGATCTGGGCCGCCTGCGATGCACCCATCACCGCCAGCTCGGCGCTCGGCCACGCCAGGTACACGTCGTTGCCCATCGTCTTGGAGTCCATGACGATGTAGGCGCCGCCGTACGACTTGCGCAGCACCACAGCCACCCGCGGCACCGTGGCGCGGGCATAGGCGAAGGCCAGCTGGGCGCCGTGGCGGATCATGCCGCGCCATTCGAGGTCCTTGCCGGGGTAGAAGCCGGGCGTGTCGACCAAGGTGACCAGCGGCAGGCCGAAGGCGTCGCAGAAATTGACGAAGCGGGCACCCTTCTGGCTGGCGGCAATGTCGAGCGTGCCGGCGATGCTCATCGGCTGGTTCGCCAGCACGCCCACCGAGTAGCCGTCCAGTGTGGCGAAGCCGGTGACGAGGTTCGGCGCCCATCCCGCCCGCAGCTCGGTGAGGCAGCCTTCGTCGACGAGTTCCATGATGATGTCGCGCACGTCGTAGGCACCCGTCGGTGCCGATGGCAGCATCTCGCCCGCACCAGGGGTCAAGCGTTCACGCGGATCGCCGGTCTCGATGCGCGGCGGCAGCTCGTCGCAGTGCGGCGGCAGGTAGCTCAGGATCTCGGTGAGCATGTCGAGCACGCCCTCGGTGGAGGTCACGGCTGACGCAGTTCCCGAGGCGGTGGCATGAATCGGGGCGCCGCCCAGTTCGTCGGGCCCGATGGCCACGCCGGTCATCTCGCGCACCGGCACGGGTCCGCTCACGAAGGCATAGGCATCGTCGGACATCACGACGACATCGGACAACCCGATCAGCAAGGCGATGCCCGAGATGGCCTGCCCTGTCACCCCCGCCAGGACCGGGACAACTCCCGAGCACTGCACGAGCACCCGCGCGGCTTCGCCCCAGCCGTGCAGCGCGGCGACGCCATAGTGCGCGTCGGCGCCGCTCGACGACAGCATGAGCACCACCGGCATGCGCTTGGCGAGCGCCGTCTGCAGGCCTGCGACGATGGTCTCGCTGTCGGCTGGCGACAGGGCGCCGCGCCGGAGTGGGCTGTCAGCCGAGATGAGCATGGCCGTCCGCTCGCCGAGGGCGGCGATGCCCGCCGTGACATGTCCGCTCGCACCGGCGCGCAGCTGCAGATCCACTGCCGCGAGGTTACGAGGCGAAGCCGTGGCCCGAGCGGCCCGTGAGCGCAGCGAACAAGAGCGGGAAAGGATGCCGGAGCGACGAGAGGGTGATGCGCTCAGCGCATGCGCTACGTCGCGGTGACGCCGGGGATGCGACGGGACACGCTGCGGATCACTGAGCGAAGCATGTCGCGGGCCGCCGCCGCCGGCGCCGACAGCATCCCTCGGCGACGGATGGCGAGCGCCACCTGGCGAGGGGGCAGATCGGCAACGGTCAGCACGCTCCAATCGCCCCGGTCGGTCCAGACCGGGATGGAGGTGATGGGCACGATGGCTGGTCCGTAGCCCTGGAACGCGAGCGTGGCGGTCAGCCGGATGCCGTCGAGCTGTGCCATGGTCCGCAACGACACGCCGCGCCGCGCCGCGGCCGAGTCGATGAGCATGCGCATCACCGAGCCGGGGGGGCCGAGCAGCAGCTGGTGTTGTTCGAGTTCGGCGAAGCTCACCTCACGGTCGCCGAGCGCCGAGAGGGCGTGCCCGGTGGGGGCGATGACCACGAACTCTTCGGCGAACAGCGGCGTGGCCACCAGCTCCTCATGATCGAGCGGGGCGTTCACCACGGCCAGATCGAGTTCGCCGCCCTCGAGCAATCGGGTGAGTGCCAAAGTCGTGGCGTCGACCACCGTGGCGTCGACATCTGGGTGCTGGCGGCGCAGTTCGTCGAGGAAGGGCGGCAGCAGCCAGCGTCCGGGGGTGCCGATGATGCCCAGATGCACGTCGCCGGTGACATGGGACGTCATCGAGGCCACATCAGCCCGCATGGCTGCGATCTCACCGTTGATGCGCTTGGTGCGAGCCAGCACGACCTCACCCTCGGGTGTCAACGATCCCGCGGCGCGATCCACGAGCACAGCGCCTAGCTCGTCCTCCAGTCTTGCGACGTGGCTGGACACGTTCGACTGCACGGTGTGCAGCGCTCGTGCCGCTGCGGAGAACCGTCCGTGTGCAGCAACCGCAGCCAGCGCGTCGAGGTATTTCAGATCCATACGGCCACGCTAGCGCCCGGCTGCAGACCATCTCCAAAAGAGATTGAAACTATCTGCGCTAACTGCTGGCCCGATAGCGAGAACCGGGGTAATTTGCTCGTGAGCGGTTACCCCATACCGCTCGACATATCGCACCGCCGCACGGTGTCCCCCCACCCAGGCGGGCGAGTGCCGGATCGGAAGCCCCCGCTCCGACCGGCAACAGGTCGAAGCGTCCCCACGCCCAGCGACCTCAGCGAAGAAGCCGGCCCTCCCCCCGGGCCGGCTTCCTCGCGTCACGGCGCAGAGTCAGAGCGAAGCTCGGATGATGTTGAGCGCTGAGCCCGCCTTGAACCATTCCACCTGGTCAGCGCTGAACGTGTGGTTGGCCTCGAACGAGAACGTGTCACCCGACGGTTTGCGCACCTCCACGGTGACGGGACGGCCCGGCGCCAGATCGGCGAGCCCCACCACCGAGATCCGGTCGTCCTCATCGATGCGGTCGTAGTCGGCCGGGTCGGCGAACGTGAGCGGCAGCATGCCCTGCTTCTTCAGGTTGGTCTCATGGATGCGGGCGAAGCTGCGGCACAGCGCGACCAGACCGCCCCGGAAGCGCGGCTCCATGGCGGCGTGCTCGCGGCTCGAACCCTCGCCCATGTTCTGGTCGCCGATCACCACCCAGTTCACGCCGGCGGTGTGGTACGCCCGCGCGATCTCCGGGTACGGCTGCGTCTCGCCGGTCAACTGGTTCTTGCCGTGCCCCACCTCGTAGCCGTCGAACGCACTCACCGCGCCGAGGTACAGGTTTCCCGAGATGTTCTCGAGGTGGCCCCGGTAGCGAAGCCATGGGCCGGCCATGGAGATGTGGTCGGTGGTGAACTTGCCCTTGGCCTTGACCAGCACCGGGAGATCGGCGTAGTCGTTGCCGTCCCACGCATCGAACGGTTCGAGCACCTGCAAGCGGTCTGACGTGGGCGAGACCCGCACCTCGACGCTGTGGGGGTCAGACGGCGGGGCCACGAATCCGCTCTCGCCGGGATCGAAGCCGGCCGGCGGCAGCTCGACGCCCACCGGCGTCGGCAGCGTGACCGGCTCTCCGGCATCGGTGTGCAGCACGCCGTCGACCGGATCGAAGTCGAGCGTTCCCGCCAGCGCCAGTGCCATCACGGTCTCGGGCGAGGTGACGAATGCCAGTGTCGCGGCGTCGCCGTCGTTGCGCTTGGGGAAATTGCGGTTGTAGGACGTGACGATCACGTTCGCCTGGCCGGGGACGTAGTTCGCGTCGCCGGAGCGGTCCCACTGGCCGATGCAGGGTCCGCAGGCATTGGCGAGCACCACCGCCCCCAGCGCCTCGAAGTCGGCGAGCAGCCCGTCACGCTCGATGGTGGCCCGCACCTGCTCCGAGCCGGGGGTCACGAGCAGCTGCGTCCGGGCCCGCAGCCCCTTGGCGGCGGCGTCGCGGGCAATCGAAGCAGCCCGGGTGATGTCCTCGTAGCTGGAGTTGGTGCAGCTTCCGATGAGCGCTGCGCTGATCTGGAGCGGCCAGCCCTCGGCTTGGGCCTCCGCGCCCAGGGCGGACACCTCACGGGCGAGGTCGGGCGTATGGGGGCCGTTGATGTGAGGCCGCAGTTGCGACAGGTCGATCTCGATGACCTGGTCGTAATGGGCACCTGGGTCGGCCATCGCTTCGTCATCGGGCCGCAGGTGCTCGGCGACCGCGTCGGCCGCAGCCGCTACGTCTGCGCGCCCGGTGGCCGCCAGATAGCGAGCCATGGCGGCATCGTAGCCGAACAGCGATGTGGTGGCGCCGATCTCGGCACCCATGTTGCAGATCGTGCCCTTGCCGGTCGCGCTCAGCGACTCAGCGCCCGGGCCGAAGTACTCCACGATCGCGCCGGTGCCGCCGGACACCGTGAGGATCTCGGCCACTTTCAAGATGACGTCCTTCGGCGCGCTCCAGCCCGACAGCTCACCGACCAGGTGCACGCCGATGACCTTGGGCCACCGCACGTTCCAGGCGAAGCCGGTCATGACATCGACCGCGTCGGCGCCGCCCACGCCGACTGCCACCATGCCCAGCCCGCCGGCATTGGGCGTGTGGCTGTCGGTGCCGATCATCATCCCGCCGGGGAAGGCGTACTGCTCGAGCACGACCTGGTGGATGATGCCGCTGCCCGGCTTCCAGAAGCCTGCGCCGTAGCGGGCGCACACGCTCTCGAGAAAGTCGTAGACCTCCTCGTTGTTCTCCGAAGCGGCGAGCAAGTCACGCTTGCCGTCCTCGCGAGCCTGGATGAGATGGTCGCAGTGGGTCGTGGTGGGCACCGCCACCTCGTCCAGCCCGGCAGTCATGAACTGCAGCCACGCCATCTGCGCTGTGGCGTCCTGCATGGCGACACGGTCGGGTGCCAAGTCGACGTAGGAGACGGCCCGTTCGAGTTCCTGTTCGCGGTGGGAGAGGTGCGCGATCAGGATCTTCTCCGACAGCGTGAGCGCGCGGCCCAGCCGCTCGCGCCCGAACGCCGCGGCATCGGCCAGCCCGGCGTACACCCCTTGGATCAGCTCGATCGGAGTACTCGCGTGAACGGCCATATGTCCTCCCGTTTCGTCGGCGCCCTACGACACTACGGGTTGAGTGCTGAAATCGACCCTGCCTCTCAGGGGCGCACTTCGTAGTAGAGGTTCGCGGCGTCGCTGAAGTCGTGCTCGGTGAAGCGCGTGAATCCGGCGGCGGCGGTCATCTCCCGGGCCTTGTCGGGATAGAGACCGAGCGTGCCCAATCCCATGCCGCCCGGCTCGCTCAGCGCCGACTGCAGGCAGCTCGTGATGGAGAAGCCGTAGAACATGGCCAGCATCGGGTTGCGCTGGTCGAGGTTGAAGTCGCCCTTGGAGCGGATGTCCTTGATGAGCAGCGTGCCGTCGGCGTCGAGCGCAGCCCGGATGGCATCCAGCGCGTCGTCGGGCCTGGGCATGTCGTGCAGGCAGTCGAACGTGAGCGCCAGATCGAAGTCGCCCGTGGCGGGAACATCGGCGGCGCCGGCCTCGACGAACGTCGTGTTCTCCAGACCCTCGTCCTCGGCACGATCCTGCGCCTGCTGAATGGCGATGGCCGACGGATCGAACCCGACGACCTCGGTGTTGGGCCACTTCTGCGCGATCAAGCAGGCTGACACGCCCGCTCCGCAGCCCACATCCAGCACCTTGGCCCCGCGTTCCAGCTTGGCCACGACGCCGTCGAGACCGCCCAGGATGACCGAGGTGAGGTTCTGGCGGCTGAATGGCCCGGTGGTGCGGGCAAGGCCGGCTGCCGCCCGAGGACCCTGCTGCTCGTAGGTCATGCCGATGCCGGTGCGGAACGAGTCGAGGATCAGATCCAAGACCTGGTCGCCGAGCCCGCCGCGAAAGGCGCCCATGGCGAAATGCAGCGAGCCTTCCTCATCGACGAGCAGTGCCTCTGCCTCGGGCGACAGCGAGAAAGCGCCGTCGTCGTGGGTGACGAGGCCGGCAGCGGCCACGCCGTAGAGCCACTCTCGCACCAGCCGCTCGGCGAGGCCGGTCGCCTCAGCCACGTCGTGGCTCGTAGCGGGCTGGGTCTGCGAGAGGGCTGCGAACATCCCGAGCTGGTCGCCGATGTGCAGCATCGCCGACACCATCTCGCCCTTCTTGTATGTCCACACTTGGAAGGCGAGCTTCTTCAGGAGGTCAGGGTCGATCTCACGCCGCTCGGTTGCAGTCTCAGCCATCCGCAGAACGCTACTCGCCAACGTGGCGCTGCTCCCAGGCGGTCGGGTACTCAGCTGGTGCAGAGAGGATCGTCGCTGGCGGGGGGCTGGTGGAAGCACAGGATCGCCTCGACGCCGACATAGGTGAACTCCCAAGGCTCGGGCACCGGGCCCTGCCGACCCCCATCAGGCGGGTAGCTCGGGATCCAGCCGTGCTTCTTGGCGTTGGCGAAGTTGTCGGCCGACATCCACTCATAGGCCGGCGAGCCGCCGAAGTAGGAGTGCCCCACCTGGCCGATGTCGATCGCATATCCCGTGTGGTGCTTGGAGTAACCCGGCGGCGCCGACATCTTCAGGCGCTCCGCCACGTCCTCGAGCTCATACGGCGTCTCGAGCGGGCGCAAGAACACCGTTCGCTGGTAGCGGTGCCCCCGGTACGCCGAATTGAGCACCAGCTCGAAGCCGTGCTCGGCAGCGTCCTGTTCGAGGGCCAGCCACGCCACGGCGGCGGGACGCTGCAGCGCCAAGCCATCGTCGATCAGACGCATCAGTGCGTACTCGGCTGGCAGTGCCCGGCGCTGGTAACCGCGTTCGATGGCCTCGGCACGGATCTGCTCGTCCATCTCGGCCGAATCGGTGATCGTCGGCGGGGCTGAGATCGACGACAGGTTCGGCAGCTCTGCCGTGGTGAACAGCTCGTTGAACTCCGGGCCGGTGAAGTGCGGGAAGGACAGCGAGTCGACGCCTGTGGGTGCCGGCGCCTGCCATCGCGACACGGGTTCGTCGAGGGCTGGCGGCGGTGCCCACGGTCCGATGATCGGTTCGCGAATCCAAGCGCCCGACTCGGCGACCGCCGCTCCGAGCGGGCGGGGCAAGACCAGGGTCGTCAGACCGAGTGTCAGGGCGGCAATCGCCCAGCAGCAGCGCCGCCAGCGCGGGAAGGGGATGTCAGGCGACGCCAGCAGGCTCATCAGCCCCCACCAGCGTGCGGTACAGGTCGGCGTAGAGACCCTCTGCAGCGAGCAGTTCGAGGTGGCGACCCTGCTCGACGAGACGCCCGTGATCGAGCACCAGGATCTGGTCGGCGTCGGCGATGGTCGAGAGACGGTGCGCGATGACCACCGCGGTGCGACCGGCGAGCGCCGTCGCGAGCGCGCTCTGCACCAGCGCCTCGTTCTCGCTGTCGAGGTGACTCGTGGCCTCGTCGAGTACCACGATCGCTGGGTGCTTCAGCAGCACCCGCGCAATTGCGAGACGTTGCTTCTCGCCGCCAGAGAGCCGGTAGCCGCGCTCGCCCACGACGGTGTTCCAGCCCTCCGGCAGGCTCTCGATCAGCTCGTCGATGTGCGCCGCCCGGCAGGCCGCGGCAAGTTCCTCGTCGGTCGCGCCCGGTCGTGCATAGCGCAGGTTGGCGGCGATGGTGTCGTGGAACAGGTGCGGGTCCTGCGAGACGACGCCGATGTGAGATCGCAGCGATGCCGACGTCACGTCGCGCACGTCGTGCCCATCGATGGACACGGCGCCGCCGTCGACGTCGTACAGCCTCGCGATCAGCGCAGCCAGCGTGGTCTTGCCGGCGCCCGACGGTCCGACGAGCGCAACCGTCTGGCCCGGCTCGATGACTGCGGACACCCTGTCGAGCACCGGTCCCGTAGCTGTGTCGCTGTGCTGCTGGGGCGTCGCAGGTGCTCCGCCCAGCTCTAGGAGCATCTGGCTGTCTGCGACGGGGTAGGCGAATGTCACGTCGCGCAGCTCGATCCGACCGTCCACGGTGTCGAGCTCGACGGCGTCTGAGCGATCGGCAATCGGGTTCGGCAGGTCGAGCACCGCGAACACGCGCTCGAATGAGACCAGCGCTGTCATCACGTCGACCCGGGCGTTCGTGAGGCTGGTCAGCGGCATGTAGATCCGCACCACCATCAGCCCCATGGCCACCAGTGTCCCGACCGTGAGCGCGCCGGAGATCACCAGATGCGCGCCGACCCAGTACAGCATCGCGGCCCCGACGGCCCCCACCAGGCTGAGGCCGATGAAGAACGCTCGCCCGTAGAGCGCACTGCGCACACCGATATCGCGCACGGTGCGCGCCGAGCGGCTGAACCCGGCCCGCTCGATCTCATGCCGCCCGAAGAGCTTGACGAGCAGCGCACCGGCCACGTTCAAGCGTTCGGTCATCACGGTGTTCATCGCGGCGTTGTGCTCCATGCTTTGGCGAGTCAGTGCTTGGAGCCGCCGGCCCACCCGCTTCGTCGGTGCGATGAACACCGGCAGCAGCGCCAGCGCGAGCAGCGTCAGGCGCCATTCGAGCGCCAGCATGGCCACGAGCGTCGTGGCAAGCACGATCGTGTTGGACACCACCGAGCTGAGCGTGCCGGTGAACGCCCGCTGGGCGCCGATGACGTCGTTGTTCATCCGGCTGATCAACGACCCGGTCTGCACGTGGGTGAAGAACGCGATCGGCATCCGCTGCACATGGTCGTACAGGCCCACTCGCAGGTCGAAGATCAGCCCTTCGCCGATGCGTGCCGACCACCAGCGCTCGACGAACGACAGGCCGGCCTCGCAGAACGCTGCGGCCACGATGATCGCGGCCAGCACGTTGAGCTGCCATCGGTCTCCCGCCGGGATGGCCTCGTCGATGATGCGCCCGAACAGGATCGGCGGCACCAGGAACGCCAGCGCTCCGAGCAGTTGCGCTGCGAGGAATCCCGACAGCATCGTCCGGTACGGCCGTGCCAGAGCCGCTGCCCGGCGGACCGTGCCCGGCGCAATGTGACGTCCTTCCACACCGGCTGGGTCGTGCCCCATCGCGCCGTGTGCGGAAGCCATCGACTGCATGGATCGAACGATACGAGCCGCGAGGCGCGCGGGTACGTGCGCCCGCTGCGGAGACGGCAGGACCTTCAGCGACCCGCGATCCGGCAGGTTGCGACGTCGCAGAGTCGCCTGCCGCCCCCGCAGCTAGAACATGTGCCTGTCGGCGAGCGAGCCAGCTCAGACGTAGGGCCAGCGGCGCTTTGAGGCTGCGGCGGCGGCAGAGGCTTCATCGGGCCGCGTGGGTTCGGTGAGTGCCCAGCGGCGGCGCCACGCCGAAGCCGTGGGGCCCTCGAGGCCCGGGCTGTCGGCGCTGTGCAGGCGCCGGCGGGCCGCGAACCAGTTCCCCGTGGCGGTCTCGTCGGCGAGCCCTTCCACTGCGGCTTGCAGCCGCCGCGTGAAGCGGCGGTTGTTCTCGCCCTCGTCGAAGCTCAGCGGGCGGCCGAAATTGATCACTGAGCGGGCTCGCCGGGGCCACGCACGGCCCTTGCGCAAGATGTCGAAGGTGCCCCGGATGTGCACGGGCACCACCGGTACGCCCGCCTGTTTGGCCAGGAAGGCCGCGCCGGGCCGGAACTGCTGACCCCAGCCGTCGCGGGAACGACCGCCCTCCGGATAGATCACCAAGCTCCAGCCGCTGCGCAGCAGCGCCACGGCCTTGTCGATGGTCTGTCGGTTGAGCGCGGTTCGCTCGATGGGGATGGCGCCGACGAACAGCGCAGAGATCGCCGAGGTCGCCCGGTTCCCGAAGAAATAGTCGGCCGCGGCGCCAACCACGAGCCGGTTGCACCACGGCTCGGGCACCGAGGTGGCGATGACCGCTGTATCGACATGGCTCTGGTGGTTGGCTGCGAACACCGCCGGTCCGTCGAGTTCGCTGAGCCGGTCCACGCCCTTGATCGTCGGCTGGGCGTAGTAGCGCACCAGCGTGCGGACAATGGTGTCGCGTGCCACCCGTCGGGCAACCCGAGCCGGGAAGCGCCGTGCCCAGTCGGTGTCGTAGTTGGCGCCCACGTTGACCGGCAGGGGCGCCTCGCCCCGCGGGGTCGCGGCTGCCCGCAGCGGGAATTCGGTGCCGCGCATGATGCGCGTCACCGACGCCCTCGTGCGCTGAGCGCGCTTGGCCCCGAGGTGGGAGATCGGGGGCTTCTCAGACGACATCGGCCATCAGCATGGGCGGATTGTGGAAATGAGTGATCGAGGGGTCGCGCCCGACCACGTCGGTTGCCATCTCGAGCGCATCATTCATCGTCGAAGCCGAACGGAAGCCCATGCGCTGGGTGGCGGCTTTGTCGCCGCCGACGATGATCACCCCGCCCAGATGCTCGAGTGCATGCGCGCACCAGTACCACATGTAGAACGGGTGAACGCCGTGGTAGGCGTAGGAGGTGCGGTACAGGTGCCGGTACCACTCGTCCTCGGCGTAGCGCTTCTCGTAGCGATGCTCGATGACCGCCGGATCGGTGGTGTCGGCCAGCACCTCTTCGAAGAAGTCGATGTAGCTGGGATGGTGCACCGGGTGGAACTCCCACGGGGTGGGGTGCGTCATGATCACCACGCCGCCGTGGCGGACGAGCGGGCGGCCCCGGTACAGGTTGAAGAAGTAGCCGAGGCCTAGGCACGCCACCAGGATCGGGTTCATTATCGAGTTGACGTTGTAGGGGCAGATGTAGGGCAGCCCCATCGTCAGCACGTCGGTCTGGCCTTCCACTCGCACCAAGTGCTGGCGGTAGACGTGGGTCAGCGTCTGGCGGTGCACGGCCTCGACCTCGCCGGCCTGCACCGATGTCAGCCCGTACGGCGCCCGGATGCCTTGGAAGATGCGCCGGGCCTGACGGCGGGACATCAGGTCGAGCGCCGTCTTGGTGCCCATCAGCATCATGCGGTCTCGCGGCGTCATCTCCCACTCGCGCCGCTTCAGGAAGTCGTACGGCGACGGGAATTCGTTGTTGTTGAGCGTCGTCTCGATCTGGAACACCTTCACGCCGGCCTCCGCCAGCAGGCGTCCCTGGCGCCAGTTGCGCGTGTGCAGCTCCGAGCTCTCGGGGTCCATGAACGATGTCGAGTGCAGCATCGTGTGCACGTTGTGGTGGTGGCGCAGCGCCGTGTAGGGCGACAGCCCGGTGGCGACGCTCTTGTGGCCGCCGTCCATCGACACCAGGTTGATGTTGACGTACACCAGCAGGTCCGACTCGGCGGCGCGCTTGGAGATCACCACCTCCTCGCCCGCGTCGGTGGTGCCCAGGTGGGTGAGCTCGTCGGGATCCTCGGCGTCGAAGTTGTAGAGCTGGCCGTGAGGGGCGAAGGCGTCGTACACGCGGTCGCCGACAGCATGGCGCAGCTCTGCTTCGGTCATGCGGCGATGCAGCGCAAGCGCAGCGATGAGCTCGACGTCGTCGACGCCGGCAGAGGCCGCCATGTCCAGGACCTGCTCGATGATCCGGCCGCGGATGTCGGGGGCGGCCATCGGGGGCAGCGGCAGTGAGAGGTCGTCGAAGGCGATGGTCAGCTTCATGCCCGGCTGCATGTAGGAGGCGAGGGGATCGCGATCGCCCAGCGGATTGGCCAAGGCCTCGGCGATGGCGCGTTCGGGATCGCGCACCGGATCCAGCGGCTCGTTCGGATAGACGACCCGGCTGCCGATGGGCAGCTTTTCCAGACGGAGCCCCTCGCCGTGGTGGAACAGGATCGGCGGGGTCGTGCGATCCACCTCGAGCACGAGGCCCTTGCGCGCAGTCACCGTCGAGACCCTTCAGCAATGTCCCCGACCGTGGCGCGCGCCCGGCGGGACCGATGCGTGCGGTCGAGCCGGTCGGTGTTGGCGCGAACCCGGAACGGCGGCGCGATCGGCAGCAGGGGCCGGGGGCCGCCGGGGGAGCGCTCCCAGTTCTCGCAGAGCCAGCCCCGCTTGTCGGCGATGGTCACGAGCCGGGTCTCCGGATTGACCGCCACCGGGTAGCCCACGGCTTCCAGCATGGGCATGTCCGAGGCTGCATCGGCATATGCGACGCCCTGTGCCAAGTCGAGCCCTTCGGCTGCGGCCCAGTCCACCATCATCTGGGCGCGCACTTCGCCGGTGGGCGGCACATCGATCATCTCGCCGGTATAGCGCCCCTCGCGGCTGTCGATGCGCGCTGCGATGATGTGGTCGAAAAGCGGCGCCAGCGGCTGCACCGCCAGCTCGAGCGCACCGGTGATGAGCACCGTGCGATGTCCGGCGGCACGGTGGTCACGCACCCGTCGCAGCCCCGCCGGGAACGCCTTGGTCAAGAACAGGTGGCTGAGCATCTCCGCCGCGTCGGCGTCGAGCTGGCCCACCGGCGCACCCCTGTAACGCCGGTAGAAGTAGCGCAGGAAATCGGTGCGGTCGCGGCGGTCCCGTCGCCATAGGCCGGGCGTTTCTGCGAGGGTGCGCAGGGCGAAGCGCACTCGCTGGGGGGTGTCGAGCCGCCGGGTTGCGAGCCATGCGTAGGTCTCGACCACGTTGCTGGCGATCAGCGTGTTCTCGAGGTCGAATGCGGCGAAGTGGCGTGCCGGGTCGAGCACGGCGGTGCGCAGGCGCTCGTTGCGGCTCGGCCCGGTGCGGGGTTGGGGCGTGGTCTTGACGCGTGCCTGGGCGATGACGGTGGGCAGGTGTACGTCGGCGATGTAGGTGGCCCAGTCGATGACCCGGGGGTCGAAGCTAAACCGTTCGCGGTCGGCTTCAGGCAGCGATTCCCACAGCTCGGTCGTGCGGTCGATTTCGTACAGCGCTTCGCACTTGCCGTAGGCGCCGTACAGCAGGACGTAGTCGCGGATCTGTTCGAGTCCGGCTCGCCGCTGCGCGAGCCGGATGGTGAAGTCGTTGCGGCCCCGCATCGGCAGGCGGTGCACCACTTTCTCTGCCGTGTTGAACAGCGACATGGCCCGGTCGAGTTGCTCCTCCAGACCGCTTGCTCCGGCGTAGTTCCACTGGGTGCTGGCCGTGGGATGACCCTTGGCGTCATACACGGGGTGGTCTTGGAACCACTGCATCGTCGTCTCGGTCAGCACCTTGAAGCGCAGCGGGTTCACCGCACCCGAGGCCACCTGAAAGACCTCCGGCTCGGGCACCGGCCCTCGTGCCGCCACGGCAATGATCGCTGCTGCGACCATGTCGACCGGGATGACGTCGATGATGCCTTCGGGGTAGCCCGGGAACGTGTCGAGCTCGCCTTTGGCGAACGACACGAACAGCGGCTCGGCCATGCGGAAGCCACGTATCCAGCCCGGCGACGGTTCGGCGAAGGCCGATTCGATGATGGACGGGCGAACGATGGAGATGGGCACATCGCCCTGCAGCTCCATCAGCGCCTGCTCGCCCAGCGCCTTCGAGTACGTATAGACGTCGGGCCAGCCCAGCGAGGTTGCGCGGCTGCGGCCGGCTGTGACCATCTCGGAGTCCACCCAGTCCCGGCGCAACTGCTCGGTCTTGGCGGCCAGCAGCGGCAGGCCGGCGGGGCCGAGTTCGTCACGTGCATCACGATGGAAGCGGCGCAGGCGCTCGGGCGTGCGGCTGGCGGCGTCGAGATCGGCGCGGGTACGGCGCGCGGCCGACACCTCGGCGCGCCAGTCGACGTCCATCGAGAACGGTGTGTCGGCCAGGAACACCTCGGCTGCTGAACCCCGCCGATTCCCAGCGACGTAGCACGTCGACACCGCGATGAAATGCGGCGTGGCGCCTTGGGACTGGCAGGCCTCGAGCAATCGGTTGGGACCGAGGAGATTGGTCTCGATCGATGCGTCCAGCGGGCTGTCGAAGCTGACGGTGGCGGCTGCGTGGATGATGACGTCGCAGCCGCAGAGCAGCTCGAGGTCGCCGGGGGAGAGGCCGAGGCCGTCGACGCTTACGTCGCCGGACACCGCGGTGATGCGCCTGCTGCAGATCTCGTCGAACTCCTCGCCCCACGCATCACGGGGGCGCTCGAAGGCGTCGTTGCGCAGAATCTCGCGTTGCACACGCCGGTTCACGTCGGTGCGGCGGCCCGGCCGCACCAGTAGCACCAACTCGCAATCGGGCACCGAGCGCAGCAGCCGCTCGACGAGCGCCGTGCCCAAGAAACCGGTTGCACCGGTGATGGCAATGCGCTTTGCAGCCAACGCGTCGGCGATCACGACGTGTTGTTTAGCCCCGACGAGCGCCAGTTACGCGCACGACCGCCTCATTCGTCCGCGCTTCACCCGTGCTCTCCGCTCTTGTTCGCTTCGCTGACGGGCCGCTCGGGCCACGGCTTCGCCCTGAGCTTGCCGCTCTTGTTCCCCATACTCATGCGGTTGGGCTCACGGGCTGCTCGGGCCCGGGGTTCAGCCTCCGGACAGCTCGGCGAAGAGTCGGGCGCACGCCCTGACGGCTCGCCATCCGCATGACAGGGCGTACCGCTCGTAGTCGCTTCCGGGAGGTCCGAAGGCGGCCAGGTCGCGGCATGCCGGTGCGTCGGCAGCGCCGCAGCGTTCCCACAGCTGATCCAGGTACTCGTCGTCGCCGGGAGGCGGATCCCGGGGAGACCGGCCGGCGAGCGCAGGCGGAGCGCCGTCGTCGCCCACCAGCAAGACGCAATCCCGGGTAGTGCGACCGCCGCAGGTCCAGCCGAAGCTGGCGTAGGTCGAACCGCCTGGTGCCGACAGCACCAGCTGTGCACAGGCACGGCTGCTCCCGTCGCCGCACGCCGCCCACCAGCCGTCCAATTCGGGGATGTTCCCTGGCGCCGCAGACTCGGGATCGAATTCGATGCCGAGCAGGCCGGCGTCGGCGCCCGGCTCGCCGAGCAGCACGCTGCAGTGCAGGTTCTCGCGCCCCCCGCAGCTGAATGCGAAGGCCTCGTAGTCGCTGCCGGCGGGTGACTCGTACAGCAAGGCATTGCAGGCGCTGGCCGAGCCCTGCCCGCATACCGCCCAGAGTTCGTCGAGTGCTGGATCGTCTCCGGGCGGGCTGTCGTCTGGATCGAAGAGCGCCGGCGCGCGCACCAGCGCTGCGGGCAAGGCCGCGTCACGCTCTTGTGCAGGGGAGCGCACCCCGGTATCCGACGGTGTCGTAGATCCCGCCGTGCCGGTGTCGAGCGCGCAGATGTCGCGGGCGATGTCGGCGAGCGGTTCATCAGCGGGTTCGAGCGGCAGCGACAGCTCCGCCGCATCGGCCAGGCCGAGGGCGGCGGCCAGACGCTCGCGCTCGCATGCCGTGAGGTCGTCACGGCTGCTCGACTCACCGCCGCTGGGCGTCAGCCCCGAACCGCTGCAGGCCGCCGACAGCAGCACTGCCACCGCGCACCCGCCGAGCGCCCGCCGCAGAGTCACGCCAGCTTCGCGACTGTGCTGCCAGACCCACCTGCGACTCGTTACCGCAGTCGGGCTGCGTCCCGGCGACGAGGGCGCTGCTGTATTTGTCATGGACGCGCGGGACCGCATTGCATTGCTGTCAGTCTGCCGCCTCCCTGGCAGCTGCAAGTCCATCGCTTGGAGTCGAGTTGTCCGTACGGATACCGGGCTGAGCACTGTGGCTGCAACCGATTCGGGCCGATCCTGAGTCCCGGACAATCAGTTTTCTAATGCGGCGCGTTTTCTAACGCCATGTGTGATTTCCGCGCCCTGGGAGAGTCGTATGGTCGGTGAACAAAGAGCTCACGGCAATTTCAGGGACCGGAGCCGCAACCTCAAAGGATTGAATCATGCGACCTCTTCATCATCCAGTCAGTGGATCTGCCCGCGGCGATCCGATGCGCCACCGGGTTTACCGAATTTGTGTTGGCTTGCCCGCTGCGTTCCTTAGCGAGCTCTACAGAGTCGACTGGCAGGAGCCGTGGTAGCACTGACATGGGGGTCCATCTGTCAAGCGCGCGGATCGGTAGCGAGCCAAGGTGAAATCGTCGCTAGGTCGTGAACCATGAGAATGAGTCAACGGTGCAGAGCGTTGTGGGGCCGGCATGGCTTTCTGGAGAAGCAATTCGCTCATGGCAACAAACATTGCTGGCCTGCGACGCACGCACTCCACATTGTGTTGGGCGTTTGGCTGTTCGTAGCGGGCTGCACGTCAACTGGTCCGAGAACTGAGACTCCGTCAAATGACCTGGAACTGGTACGCGATGGTGCACACGCCAACGTAGAGAGCGTAGGGCCCGTGCAATCGAGGTTGCCCACTGAACCGATCCCGGTGCCGACTACAACAACAGATTATGTTCTTCATCCGGATGACACGCTGCCAATTCCCTGGGCAGACTTTTATGAGATGCATGATCCGACGACGGACGGGGAAGGCATGGACATCAGTGGCACACTGGTGATCGACGGCCGATGTGTATATCTCGACCTGCGGCCTGACTATGAATTCGCTGTCGCGGAGCCAGAAAGAATAGTGCTGTCTTTGCCTCGTGGCAGCCTCCAATACGACTCGAAATCTGGTGAGCTTTGGATGCACCATAGGGCCGGACAAATCGAAGGTCCTCTAGTTACCGGCCAGCGCGTAAGCGTCGGAGGCACCTATGGGAGTCGAAGCCAAGCTTGTGAAAATGAGATCATCGTAGCCACTGATACAATCTGGGGCTGCCAACGCTGGCCAACGGCAAATCACCCCTTGTGTGAGACTGAAGAGTATGCTCGCCATCGTCGCGTTCAGCGAGGCGAGGCCCAGCGGCGTTTCGATCTTTTCCCGGTTTTGCAAGCTGCGTTTGAGGAATTGAGACGGATCGAAACAGACCGTGCGGCCGCGTGGGGGTTTGATCATGGATTGAACTTCGTGGCGTGGTTCGCTCTGACGGGTCCCGAGCTGCCGAGTGACGCCGCTCAGGCACTCGCTGGGGACTACGACGATCTTGAAATCCGGATCGGTGCCACCATGAGCTTCGCCCAGCTAACGAAGGCGCTGGAGAATTTTGCGGATGGGCAACAGTTCTTCGTGCCTGACGTGAACAATACTGATGATGCCGAGAGCTTCGAACTCGGGCGTGCCGTTACCAAGGTCTGGATCGACCACCCGAACAACCGGCTCGCTATTGCCATTGACCCGGATTGGATACCGCACCAAGTTGCTGCCGCAGTGCTGGATATCGAACAAAACGACTATTCCGACACTGCCCATATCCGACATGAAGAGGTGCTTGCCGCTATTGAAGAATTCATCGAGCGAAGATTGCATGTGCCAGTAGGCGTCTTGTGGGCGTTGAAGATCCCGTAGACGAGATGTCCTTGCGAGTGCGCTGGCATCCAAGATGCCTATGGCCTGCGGCATGTGGGAGCGCCTGGTGTCTCAATCGGGACGGAAGTCGAAGGATTCGCTGTCGCGCCAGCACTCGGAGGAGCTTTCGGGCCGCTGCGCTGGCGGTGCGGCGGAACATCGGCGCAGCGTTACGCCAGCTTCGCGGCGATGGACCCCACGGAGCGCAGGGCTGTGCCGTCGGCGCCCTGGGTGACGAAGCGGCGTGTGGGCCCGTCCAGCGCCTCGGCGATGAGGTCGTCGAGCAGCTCGATGAGACTGTCGCCCTCGTGCGACCAGAAGTACCAGCTCAGCGAGCCGGGGATCGGGTTGATCTCGTTCACCCACAACCCGCTCGGGTCGTCGCCGCCATCCCAGAGGAAATCGATGCGCATGACCGACCGGGCCATGACCAGGCGGGCCACATCGGCCGCTGCCGCCATCAGCGCTGATTCGACGGACTCGGGGAGCGCGGCGGGCAGTTCACGCGGCGCGGTAGCCATGCCTCCGCCGCCCGTCAGATACTTCTGTGCGTAGGTGTAGATGGTGCTGTCGCTGCGCAGCGGCCGTTCCACTGCGCTGAGCCGCAGCACTGGCCAGGTCCGCACCGAGATGTTCAGGTCGATGATGTCGGTCAGATAGCGCTGCACCACGGCGCCGTCGCGCAGCAGCGGCGACGTGCCCGCGAGAGCCCGGGCCGTCGCGAGGTCGTCGACGATTTCGATGCCGATCGAAGATCCGCCGAAGCGCGGCTTTACGATCAGCGGGACGCCGTCCAGCTCTGCTGCTGCATCATCGCCGGGCAATTCGTCGGTGAGCAACCAGAGCGGCAGCGTGGGCAGTCCAGCGCTGGCGACGGCGCCGCTGAACGCCAGCTTGTCCATGCAGATCGCTGCGCTCAACTGCCCCGGACCGGTGTAGGCGACACCTGCCAGATCCAATGCGGCAGGCAGCCCGCCGTCTTCGCCGGGCCCGCCGTGGCAGCAGTTGACAATGACGTCTACCGGTACAGGTCGCCGCCGCCGATCGGCCCGCACGAACCCGACGCTTGGCCGTCCCACCAGCTCTACCTCGCTGGCGCCTCGAGGCAGACCCTCGGCGAAGGCCGACGCCTCGATATCGGGCGGCACTTCGTGCCATGTGCCGACCGGCGACCAGTACAGCGCCACTGGGTTGCGCCCCGCATCGGCAAGCGCATGCACCGCCTGCAATCCAGTGAGGATCGAGATGTCGTGTTCAGGCGACGGTCCGCCGAAACACACGCCGGGACGGGTCATGGGCGTGCCTCGAACAGGCTGATCCACTTGGCCATGTGGGCCATGTTCTCATGGACGAGAGGCGATCAGGGGTAGTGGTCGGGGAGGTCGTTCTCGTAGAGGACCGCGTCGCCGGGACCCAGATGCGCGCGCACCCACTCCACCGCTTCCTCGCGGTCTGCCATGCAGCGAACCGTGGCGCGATCGTCGGTGCCGTCGTGGATCAGGGTGCGTGCGCCTCGACCGCGCGTCACACGGCGCGCGGTGGCCCTGTCCCACCCGGTTGCGCCGCCCAGCAGCGCGATCCGGTTGGTCCTGCCCACGATGATCACGTCGTCGGCAATCTGGGCGGCCTGCTCGCCGAGCTGGTGGTTCTCGTGTGCTTGGCTGCGGCCGAGTTCGACCATGCCCGGCGTGACCACCACGCGCCGTCCGGCATCGGTGTTCGCCAGCATGGACAGCGCAGCGCGCGCCCCAGCCGGATTGGAGTTATAGGTGTCGTCGATGACCATGACCCCCCCGGGGCTGCGCCCGGCGGTGCGGCGGTGGTCGGGCGTCGGCAGGTCGCCCAGGCGGTTCGCGATATCTGCGTCGGACACTCGCAGGACCGATGCCGCAGCCACGGCGCACGCGACATTCGCCGGCGCTGCGCCGCCGAGCGGTCCGATGGCGATCTCCCTGCCGAACACAGTGATGCGACGCGAGACGGCGGCCTCGTTCACGAATGCGCTGGCCGGCGCGTCGGCGGGCGCATTGACGGGCAGCACCGTCACATCAGCGCTCGGGTCCTGGGTCGAACACCGGATGACTCGCAGACCCGAGGCGGCCAACCGGTCGGCTTCTGCGCTCAATCCGTAGGCGTCGATGTTGAGAATTGCCGTGCGACTCGTTGCGAAGATCTCCGCCTTGGCGGCCACGATGCGGTCGAGGCTGCCGAAGCGCTCGAGGTGAACCGGACCGATCGAGGCCAGTATCGACACCGACGGCCGCACCCACCGGGTCATGGCGGCGATCTCGCCGGCGGCGAAGGTGCCCATCTCCGCGATGAACACCTCGGTGCCGGGCACCAAGTGCTCGTTGACGCTGCGACATATCCCTGCGGTGTTGTTGAAGCTGGCCGGCGTTGCCACCGCCGCGCGGGATCCCTCCACGAGCTGGCGCAGGTAGCCCTTGATGGTGGTCTTGCCATACGAGCCCGTCACTGCGACTCGCACCGGATCGACCTCGTCCAGGCGCTGTTGTGCGCGGTGCACCCAGCGGCGAGACAGCACGGCTTCGAGCGGTGTCAAGATCGCCAGCGAGACGTCCACCCACAGCGGCATGCCGAAGAGCAGCACCGCCACCACCGGTTCAGCCAGTCCGGTCAGCAGTCCCGCACCCACCAGCACGGCCCACAACAGCGCCAGCGCGGTTGCCACGGTGGCGAGCCGGCGGGTCCACGCCAGCGGGCTCGACCGCCCCCGAATATCGAGGCCGTGCGGACCGACCGCGACGGCGGCCGCAGTAATCGCCGGCGCCCACCAGAACGTGCCGCTCAGCACCACTCCGGCGGCGGCCGCGAGCGCCAGCACGCGATTGTTCCTGTCGAGCAGCCACCAGCGCCGGGCGAACCGCGACGTTCGTCCGACGCCGTAGTGCTCACGCTGGGCGACCCGCAGCCAGCGAGCAGCCGAGATCATGCCGGCCACGACCGACGTCCACAGCACGATCTGGTTCATCGGATCCTGCTCGCAGGCAGTCGTTCGTTCGGCACGCGCCTCAAAGTCTGCTGGCTGTCAGGTCGTCCACGGGTGCATTCTGGCGGGGCGACACGGCTGGGCTGGCCTGCGTGCTGTGCGATGGCAAGCTTGAGGCGGTGTCAGCCGCGGGCGGTCCGGAGTTCAGAGCACGTCGAGGCGCCGCGCGATGGCGTCGACCAGTGCTGGTGCAGCTTCCGTGGGCACGAGATGACCGGCGCTGTCGAGCACCGTCATCTGTGCATCTGCGAGCATCTGGCCTGCCCGGTGGGCGATCTCGACGGGTACTTGGCTGTCATGGCGACCCCAGACGAGCTCCACCGGCTGAGCGATCTCGCTGAGCTGAGCTTCATAGGTCTCGTTGACGACCGTCACGAGCACATCTCGCATGACTCCGGTCGCGCTCCGGTAGTCGGCGCTGCCGAAGCGCTGCCGCATGCGCTCCATCGCGTCGTCGCCGAGCACACCGCGCCGGTGCAGCGTGCGAGCCAGGCGATACCGCATGGCCGGCCGCACGGCGGGGCGGTCGGTGCGCCGAAGCAGCGGCACCCCGCACAGCACCAGCGCAGCAACAGCGTCCGGGAAACGCGTGGCCAGCTCTACCACAACCCGCCCCCCGAAGCTGTGGCCTACCAGCACGACCCGCGGGCTGCAGTCGTCGAGGACGGGACAGACCATCTCCGCGTAGCCGGCGGCACCGCATGGCGCAGCCGGCGCTGGGCTGGCACCGAAGCCGGGCAAGTCAACCGCGATGGCGCCGGCGGTTGCGCGCGACTCGACCAGGCCGGACAGCGCCGCGTCGAAGTCTGAGTGGCTGCGGCCCCAACCGTGCAGCGCCAGCACGTCGGCTGGCGGGTCGCCGACGCGGCTGCCGAACAGGCTGCCGCCGGCGAAACTTGAGAGCGGGCTCAGCGGGCGCGCACCTCCGAGTCGGGCCCAGGGTGCGAGCGGTTGATGGCCGACAGCAGCGCCCGGAAGCTGGCCGTGACGATGTTCGGGTGCAGCCCGACGCCCCAGTACACCTCGCGAGAGGGTGTCTCGATCTCGACATAGGCCGCAGCGGTGGCATCCGCCCCAGTGCCGACGGCGTGCTCGTGGTAGTCGACGAGGCTGACTTCGACGCCGAGCGCGTCGGCCAATGCGGTCTTGAAGGCAGACAGCGGGCCGTTGCCGCGTCCCTTCGCGCGCACTTCGCCGTCGGGCCCCTTGATGGTGGCCTCCACCTCCGACTCGTCGGACGACTCAGAGTCGAAGTAGCTGCGATGGCCCAAGTAGGTGTACGGCGACTCGGCATGCAGGTAGGTTTCGTCGAAGGTCTTCTTGATGGCCTCCGGCAGGATCTCGCCGCCCTCGTCGGTGATCGCCTGGATCACGCTGCTGAACTCGATCTGCAGCCGGCGCGGCAGATCGAGGCCGAAGCTGTTCTTCATCACGTAGGCCACGCCGCCCTTGCCCGACTGGCTGTTCACGCGGATGACGTCTTGGTACGTACGGCCCACGTGCGCCGGATCGATCGGCAGGTAGGGCACCTCCCAGAAGTCGTAGTCGTCGGCCAGCGCTTCGAAGCCCTTCTTGATGGCGTCCTGGTGACTGCCGCTGAACGCCGTGTACACCAGGTCGCCGCCGTAGGGATGGCGGGGATGCACCGGCAGCTGGTTGCAGTACTCCGCGATGCGGCGCAGATGGTCGATGTGGCTGATGTCCAGCTCGGGATCGACTCCCTGGCTGAACAGGTTCATCGCCAGCGTGATGATGTCGACGTTGCCGGTGCGCTCGCCGTTGCCGAACAGGGTGCCTTCCACCCGGTCAGCTCCTGCCATCACACCGAACTCTGCCGCCGCCACACCGCAGCCGCGGTCGTTGTGGGGGTGCAGCGACAGCACGACGGCGTCGCGGCTGCCCACGTTTCGATGGAAGTACTCGATGAGGTCGCCGTAGGTATTCGGCGTCGCCATCTCCACGGTGGCGGGCAGGTTCAGGATGATCGGATCGTCGGCGGTGGCGCCCCATTCGGCGCTGACGGAGTTGCACACTTCCAGCGCGAAGTCGATCTCGGTGCCCGTGAACGACTCGGGCGAGTACTCGAAGCGGATCGCCCCGCCTTCATGGCGCTGGGCCAGTTCCTTGCAGAGCCGGGTGCCCGAGACGGCGATGTCGCGGATGCCCTCCTTGTCGAGCCGGTACACCACGCGGCGCTGCAGCTCCGAGGTCGGGTTGTACAGGTGCACGATCGCCTTCTTCGCCCCGGCGATCGACTCGTAGGTCCGCTCGATCAGCTCGGGCCGGCTCTGCGTGAGCACCTGGATCCAGACGTCGTCGGGCACCAGGTCTTCCTCGACGAGCATGCGGCAGAACTCGAAATCGGGGGCGGAGGCTGACGGGAAGCCCACCTCGATCTCCTTGAACCCCATCTCGACGAGCACCTCGAACATCTGGCGCTTGCGCGGCACGTCCATCGGGTCGATGAGGGCCTGGTTGCCGTCGCGCAGGTCCACCGAGCACCACAGCGGCGCCTCGGAGATGATCTTGTCGGGCCAGGTGCGGTCTGGCAGGTGCGCGGGATAGGCGTAGGTGCCATAGAGGCCGTACGGCATCGGGCTCGGCTGCTGAGCGCTGATGCGCTTGACGTCTGCCATGGGAATCTCCTGCAATTGGGGCGGCCGATTGGGGTTCTGGGAAATCGGATCGGTGGGTTTCGGGCGGATCGGTCGTGTTCGGGCCACGAAAAAACCCCCTGGCCCGGAGGCGCAGGAGGTTGGGCGAGGACCTGTGCGGTCCTCGCCTA
The DNA here is from genome assembly GCA_022824805.1 of Acidimicrobiia bacterium. Lineage (GTDB taxonomy): Bacteria > Actinomycetota > Acidimicrobiia > Acidimicrobiales > Poriferisodalaceae > Poriferisodalis. The sequence continues at coordinate 9,332 of JAJDZE010000193.1, read as the reverse complement.
GGTAAGAAGGAGCAGCCCGGTAGCGGAATGCAGCGCGGTGTGAGTCGAGGCGCGAATCACGCAGAACACTTTACACGGGTGCTAGCGGCGGCGGTCGGCGTGCAGCGTCAGCATCGATTGGTGCAGATCGGTGCCGCAGTGCTTGGTCCACTCGCCGCCGCTGCCGAGCTCCCAGCGAGCAATGCCGTCGTCGAGGTACATGTCGGTGAGATCGACCAGTTCGCTGACGAGTGCAGGCGCCTCAATGGGCGCCAGCGCCTCGACGCGGTAGCGCAGGTTGCGCGGCATGGCGTCGGCCGAGCCCAGCAGGATCGTGTAGCCCCGGTCGCGATTGCCGAACCGGTACACGCGGCTGTGCTCCAGGAAGCGGCCGACGATGCTGCGCACCGAGATGTTCTCGCTCATGCCCTCGACGCCGGGGACGAGGCAGCAGATGCCGCGCACCACCAGGTCGATGCGGCAGCCCTGCTGTGACGCCTCATACAGGGCGTCGATCACCTCGCTGTCGACGATGGCGTTCATCTTCATGAAGATGTGGCCGTCGGGCTCAGCGGCCTCGGCTGCGATGTGCTTGACCAGCGACTGGCCGAGGCTGTGCGGTGCTACGGCCAGCTTGCGGTAGTCGGTCTTGCGGCTGTAGCCCGTGAGCGAGTTGAACAGTGCAGCCACATCGGCTGCGAAGTCGCGGTCGGCAGTGAGCAGCCCGAAGTCCTCGTAGATGCGGGCGGTGTCGGCGTTGAAGTTGCCGGTGCCGACGAAGCAGTAGTGGCCGATGCCACGGGGCTCGCGCCGCACCACCATGGCCAGCTTGCAGTGAGTCTTCAGTCCCACGACGCCGTAGGCCACATGCACGCCCGCGCGCTCCAGGATGCGTGCCCACTCGATGTTGGCGTGCTCGTCGAAGCGGGCCTTCAGCTCGACCACCACGACGACCTGCTTGCCCCGCCCCGCCGCACGGATGAGCGAGTCCACCAGTCGAGTCCGCTCCGAGGTCCGGTACATGGTCAGCTTGATGGCGAGCACATCGGGGTCGTCGGCGGCTTGGCGAATGAAGGCGTCGAGGCTGGTCGTGAACGACTCGTACGGCAGATGCACCAGGACGTCCTGGCGCTTGAGGACGTCGAAGAAGTCGACGCCGGTCTCGGGCTCCTCTGCGGCCCCCCGCCGGCTCGCGGTGCCGCCGGCGAGCCGCGCACTGGCTTCGGTCGCGGCGCGCAGCGGCAGCGGCGTTCGCGGGTTGTGCGGCGGCGTCTTGAGATCGTCACGGTCGATGCCGTAGAGCTCGAACAGGTCGGACAGGCCAAGCAGTCCTTTCGAGGTGTAGACGTCGTCGTGAGTCAGCTTCAGCTCGCGGGTCAGCATGTCCAGCGCGTCGTCGCCCAAGTCGGGCGCAGCCTCGAGTCGCACGGCCCCGCCGAAGCGCCGCTGGCGCAACTCGAGTTCCATGTGCTTGAGCAGGTCGTCGGCCTCGGTGTCGTCGATGTCGAGATCGGCGTCACGAGTGACCCGGAACGTGCTGTGGCTCAGCAGTTTCACGCCCGGGAACAGGTCGCCGAGGTGTCCGGCGATGACCGATTCCAGCGTGATGAAGCGGCTCTCACCGGGCAGGGCCAGAAAACGCGGCAGGATCGGCGGCACCTTCACCCGGGCGAACGACGGCCCGCTGCGCGAGTGCTCGACGAACACGGCGAGGTTCAGCGACAGGTCCGAGATGTACGGAAAGGGATGAGCCGGATCGACAGCGAGCGGGGTCAGCACCGGGAACACCTGCTCGCTGAAGAGCTCGGCCACCCAGGCGCGGCTGGCGGCATCGAGATCGTCGGGTTCGACGAAGGAGATGCCCTCGGCAGCGAGCGCCGGCCTCAGCTCGTCCTCGAACAGCGACGAAGCGTCCTCGAGCTGTTCGGCCGCGGCCTCCCGGATCCCCTCGAGCTGTGCCCGCGGGGTCAGGCCGTCGGCGCCGGCCTGGCGCACTCCGGCCTCGATGGAGTCAAGCACCGTGGGCACCCGCACCTGGAAGAATTCGTCGAGATTCGACGCATGGATGGCCACGAACTTGATGCGCTCAAGGAGCGGAAGCTCTCGATCATGCGCGAGTGCCAGGACGCGATGGTTGAAGTCGAGCCAAGACAATTCTCGATTGAGATAGCGCTGGGATGATGGGGCCCCGTTGGCGGCGGACATGATGGCTCAAGCCCCTGTGCGGTCAATGCAAGGCACAGCGGGGCGAAGCACCCTGCGCCCGTGAGAGTACGCAATCGGGGTCACTTTCCACAAGGGGGCGGCGAAGTCTCCGCAGATCGCCGACGCCTGTGGGCGCGTCCTGTGGACAATGTGTGTGCATAGGGGGGCGTCTTGTGGACATCCGCCCGCGCACCCGATCAGGCCGGGGCGAACTCGAATGCGTCGCTGATGACGACGTCAGTGCCGACGAACTCGGTCTGCGTCATCTCGTCCATGAGCGAAGGGTCGCTGCTGCGCGCCCACTGCCGCCCGTTCGGCGTCCGCACCGCTGCCAAGGCCACTTCGGGCGCCTCCCGGCCGTGCATGACGGTGTACGCCTCGATTGTGGCGTCGCCGCTGTAGTCGTCGTCCAACTCGACCGATGGAAACCGGTCGATCTCGTGTTGGCAGTCTTGATGGCGGAAGCCGTCGGCAGGCGGCGTAGTCGAGTAGACGCCGAAGGCGTGCTTGGTGAGGTAGCCGCCGTTCGCCGAGCACAGCCCGATGCTGCCCGGGTTCTCGCGCAGTGTGTTGGCCATCGTGGCGATGGAGTGGGTGACGTAGTTGTTGAGCGGCCCGCCGGCGAAGGTGAGCCCGCCGGTGAGCGTCAGGTCGCGCTCAAGGCCGAGGCCCAGCTCGGTGGCCGAGATCTGCACCGCGGAGGGGAAGCACGAGTACAGGTCGACGTAGTCGATGTCGTCGACGTCCACGCCCGCCAGCTCCATCGCCCGCCGGCCCGCCACCCGGATGGCGGGCGAGCTGTGCAGATCGCCCCGGTTGGACACGAAGTCGGTGTCGCGCCCGTCCGTGCCGGCATGGGGGAATACCCAGCGGTCGGCGGACACCCCCGCTGCCGTCGCCGCCTCCGCGGAGCACACGATGAGCGCTGCGGCCAAGTCGAGATCCCAGTTGGAGTTCATCGATTTCGTATAGGGGAAGCCGACGAGCCGGTTGCTGGGGCTCGGGTTGCGGATCTCCTCTGCGGTCATGGGCGTTCGCACCCATGAGTACGGGTTGGCCACCGCTGCCTGGTTGAACTTCTCCCACATCGCGGCAACGCGGTCGCGATGGCCGTCCATCGACTCGGCTCGCGACGCACGAAAGGCCGACTCGAAGACCGGGTAGAGGCAAATCGGGTCTCTCAGGCCGCGTTCGGCTTCCACCTTGTTGTTCATCACGACGTCTTTGCCGAGGTATTCGTCGGGCAGCACGTCGCTCTGGTCGGTGTAGGGAATGCGCTGCTCTGCCCGACGCGCTCGGCGTCGGCTCCAGATGCCTTCCGCCCCGGCGATCAGCACAATGTCGGCTTCGCCGGTGCTGATGCGTCGGCAGGCTTCATTCACCAGCGATTGCGGTGTGTTGCCGCCGTCGGTGGACAGCCCGGTCTTGCCGCTGGCCCCGAAGCGCTCGTTGAGCAATGCGGCCGGGTCGGAATAGGGCCAGGCGCCCTTCACGACCCAGGTGTGGGTGGCTCGGCTGGTCAGCCCCGGTGCGCCAGCATCTTGCGCAGCCGCGGCCAGTGCCTCGGCCATCATGGCGACCGGTTCGAGCGCGTCGACGGGAACCTCAGGGCGCTGCTTGAACTGTCCAGCGCCCACAAGAACGGGGGTGCGGGGCGGGATGTTGCTGTTCGTCATGTCAGTTCTGCCTCGTGTTGACTCGCTTGACGGTTGCTGCGTGCCGAGGACGCTCGGCGGCTCGCGGTGAATGCTTCTGCCGGACCGGCCTGCTGCGGTTGGTCCACAGGTTGGATGGCTCGCGTCCCCGGTCCGGTTTCCCGTGCACAGTAGCGAGCCTCGCCCGGCAATGGCTTGGGGTGGCCGTGTGGTCGGCAGGCGCAAGTAGCGTCGCCGGTGGGAGGCCTCCGGTGGCCAAGTTGCCCGATCATTACGCGACGCTGGGAGTACGCCCGGACGCCGACACCGCCGAGATACGGCGAGCGTGGATCCGGGCAGCGCGGGCCGATCATCCTGATCGGCGCGGCGATGTCACAGAAGCTCAGAGCGAGCGTTCCGACAGCCGGATGCGGTCGGTGAACGAAGCGTGGCGCGTCCTCGGTTCCGCCGACTCGCGCCGCTCCTATGACGCCGAGCGAGCCGAACTGGAGGCCCGCAGTCGGCCTTCGGGCGCCGCTGGCGGCCATGCGGCCGGAGCGGCGACCGCGGCGCGGCCGGCGTCGAGCGCGGGCACTGAGCCGCGTGAGCCCGACCTCGGTGATCCGTGGGCTCACGAACGCAGCGGCGCCACGGTGGAGCCCGGTGGTCCGGGCGGCTTCGTGGTCCGTCACCGCAGCGCGGCGCTGGTGGTGCGGGTGCTGCCGTGGGCGGCGATTGCGGTGGTGGGCATGGTGATCTTCGTGGCCAGCGCCTATATGACCGCCAGCGACAACGTCGATCAATCCAGGGTTGCGGCGCTCGAGGTGGGGGAGTGCTTCTGGTTTGATCCCGATGGCACGCTGTTCACGGTGGGGTGCGACTGGCCGCAGACCGACGGCGTGCTCGATGAGATCATCACAACGTCCGCCAGCGACCGCTGCCGTCATCGGGATGCCACCGCTCACCCAGCCCCGATCGCTGGCCGCCGCCTCTGTCTGGTGCCAGTAGACCTCTGGGTGCCGCCTGCTGGGGAGTAGTGGCTGTCAGTTGTGCTCGGTGAGCATGAGACGCACGCCCAGGTTGTGCTCGGGCGGCACCATGAACATCGCGTCCTGCTGCTCGCCTCCGCCGCACGCGCCCACCCGTTGCGCGCCGGGGACGAGGCCGGGGTCGTCGAGCTGGAAGTGCAGGAGCTGCAGGCGGCCGGGCCGGTTGCCCATCCAGTGGGCCAAGTTGGCCTCGGTCGGCTGGATGAGCTTCAGGTTCCACGGACCCGAGCGCAGGTCGACGCCGGCCCCGACGTTGGGATCCTTCCACTCGTCGGCCTGCTCCATGCCGAGCGGTCCGCTGAACAGCGCGGCGGCAGCCTGCACATCGGATGCCAGATGGACCACCGTCGCCAGCGACGTGGACTGTGCGTGACGGGTTGGCGGTAGCGGCGGGGCGTCGTCCCAGCCATCGCCGCCTGCCCAGGCGACCTGGATGACCATGCCCCAGCTGTCCTTGGGGTGCAGGAACGCTTCTTTCCACGTGGGGCTTTCCTCGTTGACCCCGATGACGTTGTAACCGGCGTCGCCGAGCGCGCCGACGGTGTCGGCGAAGTCGGGCGTCTTGAACGTGAAGTGGTGCGTACCTGGTCCGTTGCGCGCCAGGAAGCGCCGCAGAAAGTCGCTGCCCTCGCCAGGGACCGGCTCCAGAATCTCGACCCGGGTGCCGCCCTCGAACGCGACCTGACAGAAGTAGAAGTCGTCGCCTGCGTCCGACGACGGATCGTTGTCAGGCCCGCCAATCCAGCGCCCGCCCAGATCACGCGAGTAGCGGATCACGTTGTCCCAGGCACGGTCGCTGACCACGGCGACGTGATCCATGACGAGGGTGTCGGTCGGCATGGCGGGTGAGGCTACGCGCGAAAGGAGGATTCGCTCCCGTTGGGCGAGGCAGAGGGCGGGTTCAGGGGCATGCCGCGGGCGATGTCGTCGGCTTCGATCAGGGCAGCAGCCAGGCGTTCGTACATCTCGGCACGACGTGCGGGCTCGCTGTGGCCGAGCGGGGCGATCTCGTCGGGGTCGGCCGCTGTGTCGAAGAGCTGCTCGGCACCGTCGCTGTGGCGGGTCAGTCGCAGGTCGGCGGTGACGAGGGTTCGGGTCTTGACCGGTGTCAAGATGTCCATCGTCAGCGCGCCGGGGAAGTCGTCTTCGATGAGCACGTCGTCACGCACAGACGCCGCGGGGTCGTCCAGGATGGGCACGAGGCTGCGGCCTCCGATGCCGTCGTAGCCGGGAACATCGGCAAGCTCCAGCAGCGTCGGCCCCAGGTCGATGCTGCCGGCCAGCGATTGGGTGCGGCCTGGCGAGCGCCGCGGGTCGACGATGACATACGGCACTGCAAGGGTGCCGCGGTAGTGCAGGAAGCCCTTCAGCATCAGCCCGTGGTCGCCCATCATGTCGCCGTGGTCGCTGGTGAACACGATGATGGTGTTGCCGGTCTGGCCGAGCCGGTCGAGCGCAGTCAGGATCTGGCCGATGCCGTCATCGATCATCTCGATCATCCCGTAGGTGGCAGCCAAGGCCTCCCGCAGCATCTGGTGGTCGCCGGCCACGCCGCACGGCGTGACCCAGCCGCGCTGCCTGCTCGGGTGTAGCTGGCTGATGCGCTGCACATATTCTGGAGCACCATCCAGCGGATCGTCGACCGAGACCGGGACTTCCATGTCGTCGGGACGGTGACGGTCGAACCACTCGCCGGGCGGCGTCATCGGGTGGTGCGGGTCGGGAAAGGAGGCCCACGCCAGCCACGGTCCGCCTTGGGTGGCTGCGTCTTCGATGAAGGCGATGGTGCGCTCGGTGACGAACGTCGTGGAGTGCAGCTCCGGCCCGTAGGACGGTTCGTACACCTGCCACCAGCGTTCTGAGCGGCGCCGCGCCGGCGACTCTGGCGTCAACGGCACCATGAGGTCTTCGAGGCGGCCGCCGCGGTCGAGTGCCCACAGCAGGTGGTGACCGCTGACGCGTGCACCATGGTCGATAGCCATCTCGACATGTTCGAATCCGTAGAAGCTGTCGGGGAACTTGGGAGCTCCGTTCACGTAGCGCTCTGCATCTTCGAGCGTGTCCCAACCCGCCGGCCAGTACTGGTCGACTGCGCCGGCGGGCGCACCCGTCGGTAGCCCCGCGTTACGGGACATTCCGTGCTGCAGGTGCGACTTGCCGATGAGCGCTGTGCGGTAGCCAGCCGCCCGGAACTGCCGGACGTGGGTGTTGGCGCCCGGCTCGAGCGACCGGTCGTTGAAGACCACGCCGTGCGCGCTGGGCATGCGTCCGGTCATGATCGTGGAGCGGTTCGGCATGCAAATCGGATTGGCCACCCAGGCGTTGTCGAACACCATTCCCCGGGCCGCCAGCGCGTCGAGGTTGGGCGTGCGTACCACCTCGTTGCCGCCGAAGCCGGTGTGATCGGCGCGCTGTTGGTCGGTGATGATGAACAGCACATTCGGCTGCTCCGGAGCGCCGTTGGCGGCTGCGGTCATGGCGATCTCCCGTCGATGGTGTGGGCGGCGGAGTGGCCGGGGCGGTGCGGCCGGCTCAGCCGAAGTTCATGGCGGCTGGGTTGCCGCCGTCGACCACCACGGTCTGGCCGGTGATCGACTCGGCCTCGCACAGCATGACTGTGGCGTTGGCGATGTCTATCGGACTGCCCACTTGGCCCAGTAGCGCACCTCGGCGGGCGCCTTCGGAGACCTCGTCGGGCAGGCGGGCCGCCATGCGGGTGCCTTCGACGAGGCCCGGTGCCACGCAGTTCACCGTGACCGAAGGCGACATTGCCACGGCCAGGCAGTGGGTGAGGTGGATGAGGCCAGCCTTGGAGCAGCTGTAGGCGATGCTGCTCGAACCGGGGAACAGGCCGCCCACCGAGGCGATGTTGACGACCCGCCCGCCACCGTCGGCAGCCAGCAGCTCGGCCAGCGCCCGTGTCAGCAGGTAGGGGCCGCGCAGGTTGGTCTCCTGCACTCGGTCCCACGTCGCCGAGTCGAGCGTCTCGAGATTTCTGAATGGGATGCCGATGTTCCATGCCGCGTTGTTGACCAGCACATCGCAACGCCCGTGCTCGGCGATCGCGGCGGCCGCTGCGTCGATCGACGCCTCGTCGCGCTGGTCGAGCTGCACGATGCTGGCCTGCCGGCCGGCGTCGCGCACCAGCCCGGCGCTGGCTTCGGCACGGTCCTGATCGCCCACGTAGGTCACGATCACGTCAGAGCCGGCCGCAGCCAGCGCTTCGCAGATGGCACGCCCGATGTCGCCGGAACCCCCGGTGACGACGGCCATCTTTCCTGTCAGGTCCATGTTCGGTTGCCTTTCGATCAGCGCCTCGCGCGGTTCAGTGTCGGGGACTGTGCCGCCCGCTCAGTCGGCGACGAGTTCGGCCATGGCCGCCAACAGCGTCGGCGGGCCGGAGAGCTGCAGCACGGTCACCACGGTGTCGTCCCAGCGCCGCAGGTCTGCCGCGATCTTGTCCATCGGGCCGATCAGCGCGACCTCCTCGACCAGCTCGATCGGGATGGTCGCCGCTGCCTCCTGCTTGTGGCCGGTGAGGTACATGTCCTGCACCTCGTCGGCGACGTGCTGGTAGCCCATCCGGCAGAACACGTCGTAGTGGAAGTTGGCATCGCGGGCACCCATCCCGCCCATGTACAGCGCCAGCATGGGGCGGATGCGGTTGGCCGCTCGCTCGAAGTCGTCGTCGGGCACCACGCTGATCGGGCACACGACCTCGAAGTCGGCATCGTCAGGGATTCGCCCGTCGTCGCCGACGAGCGGTTTGCCCGCCGCGGCGAAGCCGGCGTTCAGCGCATCCGCGTAGAACTGGTTGTCCTTGGGGGCGAAGAACAGCGGCAGCCAGCCCTCGCACAGCTCGCCTGCCAAGGCCACATTGCGGGGGCCTTCTGCGCCGAGGTAGATCGGCACGTCTGCCCGCAGCGGGTGCACGGTGGACTTCAGCGGCTTGCCGAGGCCCATGCCCCCCGGGAAGGGCATCTGGTAGTGGTCGCCGCTGAAGCTCACCGGCTTGTCTCGTTCGAGGATCGCCCGGACGATCTCGATGTACTCCCGGGTGCGTGCCAGCGGGCGGGGATAGGGCTGTCCGTACCAGCCTTCGACCACCTGCGGACCGCTCACGCCGAGCCCCAGGATGAACCTGCCGCCGCTGAGGTGGTCCATGGTGATCGCCGCCATGCCCACAGCGGCCGGAGTGCGTGCAGAGATCTGGATGATGCCGGTGCCCAACCCGATGCGCTCGGTGTGGCTGCCCCACCATGCCAGCGGCGTCAGGGCATCGGAGCCGTAGGCCTCCGCGGTCCAGAAGGAATGAAAGCCGAGCTGCTCGGCGAGTTGCAGCGTCTCCAACGCATCAGGCGGCGGGCCAGCCGCCCAGTAGCCGACACCGGTTGCAAGCTTCATGTCACATCGCCTTGTCGTTGCGGGGAATCCAAGAGTGCCCAGTATGGGCGCTGGCAGCCAG